>CAZJKI010000017.1:0-25874 GCA_964546685.1 uncultured Caldisericum sp. | reverse complement strand
TGTTAGTTGTAGCAGCGATGCTGATTTCGTTTCTGTCATTCATTGCTCCTATTACAAAAGCTCAAACTTCTACGAAGGTTACGATTATGGCTACCTCTGATGAGCATGGAAATGTTTACCCAATTGACTACTACACTTTGAAATCTGCAGAAAGAGGCCTTGCAAAGGTTTATACGCTTGTCAAACAAGTTAGAGCAGAAAATCCAAATTCTATCCTTATAAGTAACGGTGATGCTATTCAGGGAACTCCACTTGTATACTATTACACAAAGGTTGATCCAGATAAAACTCACCCTATGATGGCCGTGATGAACTACATGGGCTACGATGCAATGGTTGTAGGAAACCATGAAATTCAGGATTACGGCTGGGACTGGCTTCAGAAGGTAGCAAAGGATGCAAAATTTCCGATTCTCTCAGCAAACATGGTGGAGAAGGATACGGGTGAATATGCAATGACACCCTATGTTATTAAAGATGTTAGCGGTGTGAAGGTCGGAGTCATAGGTTTAACTACTTCTGAATCTAACACTGTTACACCATCATACAATCTCAAAGGGCACTGGTTTAACGACTCAGTTGAGGAAGCAGGAAAATGGATTGCTGAAGTTCGTCCTCAGGTTGATGTGCTTGTCATTTCTGCACATTTTGGCTTTGAATTTGGAAATGATGTTAAAAATTTTAAGTATCTTACTCCTGTGCGTGAAGGAAACGTTGCAGATGCAATCATTCAAAAATACGGTTCTCAGATTGACGTGATGATTACGGGGCATGACCATTATAATATTGCCCCGTTCATTAGAAATGGCGTCCTCTGTGTTCAACCCTCTTGCTGGGGGCAGGCACTTGCAAAACTTGACATCACCCTTGAAAAAGATGGAGGTAAGTGGAAAGTTGTAAAGAAGGAAGGAACCAATCTTGCTGTAACTAAAGATGTTGCTGCCGCCCAGGAAGTACTTGATGTAGCAAAAGACTATCATGATACAACGGTTGCTTATGTTGATTCGGTAATCGGTGAGGCAGCTGATGATATCGATGGTACACTTTGCAGATTACAGGACAATGCGATGCTTGACATCATTCATAATGTTCAGCTTGATGTGACAGGCGCTGATATCTCAATTGCTGCAATGCTTCCAACCGTAGCACCCGTCTGGAAAAAGGGACCAATTAGGGTAAGGGATGTATATTCACTTTATATCTATGATAATACTCTTTGGACAAAGGAAGTTACAGGACAGCAAGTCAAAGACGCACTTGAATGGTCATATCAATATTATTACACCTATGATTTCGGAAAGACAGATACACCTCTTGCGAACCCGAATATCAGGGCTTACAACTTCGACACAGTCCAGGGGCTTGACTATGTTGTTGATATTTCAAAACCTGTTGGTCAAAGGGTTGTTTCTCTTGTGTATAAAGGAAGACCTGTTAAGCCAGATGATGAGTTTAAGCTTGCTGTAAATAACTACCGTGGTAACGGCGGCGGTGGCTATAAGATGATTGGAGGAGCCCCAACCCTTTGGATGTCTGTCGATGAAATCCGTAACTACATGATTGAATATATCAAGAAGGTGAAGGTGATTTCTCCAGAAGCAGATAATAACTGGAAGTTAATTCCTGATTATATTACAAGTGAATACAGGGGAGACATTGATACTCTTGTTAGAAGACGCGTTGTTGATACACTCTTACCCGATGGCTTCCTGCCAGATAAGATTATGACAAGGGGAGAATTTGCAATACTTGCAGTAAGATCATTCATGCCAGAAATTATACCCTGGGGAGGTCTTAAAAAGTACTCATTTAAGGATTTGAGTGCTTTAGATGCTTCTGCGCCATATGTTGAAGCCCTTGCTAAGAGAGGTTATGTAAAAGGTTACGGAGATGGCACATTTAGACCAGATGCAACTATTACGAGAGCAGAAGCCGCAACGATCTTCTTCAGGTTATTTAAGATGGATCAGGGAGGTCTTTCTTCGAACTTCAACAAGGCAGTTGAACTTGGAGCATTCAAGTCTACTGACAATCCAAAAGGAACAATTACGAAGGGTATAACTGCGTCATTTATAGTTACTCTGAGATTCCCAACGGTTACGATCCTCCATACCAATGACTTCCACATGTATCTTTTAGGGAGCACTGATGCAACCACAAAGAGGCCAATAGGTGGATCTGCAAGAATATACACTTTAGTAGAGAAGGAAAGGGCATATAACCCAAGGACGCTCCTTGTCGATGCAGGTGATATCATTGGAGGTGGTCCTCCAATAGGCGCATTCTTCTACGGTAAAGATGTAATTGAAGTTTACAATGCAATGGGATACGATATTGCAACAACAGGTAACCACGAGTTTGACTGGGGATATGCAAAGTTTAAAGAGATTACTGCTCCTGCAAATTACGAGTATATAAATGCTAATATTGTTGATTCTAACACCAACAAGACAATACTTTCACCTTATTCAATCAAAAGTATTGGATTTGTAGATATTGGATTTATCGGTGTTGACACAACTGAACTCCCAATTCTTGTTAATCCAACAGGCATTGAAGGACTTACGGTTCTTGATCCAACTGCTACAATCAATAACTACGCGACGTCACTTAAGGACAAAGTTGATTACTGTGTTGTTCTCTCTCACCTTGGATACGACGTTGATAAAACTGTTGCGGCTAAGATTTCCAATGTTAACCTGATTATTGGTGGGCACTCACATACTGTTCTCACGAAGCCCGATGTTGTTAACGGAATTCCAATTGTACAAACCGGAAGCTACGGTAATAATGTAGGTAAAGAAGTTGTTGAGTTTGTAGCGACTCCGACTGGCGCAAAAGTAGTTAGCTTTAGATACAATCTCATTCCAATTACCGACTCCTTTGCCGAAGACCCAACAATCAAAGGAATCATTGATCCATACAATACCCAATTAAAGGCTAAGATGGACGAAGTAATTGGTGAAGCACTTGTTGACCTAATTGGTAATAGGCCTGATATAAGAATTAAAGAGACAAATCTTGGTGATTTTGTTGCTGACTGGATGAGGGTTGTTTCAGGTGCAGATATCGCAATTACAAACGGTGGAGGCATTAGGGCAAGTATACCTAAAGGCCCTATAACTATTGGTAGTATTTATACAATTCTTCCGTTTGATAACCTTCTTGTGAAACTTGAACTCACTGGTAAACAGATTACTGCAGCGCTCGAAAATGGATTCTCTATGGTTGAAACTGTACAAGGTAGATTCCCGCAGATTTCAGGAATAACAGTAAAGGTAAATCTTAAGAATGCACCAAACTCAAGAGTTATCGAAGTTCTTGTTAATGGAAAACCAATTGACCCTGATAAAGTTTATACCGTTGTTACAAATGACTTCATGGCAGCAGGTGGGGATGGCTACGCATCGTTCAAGGAAGCAAAATCCTCCAAATGGGTTACAGGAAATTGGATGAGAGATGACCTTGTTGAATATGTAAAGGTACATCCGAAGATTGATGTGACTGTTGATGGAAGGATTACCTTTGTAAATCCGTAATAGAGATTGTTGAATTAAAAAAGAGGGGCGTTAACGCCCCTCTTTAATTTTATCGTTTTGAATTACTTCAACTGGTTTGCAAGAAATTCAGGACTTAAAGGTTTTCCTGTGGTTTTTTCAATGAGCTCATCCCATCTGTATTTAGATCCAGGTTTAAAAATTCCTTCAACAAAGAATTCTCCGACATTCTTATTTATCAATTCTTTTGAAATATTCTCTCTTACATAATTTTCCATCTGCGATGCCATCATCTCGCCGAGCAGATAGTTATGATAATAAACAGGGGCTATGCCGAAATGGATTTTTGCAGCCCAATCAGGACGTTTTCTTCTATCATCTGGCACCTTTATAAACTGTAATTCCTGCAAAGTATCGTACCAGAGGTTGTTTAAATCTTCTCTTTCAGGATTTTTATAAAGCGCCCTCTCAAAAAATACAAATGCAATAATCCATCTTGCGGTTATTGCAAGTTGATATTTGAGAAGTTTTTTAAGTCTTGGCTCGATCTCTTTAAGGGTTGACTCGTCGAGGTTAACAATTTTTCCATACCACTCTGCGTCTCTTGCTCTTCTTCCAAAGAACATTGCAACGGCCTCTGTTGTAAAAGTATGTGCGGGTCCTCTGAGAATAACAGGTAAGCCTTTATCAATATACTTGTCGTAGATTGCATGCCCATATTCATGCAATGTTGTCTCTGCCCATTTCACATTGGGTCTAATGTTTTCAAGTACTCTAACGTCATTTTCAGTATCTATTGAAATAGTAAATGCATGCTGATTCTTGCCTTTCCTTTCGTAAAGATCTGACCTTTCAATGATGTCAGATATATCAAGGCCTATTGAACCGTAAGTTTTTTTAACGAGGGCTACAACGTCTTTGTCTTTTAAAATGGAATCGTAATTGTATGTATCTATCTGGGGCACTTCCTGAAACCAGATATCTGCATAATGCCAGGGCTTAATTTCTTCCTGGCTTATTTTAAATTTCTCTGATAAAGTTGTGTCTATATCGTTTTTAATTTCTTTAAATAAACCATCTGACTGTTCTTTAAAGCTCCTGAACATTGAGTGTATTTGTTCTGTCGAAAGCTCTTGAAGTTCCATCATCATGTCATAGTAGTTATTGAAACCCAATATTTTTGCATTTTCATTTCTGATTTTGATAAGTTCAATAAGTTTTGGAGCAATCTCTTCTCCTATTTCTTTTCCTGCAATCCATGCGTCTTTTCTTAATTTGCTATCTGTACTTTTTTCAAGTATCTCAGTAATTTCATTGTTTGAAACTTCTTTACCATCTATCTTCGCTCTGAAGTTAGCGAATAGAGATTCTATTTTGACTTCTTTCTTGACTGCTTCCTCAATTCTTTCTTTTGGTAATTGATTCGGGAGCATTTCATTAAAAAGTACCCTCATTTCTCTTTTTTCAATGGGGTCGAGCTCAAGGCTCATTGACTCTTTAACAGTATCAAACTTTTCCTTGTCTGCAAGATACAATCTTAACTCTATCTCGGCTTTTTGCATTTCTTCTCCGTACTCTTCTTTTCCTGTTGTTGTAAGGCCCCAATAGGAAGTAGCAGATTTTGTATGGAGTCTTTTTATTTCTGCATTAACATTTTCGAGAAAATTTTTATCCATATTTCACTCTCCTTTCAAGGTTATTATACCTTTTTGTATTTAAAATCCATACTTATAAATTGTATGGCAATTTTTCATTTTTTTGAAAGATCTTGTTTTCTGCCTTACCGAACCTTGTTCAACATATCGTCTTTGAGAATTGGAAACTCTGAAATAACTACTTGCTCAAGACACGCTTAGTGTTATGCAAAGTGGCGCACAAAAATTCTATTCTTGCAATCAAGAGAAGTGTGTGGGGAGACGTTTCTTTAAAATATTATTTTATGTAAGTCATACAAGCCCTTGATTTTTTATTATATCAATATATAATAATATAATAAAAGTTAGGTTATCCTAACTTATAAGGGAGTAGAAATGGAAAATAAAAAAGCGCTTTTATTAGTTCGACAGGGTAAAAAAGTTAGAGTAATTGGTTTTGAACATCATGGAGTTTCTTTTCAAAGAAGACTTCAAGAGATGGGCTTATTGCCTGGTAAGATAATTGAAGTAATTAGAAATACAAACACAGGGCCAGTCGAAGTTAGCATTATGGGAAGTCATCTTGCTATTGGTAGGGGTATTGCTGCAAAAATAATTGTCGAGGAGCTTAATGAATAGAACTTTTACTGTTGCACTTGCGGGTAATGCAAATGTCGGTAAGAGTGTCATTTTTAACCAGCTTACAGGTGGAAGCCAAATCGTAGGTAACTGGCCTGGGAAAACCGTAGAAAAAGCAGAAGGATTTACTGAACAGGGAGGAATGAGAATAAGAATTATTGACCTTCCTGGTATTTATTCTCTTTCAACATACTCTGAAGAAGAAATCGTCTCAAGGGAATTTATCGCTCACGAGCACCCTGACCTGGTTGTTGATATTATTGACGCCTCAAACCTCGAAAGGAACTTATTTTTCTTATTTCAGCTTATGGAACTTGAAGTGCCAATTGTGGTAGCACTAAATCAATACGATGTGGTCGAAGATAAAGGTCTCGAAATTGATGAACAAAAATTATCAGAACTACTTGGCTTGCCTGTAATAAAAACCATTGCAACAAAAAATAGAGGACTTAAGGAGCTTTTCCAGGTTATTATAAACATTCTTAAAAGAGGGAAAAATGGCAGAGGAAAAGTTGAATATGGGAAAGAAGTTGAGAGGAGGATTAAAATACTTTCAAAGGCATTGGAGCAATTACAGGAATTGAGGTATCCTAAAAGGTTTATTGCGATAAAGCTTCTTGAAAAAGACCCACTCATGTTTTCAGAAATTAAATCTACCGAAATTATTAATCTTGCCAAGATACTCTATAAAGAACTTGAGGAAATCCATGGTGAAAAATCGGAGACAGTTATTATATCAGAGCGATATGCCGTTGCTTCCCGCATTGCAGAAGCAGTTATAACGAAGATGAGAAAGGCAAAGAAAGATTTAAACGATGTGCTTGATAAAGTTGCTCTTCATAGGTTTTGGGGATATGCACTCTTAATATTACTTGTTCTTTTCATATTTTTTGTAGTGTTCAAATTTGGCAGCTATCTTTCAGGCATAATAGGAAGTTTATTCGGTCTTTTAAAACCATATTTTATGTACCTTAATATATCTGTTCCTTTAAAAGAGCTAATATGGAACGGTGCTATAGAGGGCATAATTGCTGGTTTTGCAATAGTGCTTCCATATATTGCTCCTTTTTATTTAATCCTTTCAATCCTCGAGGATACGGGTTATCTTGCACGTATCGCATTCCTTACCGACAATTTGATGCATAAACTTGGTGTTCATGGAAAGGCATTTATACCTCTTATTGAAAGTTTCGGATGTAATGTGCCCGCAATAATGGGTTCAAGAGTGATGGAAAGGAGAAGAGATAGACTTATTGTATCTATTCTCGCAACGCTTGTGCCCTGCTCTGCAAGAACTGTTATTATTTTTGGACTTGTTGCAGTATTTCTTGGTCCACTTTATGCCATTTTTATTTATATTCTTGATTTTATACTGATATTTATCGTGGGTCTCATATTGAATAAATACATCAAAGGTACTCCTTCCGGTCTCATTATGGAAATGCCAAGGTTAAGAAAACCTGTTTTCAAAGTTATATTCAGGCAAACATGGATTAGACTTAAGGAGTTCCTTTATTTTGCAATGCCAATTATCGTTATTGCTAACATCGTTATGGAAGGACTTATACTTCTTAAATTTATCGGTCCTATCACGAGTGCATTGAGTCCTATTTCAAGGTTTCTTGGTCTCCCTTCGCTTGCTACAATCACTTTGCTTTTTGGTGTATTGAGGAAGGAACTTACCCTGATAATGCTTGCAACATTTTACCAGACTGCCAATTTTGCAAAAGTTCTTACTCCACAACAAATCTTCATATTTGGTTTTGTGACCATGATTTATATACCATGTGTTGCAACAATTGCTGCGTTGAAAAGGGAGTTTGGAAATCTTACTGCTTTTCTCGTCTCTATAGGTGAATTTATTGGCGCTCTTATTTTAGGTGGACTTTTGAATCTTCTATTCAGGGTTTTTTAGTATGAAGCATACGAAAGGCGTTGAAGATTATCTTGAAGCAATTTACGTGCTTTCAAATGAAAAAGGTAATGTAAGGGTAAAGGATATAGCAGATTTTCTATCTGTAAAACTTCCCTCAGTTACGGAGGCAGTCCAGAGGCTTCAGGAAGACAGTTTTGTAAAACATACCCTGTATGGAGAAGTTATACTTACAGATAAAGGCAGCAAAATAGGAAGAGTAACATGGGACAAGCATCAACTAATTTACGAATTTCTCAAAAAAGTAATCGGCGTATCAGACGCGGTTGCCTTTAAGGAGGCATGCCTCATAGAGCACAGCATATCGGAAGAAACAAAAGGCAAGATAAAAGATTTCATGGGGAAAAATAAGGGGAAATAGTCTTCTTATAATTTCAAAATTTTCTTTTTGTGATAAAATTTGTAGTTTTGTAAGGAGGCAAAATGTTATCTATTGAGCATGGAAAAATTTTCACTATTACAAACGGTATCATCGATGATGGGTTTATTCTCTTTGATAATGGTCGCATCAAAGAAGTGTCTCAAAAACCAATCAAAGGAAACTTTGAGAAAATTGATGCAAAAGGGAAACTTGTTTTTCCTGGTTTTATTGATGCACACTCGCACCTTGGTCTTTTCGCTCTTGAGTCTTTCTTTGAGGGTGTTGACGGAAATGAAATGACCAGTCCCTCGACTCCCGCAATGAGGGCAATTGATGCGATTAACCCACAAGACCCTGCATATAAAGACGCAATTTCAGCAGGTATTACTGTGGTTTTTACAGGTCCTGGCTCTGGAAATGTAGTTGGTGGTCAGAGTGTCATCATGAAGACATATGGAAATACAGTTGATGAGATGATTGTAAGAAATCCAGCAGGTTTAAAGTGTGCTTTCGGGGAAAATCCAAAAAGGATCTATGCAGAGAAATCCCAGCTTCCCACGACAAGAATGGGTACAGCAAAAGTTTTCAGAGAGACCCTCTCAAAGGCAAAGGAATATTACAACAGTAAAAATAAGAAGAAAAAGGTTGATTTTGATTTGAACATGGAGGCATTTATACCTGTTTTTGAGGGGAAAATTCCACTTAGAATTCACTCACATAGAGCAGATGACATTGTTACTGCTATCCGCATTGCAAAACATGAGTTTGGTTTAAGGGTTGTAATCGAACATGGCACAGATGCTGTAAGAGTGAGGGATTTTTTGGCAAAAGAAAAAGTGTCAGTCATTGCAGGTCCTCTGCTTGATGTATCTCCAAAAGTAGAAACTCGCTCAGCTTCTTTTGAAAACCCAAGGAAATTAGTTGAAGCAGGAGTTCTTACAGCTTTAATGACAGACCATCCAGTAATACCTATTCAATACGCTCTTATTCAAACAGGAGTGGTTGCGTATCTTGGAGGTTTGGGCGAAGGAAAAGCGTTAGAACTTGTAACAATTAATGCCGCAAAAATTCTTGAAATAGACAAGAACTATGGAAGCATAGAGAAGGGTAAGATTGCAGACGTCGTAATATATGAAGGACATCCATTCTCAACCACTGCAAAATGCGATACAGTGATAATAAATGGCAATATCGTCTTCAGAGGAGGAAAACATGTATAAAATCTTTGCGGATAAATTATTTGACGGCGAAAAAATCTTTGAAAGCAGAGTTATCCTTTTTGACGAGAAAGGTATCCATCATATTGGGGATGACGTAAAAGAAAAGGGGAAGGAAACTTTCAGGGCAAAATTTGTAACACCTGGCTTCATTGACCTTGCTTCAGGCATCGGCTTAAAAGAGGAATCCCTTGGGAAGGTTGAAGGAAACGACCTGGATGAAGCGACTAATCCTCAGACACCAGAACTTGTTGCCTTAGATGGTATAAATCCATACGATGAAGCTTTCTCAAAGGCTTTAAGAGGTGGAGTTACAAAGAGTTTAGTCCTTCCGGGAATATCAAATAGCATTGGCGGTAGAGGGTCGGTGATATTCAATTTTGGAGACAACATTCTCGATATGCTCATCAAGTCTCCTTTTGGCACGCGTTTTTCCTTAAGCAATGAGCCCAAAGCTGTTTATGCGGGACAGAAAAAGATGCCTATGACAAGAATGGGGAACGCGTACCTTATAAGAGAAGCATTATCAAAAACAAGAGAGTATAAAAAGACCAGGAAAAAGTTTTCACTTTTTGAAGAGTCACTTCTTTCTCTCCTTGATCGAAAGGATAAAGCATTTTTATCTTCTTTTCGTGCAGATGATATTATGACAGGCTTGAGAATTTCAGACGAGTTTAGACTTGATCCTGTGATAACCCATGGTTTTGAAAGTGATCTCCTGATGAATGAGATAAAAGAAAGGAAAGTTTCAGTTGCATTTGGTCCTCTTATTCTTGCCAGGGAATCAACGGAGATGAGACACCTTTCGCCGGCGGTGCCAGTTAAGCTTATTGAAAATGGCATTGAAACAGCCATAATTTCGGGGCACCCTCCTTTCCCTGCAGAATTTTTAAGGCTTCAGATAGGTCTGCTTATAAGAGAAGGTCTAAGCGAGGAGAAAGCCCTTGCAACAATTACTTCAATTCCTGCAAAGATTCTTGGAATGGAAGATTTTGGAAACATAAAAGAAGGAAGTAAAGTTGACCTTGTCCTTTTTGATGGAGAGCCATGGGAGACGAAATCACAGGTACAGAATGTATTTATAAAAGGGAAAGAGGTTTATGGAAGAAAACAGCCAATGTAAAATACCAAAATGTTGCTTAGCACCAAATTTATACAATACCTCTTAATTTGTATCGCGGGATGTTTTTACTTTTCCATTTTTTTACCCTGTAATTTTCCTATAACATTAGCAAATTCAGTTGGGACAAGAATAATTAAACTATTTTGCTCTGCACCTATCTCTTGCCACGTTTGTAATTGTCTTAGAAGTATTGCTTCTGGCAGTTCTGACATGTTCTTTGCTGCTTTTAGAAATGCTACGCTTGCATCTTCTTCTGCTGATGCTTTAACCAAACGAGAACGTTTTTCTCTTATTGCTTCGGCTTCTTTTGCCATTGCTCTCTTCATATTATCCGGTATCTCAATGTTTTTAATCTCAACACTTACAATTGTAATTCCCCATGCATCAGTTGGTGCTTGTAGAATATTCAATATCTCCAAGCCCATTTTATCTTTACTTGCTAAGAGTGTATCAAGGTCGTACTTGCCTACAACATCTCTTAATTTGGATTGTGCAAGAAGAGTAGATGCCAAGGCAAAGTTTTCGACAGCTATAACCGATTTTGCAGCATCAAATATCTTATAGTAGACTACAGCATCTATTGTAACTGGAACAGAATCCTTAGTCATAACTTCTTGAGGAATTACGTCCATCGTGCGAATGCGCACATCTACATACCTGACATATTCAAAAATAGGGATTATTAGGTTAAAACCCGGGTTAAGCTCTCTACGATACTTGCCCAGGAAAAAGACAACACCCCTTTGCCACTGTTGCACAATCCTGATGCTTAGTGCAAAGATAATAATGATAATTAAACTTAATGGAATTAATAATAACATATTATTCATATTTTCCTCCTTCCCATCTTATATTAAGTTGCTCTTTTTATATTGTATTCAAAAAGGGAAAAATAAGATAATTATCATAATTTTATTATACTTAATCTTGTTGATATTCACGATTACTCTACAAAATGTTCAAATTTTATGCTGTATTAATTATAAGACTGACAGATCTTTTTAAATTAGCGTTTTAAGGCTACAAACTGTAAGTCGAAATGAATTTTAATTTAGTTTAATTCCTGCAATTTCTTCTTAAGGAGCTTCAATTCTTTTAATTTTTTTTCGTTTTCTTCTTTTAAAAGCAGTTTCTCGAGATATTCAATCCTTGCAATAAGTTTATTTCTTTCCCTTTCAGTGTTGTTATCTTTTATTTTTGGTAATTCTTTAACTTTATCTCTTAAAACCCCGTCTTCAAGGTAGTAAACTTTATTAGTAAGTTCTTTCAGTAGAAATCTGTCATGCGTCACAATAAGGATCGTTCCGTCAAATTCTTTCAACGCATTTGTTGCAATTTCGTTTGTTTCGATATCAAGGTGATTGGTAGGCTCGTCCATAACAAGGAAATTGCCCTTTATGAGACTGATCTTTGCAAGAAGTAGTTTTCTTCTTTCCCCGCCGCTAAATTCGGAAATTTTTTTGAATACTTCGTCACCTGTAATGTCAAATATCGCAAGTAAGTCTCTTGCTTCCTGGACAGTCAATCCCTCGTTCAGCATCTCGTTAATAGGAGTAGAGTTTTCATTCATCACAAATGAATCCTGTGGGAAATACCCTATTTCAATACTGTTTCCTACTCTTAGATTTCCTTTGAAATCATCGTCAATGCCTGCAATAATCTTTAAAAGAGTTGTTTTTCCAGAGCCGTTTCTCCCGACAATACCCACTCTCTCTCCTCTTTGGATAAACAGTTCAAGATCTTTGAGAACTTCTTTTCCATTAAACCCCTTTTTTATATTCTTCAGTTCGAGCACAATCTCTCCACCTCTTGCCTTACTTTCAATTTTTAAAACTTTCTTGTGCTTTTTACGAACCTCTGGAATTTCAATTTTTTCAATAGCCTTTTCTCTACTTTTTGCCTGTGTGCTTCTTGTTCCATATCTAAATTTTTCAATGAACTTTTTTTCTTTCTCCACATATTTTAGAAGCCGTTCTCTTTCTTTTTTTATTTTATCGTCGAACTCTTCTTTTAACTGTACAAACTTATCATAATTCCCCGGGTATTCCTTTATGTGCCCATCTTCAAGATGCAGGATATGAGTTGCAAATTTATTTATAAAAACTCTATCATGGGAAACTATAAGAACTCCACCCTTGAATTTTACAAGCATTTCTTCAAGGACCTCTATTGTCTCTATATCAAGATGGTTTGTAGGCTCATCGATGATAAGTATATCTGGTTCTGATAAAATTGCCTTAATGAGTTCACATTTTGTTCTTTCTCCTCCGCTTAGCTCAAACATTCTCCTTTCCATGGTTTCTTTATTGAGTCCAAATTCATTAAGCATTTCGTAAATTTTCTGCTTGTATGAATACCCTCCTTTTTCACTGTATTGTTCTAAGAGTTTGCTGTATTCTTCTGTTGAATTTTCTGTCTTTTCAAACTGTTCAAGAGTTTTTTCAATCTCCTTTAAATCTGAAAATGCACTTTCAATTTCCTCGAGAGCCGTAAGATTTATATCCTTTATTTCCTGGGGTACGTAGGCAACTTTTCCACTAATGCTAATTTCCCCAGAATCCTCTGACAAATTTCCAATAATAATCTCAAGGAGTGTAGTTTTGCCACAGCCGTTTTCTCCTATAATTACCTTTCTTTCTTTGTTGAGGGTAAACGAGACTCTGTCGAGCAGTTTTTTACCCTGGTTTATATAATTTACTCCTGAAACTATTAGCATTCTATCCTCTTCAATAATTTGTCTTATTAAATATAATAGAAATGGAACTTTTTTAAAAGTGATAAGTTTTTTAAAAGAAAAATCAGACATTTTTTAACGAAATTATTAAAATATAAGGAGTTATATGGGGAACAAAAAGGTACTTCTTGTTTATGCAAGTATTGGGGCGGGGCATGAAAAGGCATGTAAAGCTCTTGAAGAGGCATTTAAAAGCATTGGAGTCGATACTATTACTGAGGATTTTATTTCTAATACTCCACGAGCGCTTCGCCTGATTATAAAAGATACTTATCTTCAAATTATAAAATACATACCTGAGGCATACGATCTTGCATATAAGTTTACCCTTCATATGGATATCAAAGAGGCGCAGGGGCTTGCAAGATTTATTTCACTTACAGGATACCCATTTTTTAAAAGTATGTTTGAAAGAGTTTCTCCTGATATTGTTATTTCGACTCATCCTCTTACGACAATAGGGTTTTCTATGATAAAAAGAAAAGACGCTCCGAACTTGCGCCTTATTAATGTACTTACCGATTTTCATATTCTTAATCTTTTTCTTGCTCAGGGTGTTAACTTTCATACTGTGCCCAACGAACACCTTTTAGAAAATTATAAAAATAAATACCGAAGAAACGTTCCTCTTATATTGCCTTTAGGAGTCCCTGTCTCTTTGAATTTTTTAAAGAATGTTGATATTTACGAGGCACGAAAACTTCTTGGGTTTAATAATGACGAAAAGATTGTCCTTGTGATGGCTGGAGGGCTTGGACTTAGCGGTATTGTAGAGGTAGCAGAAACTATTGTTGATGTAAGTTTCAAGGAAAAAATTACAATTGTATTTCTCGCAGGTAAGAATGAAAAAACTCTTAGAGAGCTTTCTCGAGTGAAAGGTGAAAAGGTCAAAGCGAACAGAATATTATATATTCCATGGACTGAGGATGTATGGCTTTATATGAAAGCAGTAAATATGCTCATATCAAAAGCGGGGGGAGTAACCATTGCAGAGGCAGCATTATGCGGGCTTCCTCTTGTTATTTACAGGCCTCTTCCTGGTCAGGAAAGGATCAATGCAAATTTTTTAAATTCTCACAGTGCCGCTATTGTTGCAAAAAACAAAGAAGAACTTCCCGAGTTTGTAAACAAGGTGCTTTTTGAAGGACATGACAAGATTTTGCGTGAAAATATTATTAAGTTAGCAAAACCTAATGCATCACTGGATATTGCACGAAAGTCCCTTGAATAGACAATCATTTCCAATCATGCTGGCACAGTAGGAAACGGAGGTAACAAATACATATGGATATGTACCCTGAAGATAGAGACGGGTTAGTTTAACCTACAAATATTAAAAGCTAACAGCTTTTTGCTCAGGTAATATCAGAGCAGATTCTATTAATTTCCCAATTTTTAATATCCCTGATATCGATGCCTTCAATGAACCAATCTTCTTCTTTGCATGTTTTTTTGGCTGGCTTTACGAATACAGGGAGCATAGGAAACTCGCTTGGGAATTTTTTTTCCATCCTTACAAGTAAGTTTGTTGCGCTAAAACCAAGACTTTCTAATGTTTGGTAAAATTCTTCCCTTAAATTAAAGTTCCATGCCGACAGTATATCAAAATGCCTTTTTCTTATGATGTACTGTAAAAGTTCGTGAATAATCCCGTTTTCTGTTTCTGCATAATCTAAAACATGTCCACTTGTGCTGTTGTCGACTGTTTCTATTACAACGTAACCGTCTATAGAACCATTTTTCCAATGATAATAAAAAAAGTATTTTCGTCTAATGTTTAGGAATCTCCATTTTAAAAAATCTATATCCTTACAAAGTACAATTTTGTCATCAGGAGTTTTTTGTTTCACTATAACAGAATACATATCTTCCGGTCTGGGTTTATTTGAAACCTCGATATTTCCAAATATCCCGTAGTTGATCTTATTTTTTAGTAAACTTTTTCCCGTTTTCTTTGTTAAAGCCCAATTTATTAACCCTGTTATACTGTACTGTCTTGCGCTGGTTCTATCAGCAATTTTTGGCCAACCCATTTTTTGGTAGACAATGCCTGAAGATGTATTTATGCTTAGTCCTATAAATGCTTTATATGCTGTATTTTCAAATTCTCCTACGGTAAACGCTGTCATTGCTGAGAATAGCCCCTTTTTTCGATGGTCTGGATGAACACATATGTCTGATGGAGACAGCATTAATATACAGTCTTTTTTATTTCCAATTCTCCATCGTGTAACGAAAAGACCGATAAATCCCACAACTTCACCTCTATAAAGCGCAACAATGCCCAGGAATTTCTTGTTAAAAGGGTTATCTTCAAATTTCCATTTTAGGTATCCTGCAGTATTATCTGTATAAGCAGGCCATAGATATTTTTGTATATCAACGACCTCTACAAAAAACTTGGGACTATAGTTTAATATTTCATATTCTTTGTAGTACACAATAGTTACAAATCTCCTTAAATGAAAAATTTTGGATATTAATCAAATCACAGCTATTATAGCATAAATATTTTTTTCATTTTGCAAAATTAACAAAAAAAAGACTAAAATAAAAATGAGAGGTACTTTTTTGTCACTACACACTTTTTTCCTTGTGTTGCAAGTGGTTTTAAAAAACCTGTAGCAATTTCTGAATGTCGTCATTGCACTGACTTGCGTTCTATTTAAAATTTTTTTGTTTTTAAATATAATGAGGAAAATACTTTTTCAAAAGGGGTAAAATGGATTTAGAGAAGGAAGTAATATCGGGAATCGTTGAATTCATAGATAAGTATATTCAACCCCGGGAGAAAGAAATTGAAGTTGAAGGGCTTTTTGTTAAAGAAATACTCAAAGAGCTTGGTTACCATGGTTTTATAGCAATTCCATTTCCAAAGGAATACGGTGGACTTGGGCTTTCCTTTAAACTTTTTATTGAAGTTTCAAGACTTATTGCTAAATGCAGTGGAACGATCACAGGGGTTATAGGTGCTCAGGTATTATCTGCTTTTTCCATACTCATTGGAGGGACAGAAGAGCAGAAAGAAAAATACCTCGGGAGACTTATAAAAGGAGAAACGATTGGTTCGTTTGCGTTGACCGAGCCTAATGCAGGTTCTGACCCTTCTTCAATTGAAACAAAAGCAAAAAAAGAAAGTGATTATTACATCCTCAATGGCACAAAGGCTTTTACAACGAATGCAGGGCTTTCAGATATTTATGTGATAATGGCAAAAACAGATAAGGATAGAGGAGCAAGGGGTATTTCTGCATTTATAGTTGAGCGAGATGTGGAAGGCTTTTCGGTAGGGCGTCAGGAGAATAAGATGGCACTTCCTGGTCTCCCAAATGCTTCGCTTTTTCTCAACAATGTAAAGATTCCTGACAACAAGCTTATGGGAAGGGAAGGGACAGGATTCATCATTGCAATGAAGACTCTTGATATAGGAAGAGTTACCACGGGAGTGGGTGCCGTGGGATTATCTGAGAGGGCATTTGAAGAAGCTGTTAGATATAGCAAGACAAGAGTTCAATTTGATAAACCTATAAGTTCATTTGAAATGATACAGTCATATATTGCCGATATGGCAACTGAGATAGAAGCCTCAAAACTCCTTGTGATGAATGCTGCAGTAAAGAAGGATAACAATGATAAAGATTTCTCGTTTTACGCATCGATGGCCAAGTATTATGCGTCAAAAACGGCAGTAGATGTATCAAGGCTTGCAGTGCAGATCTTTGGCGGGTACGGCTGGATTGAGGATTATCTTGTTGCGAGGCTTTATAAAGAGGCAAAGATGTATGAAATCATAGAAGGCACCAATGAAATTCAAAAACTTGTCATTTCAAATCATATATTGAAAGAGGTGAAGTAATGTACATCGTGGTATCGGGGAATATCGGGGCAGGCAAAACCTCCCTTGCGCAGATTATTTCTCAAGAACTTGGCTTTAGCGTCTATTTTGAGGATTTTCATGCGAACCTTTTCCTCAAAGAGTACTACAAGGACATGAAAAGGTGGGCTTTTGCCACTCAGATTAACTTTCTTGCTCTCCGTTATGAGCAGATTATTCATCATGTGCTTGTTTCAAACATTCCTGTGGTGCTTGATAGATCAATCTATGAGGACAGAGAAGTTTTTGCAAGATCGCTTCATGAAGAAGGTCTTATGACTGATGATGAATGGGCTGTTTATGATAAACTTTACAATCTTATGGTTTTTCACTTGCCGCAGCCAAACTTGCTTGTCTACCTTGAGAAGAGCGTCGATGAGCTTTTACGTAATATCGGAAAGAGAGGAAGGGATTTTGAACGAATTCCCGCAGAATATCTTGAGAGCCTTGATAAACGGTATAAGGATTTTTATGCAAACTGGCATTTTCCAAAAGTGAAAGTATGTGATGACATATATGAATGTAAAGGTGACATAATCGAGAAGATTAAGAAAGCATTATACCAGTCAGAGTACTGATAAATTATCAGGCGGTGCCAGGCACCATGTTTTAAAGCCGCTGTATCAGCCTCGGCTTATCTTATTTGCTTCTTCTGAAGAATCCTTTTCTTTTTGGCTCCTCTTCTGATGTTTGTTCTGGTTTAGCTTCCTCGTGAGATTCCTTTACTTGAGCCTCCTTTTTTGCTGTTTCTACTGTGGCTCCGGCAGTTTTAAGTTTTTCCTCAAAATCCTTGACCTTTATTTCCAAATCTCTAACCTTATTTTCGTACTCTTTTATCTTTGCTTCTTGATCGCCTTTTATTGAGCTTTTCTCTTGTTCCAGTGTCTTAATAATAGTATCTCTTTCTTTTATTTCTCTTCTATATCTTGCTGTACTTCCGATATAGAGCATTAGCGAAATAAGCCACATTGAAACAATCCCGGCGAGGAAGACTAAAATTGCAGAAAGTCCTACAGAGACATCAGGAATTACCCACCAGAGGAAATTTAATTCTACTGTTTTTGAGCCGTTTTGTACTACAAACAGAAGGCTTGCAATTAAAACGACCAGTAAAATAATAAGAAAAGTACTAAATTTTCTCATCTTAACTCCCTTTTGATTTTTGTTCTTTAGTCTGTTCTTTCTTGGTTTCTTTTGCTTCAGAGATTTCTTCTCCCGGCTTTTCAGCAGGAGCTTCTTCTCTGACTTTTCCTGCTCCAGATTCCTTTGCCTCCGGGGTTTCTTCCTTTACGCTTTCTTTAGCTTCGCCCGTCTGTTTCTTTATCTCGGCGATTTCTTTTTCCTTCTCTTCGACTTTCTTTTCTACTTCTTCAATCGGAGACAGTAAGTCTTTTAGAGATTCTTTAACTTCATCTGATAGTTTCCCTTCTTTAAAAAGAGAGTATACCTTTCTTCCAAGGTCAGCTAATTTTCCGCCTTTTGATGTGTTAAGTGCTGTAATTTCTGTCTGAAGCTTTGCAATTTTGCCAAGCTGTGCTGCTTTTTCTCCAACTTCCTGTGCACCTTTTTTAAACTTGTCCCAGAATCCTTCCATAATTCGCCTCCTTTATTTTTTATTTAAAGATTTCTTAAAATTACTGAAATCTGAAAAAACTGATGCTATAATAACTATTAACGAAATAATAATAGTTACAGCAATGTAAGAGCCCCCTGTTGTAAGTCTTGGAATAAATGCGAGTATAACAAATAAAACTCCTGCACCTGCAATAATTGCTGCTTTCCACCCCTTTTCATGTACTTCCGAGATTCCTAATAATATGAAAACAATACCGGCAATAACGTTAACGACAATATTTGAAACCCTTGAAAGGGGAAGAAGCCGTACGATGAGAATTACACCGATAAACAAACTCAATAACATACCATTCATTTCTCACCTCCTGTCTAATTATAAAGGATTTTTACAAAATTTGAAAGTTTTAATGAGTTTGAGAAATTTAAAGTTTTATACTTTTGCTTTTAATCTGTATAATTAAATTATGATTGAGGTTATAACGGCAAGCAAGTTGAAAGAGGACTTGCTGAAAGTATTAAAAGAAGTTGAAAAAGGAAACTCCTTCCTTATTATCAGAAAAAGCTCTCCTTCGGCGGTATTAATAAATTATGAGCTGTTTGAGAGTTTAAAAGAATCGGTGGAAATTCTTAAAAACAAGGAATTATTGAAGAAGATACTCAATGAAGGAAAAGGTTAAACTCCCTATAGAATCTCTATATTTAGAAAGGGAAGGAGTTAAAAACTTTTATTATTTAAACGGGAAAAGAGTATTTGAAATCTCTCCCCTTGAATTAAAGGAAAAAATTTCTGTCGTAATTTGTACCGCAAGAAAGCTCAACATCGAAAAAATCGAGGAGAATATTCTAAATATAAAAAAGCTCAATATTCTTCTTGATATCGTTATTATCGTAGGAAACGAAGAGGACAAAAAATCTTTAAAGAGCCTGTTCAAATATGAGTTTATTAAGATAATATTAAACGAGCATTTTCAGGACACTGTTTACACCTCTCTAAAAATGGGACTCAGAGCAATTAACCTGAAAAGTTTATTCATTGTTTTACTTTTTGGCAATCAGGAGCCTTTAGAGACTTCTACTTATGATAGAATTATCAAAACGATTTTTTCTTCTGGCAAAAAGATTTTTATACCCACATATAAAGGAGAGAGAGGTCACCCTTTGGTTTTTTCAAATTTCCTCCTGAAAGATCTTCTAATGTTGAGGAAGGAAAAAGGGATACCTTATCTTTTGAAAAAATTTAAAACAGAAACTGAAGAAATAGCAGCCGATGATAAAAATGTGCTTTTAGTAATAAAGTAGAATCCTGGACTTTCTTCATTACTAATTTTATCCCTCTTGACTTAATTGGCAAAATTGTGTACAATTTTATTGATATAAAATTGCCAATATGAAAAAGATATTTTTAACAGGAAAAATTGGTGTTGGAAAAAGTACTGTTGTTGATAGGTTGCTTGTTATAATGAACATGAGTTTTGGAGGGTTCAGGACTCTGCCGGTTATAAAGGAGCAGCAGCTTAAGGGTTTTAAGATAAGAGATATTGAAACAGGCGAAGAGGAGTCTATTGCTTTCTTTGATAATGATTTTTTAATTCACCCGGTCATTGATGGGTTTGAAAACCTTGGAGTGAAATCATTGAGAGGTGCTCTTGAAAATAAAGAGTTGATTGTAATGGATGAACTTGGATTTCTTGAGTCTGAGGCAGAGTCTTTTAAGGCCACGGTTTTAGAGGTTTTAAAAAGCGATAGGTCTGTGCTCGGTGTTATGAAAATTGATAGAAATCCATTTTTGGATGAAGTTGCAAAATATGTTGAGATTGTTGAAGTGGAGGTACATAATAGTGGCAATCTTCCACAACAGTTAAGGAGGGCCTTTTATGGGACTTTATGAAGATTTGATTGGTTCAGTAAAGAATAAAGGTGACGAAGTTATAAAAGATATGCGGGTTGGTACAACATGGACAACCATTAAAACTTCAAAACTCGGTTTGTCCTTAACCTATTCCTCGTTGTACGATGAAGTTGAGGATGCAGGAAATTTAATTGGAAAAAGGGCAGACGAGCTTCTTGAGAATCTGAAGACATTTAACCTTTTGAAATTAAGCATAGGCCTTGCAACCCTTAACTCTCTATTAGATATACCTAAAGATTTTGAGACCTTTAATATTCTCGATTATCTTGAAGAGTTCGGAAAAGATAAAAAAATTGTTTTTGTAGGGCATTTCTGTGGCCTGGATAATGTAAGAAAAGTTGCAAGAGAGCTCGTGATTTTGGAGAGAAACCCTCAACAAGGGGACTTTCTGGATACTGCTTGTGAATATGTTGTACCTGAAGCAGAAATCCTTGCAATTACAGGTTCTGCGTTTGCGAACAAAAGCATTGAGAGGCTTCTCCAACTTTCTCGAGGTTATACAGTGGTATTTGGTCCATCTGCTCCGCTTTCCCCGGTACTTTTTGATTATAGAGTGAACCTCATTGGAGGGTCTTTAGTAGTTGATGAAGAAAAAGTTATTCATGCTGTCTCTCAGGGTGGAAAATTGAATAGCTTCAAAAAATATCTTAAGTATGTTGCCATAAGGAGGAAGTGAAGATGAAAAGGTTACTCTCAGTATTATTGGTATTATCTTTGGTATCGGTTTTTGTTATACCTTTCAGTGCAAAGGCGCAGGGTTATAAACCTGTAGCTATCATACAGTTAAAGATGAACTCCGAAAATTTTAATGTTGACGGTTTTAATATGAAGTTTAACCCTTCTGGTTCTAAGCCCTTGATTATTAACGGAATCGCTTATGTTCCTCTGAGAGGTATTATAGAAGCAGTAGGGGGAAATGCCGGATGGGCTTCGAATGAGAGGAAAGTCACGATTTCCCTTAACGATAGCTCTTTGAATCTTTATATTAACAATCCTATTGCAGAAGTCAATGGAAGCAAGGTTTACATTAGTGACAATGCCGATGTCAAACCAATTATATTAAATTCGAGAACTCTTATTCCTCTTGAATTTCTTGTAAAAACTTTCAATGGCTCAGTGCACGTAGAGACTGACAATATCAATATTATACTTTATAAACAGCTTGTTCAGGTTGCCGATGTAACAGGAAGAAAGGTGATGGTTCCAAAGAAAATTTATAAAATCGTTTCCCTTTATCCTATGGCAACACAACTTTTATTCTCTTTGAGAAGTGAAGACAAACTTATCGCGACTCCCAGAGGCAAAGTCGTAAATGACGTAAATTTTACAAAAGTATTTCCTGATGCAAAAAGTTTACCAGAGGCAAGTGATTTTAGGGAACCTAACATTGAAACAATCCTTTCACTTAAGCCAGATTTAGTAATCACCACTTACCAGACTCCAATCAAGAAGCTCGAAGAAGCGGGTATTCCTGTTGTTCTTTTAAACTTTGAAAGCCCGCAACTTATGCTTAAATCCATCCAATTCCTTGGGAATATTCTTGGACAGTACGAAGAGGCCAGGCAAGCACTTCTCTATTTTAATGAAAAACTCGAATATATAAAAGATAAAACAAGTATCATAAACAAGAAAGCAACACTTTATATAGCTGGAGCGAATATTTTGACAACATTTGGAGGAGATTTTTACCAGACCTATTTAATAGATCTTGCTGGTGGGGTGAGTGTTTCAAAAGATTTGAAGGGCGGCAAGGTAAACGTATCGGCAGAGCAAATACTCTTGTGGAATCCTGACTATATTGTGCTTACTTCTTACTGTAGTGACACAGTAAACGATGTGCTTGACAACCCAAAGTTGAAAGATTTAAAAGCAATAAAGAATAGAGATGTTTTAAGAATGCCTTCTTATATACTTGCCTACGATTTGCCAGCTCCAGAGTCCATTCTTGGCATTATGTGGCTTTCAAATAAAGTTTATCCCCAGATTGTTGACTTTGACATTGCAAAAGAAGCAATAGATTTCTACAAGAGGGTATATGATTTCAATATTCCTCAGGAAGATCTGAGGTTCATTACAGGAGTATAAATGATAAAGGTTAATAATCTTACATTTGGATACTTTGATTCGGAAGTTTTTAGAAATCTCAGTTTTGAGGTAAATGAAGGAGAAATTTTCACAATTCTTGGTCCTAATGGAAGTGGTAAAACTACACTTTTAAAATGCATTGAAAGGCTTCTTGCTCCAAAAGGTGGAAATATTATAGTTTCAGGTAAAGATTTAAAAGATTATTCTTTGAAAGAACTGGGAAGAACCATATCCTCGGTTCCGCAAATCCATAAGATCTCTTTCTCGTACACTGTTCTTGACATGGTTTTAATGGGAAGGAGCCCATATCTTGATTTCTTTTCTCTTCCGTCACAGAAGGATGTGAAAGTTGCCCTTGAGGCACTTAAAGAAGTGGGTATTTACCATCTTAAGGATATGCCATATACAGATATAAGTGGAGGTGAACTTCGTTTAACTCTCATTGCAAGAGTACTAGCCCAGAATACAGGTATAATAATTCTTGATGAACCAACTGTATTCCTTGATTTTAAAAACAAGTTTCTCGTATTAAATAAGATCAGGGAGTTAAGAGACAGAAAAAATCTTACTGTTCTTATGACGATGCATGATCCCAACCAGGTCCTGAGATTTTCAAATAGAGTACTCTTAATCAAGAAGCAGGAGGTCGTAGCCATGGGAAAGCCAGAAGAAGTGTTAACTCCTGATAATTTGAGGAAACTTTACGATATAGAAGCGGAGCTATTACAAATTGAAGGAAACACCTTTATCTACCCGAAGGCAAACTAAGTCATTTTTTACCTTAGGGCAGGTCATTTTAATATTAATCGTACTGAATATAATTCTTTTTATCGTTTCCTTATCGCTTGGAAGGTATAAAATCGATCCTCTAACGGTTTTAAAGGTAATTTTAGGCAAGATTTTTCTACCAGGACAGACTTTTGATGACACTGTAAAGACAGTAATTTTTGATATAAGATTCCCACGAGTTATTGCTGCGCTACTTATTGGAGCTTCTCTTTCAGAAAGTGGAGCAGCGTACCAGGGTATATTCGATAACCCTCTCGTATCACCATTTATCCTTGGACTTTCATCAGGAGCAGGCTTTGGCGCTGCAATTGCAATTCTTATAGGGGGTAATTACCTGCTTATCGAACTTTTTGCATTTATATTTTCAATTATTGCTGTCCTTTTGAGCCTCTTTATCTCAAGATCTCAGAAAAATTCTAATTCTATAACACTTGTGCTTTCAGGATTTATAGTAAGCAGCCTTTTTACGTCTTTAATTTCATTCCTTAAATACTATGCTGACCCGTATACGAAACTCCCATCAATTGTTTACTGGCTTATGGGTTCGCTCGCTCAAATATCACAAAGAGATGTGATATTTGTAGCTCCATTTATTATAGCATCCATTATCCTTCTATATCTTTTAAGATGGAAATTAAACATCCTCTCTCTTGGAAACGAAGAGGCAACATTGCTTGGCGAAAACCCTAAAAAACTCAGGTTGATAATTATTTTTCTTTCAACTCTTTTAACATCACTGTGCGTTTCTATAAGTGGTGTAATAGGATGGGTAGGACTTGTCATTCCGCATCTTGGAAGAATGCTTGTAGGACCTGACTTTAGAAAACTGCTTCCTGTATCAACTCTAATTGGGTCATTTTACCTTTTACTGATAGATGACCTTTCTCGCACTATATCTCTCTCTGAAATACCAATAGGAATTCTTACAGCACTGATAGGAGCTCCATTTTTTATTTACTTAATGCGGCGTGGAAAATACAGGTGGTCATAATTTTAGGCTTTCCTCAACGATTTTCTTTATGAGATTTCCGCCTGCCTTACCTTTTAATTCTACCATTACTTCTTTCATTACTCTTCCAAAATCTTTCTCACATGAAGCGCCGACTTTTTGTATTATTTCTTTTACCTTTGCTCTAATTTCTTCCTCTGACATCTGCACAGGCATATATTCTTTGAGAACTTTTAACTCTTTCTCTTCTTTATGAACAAGATCCTCTCTTCCTCCGATTTTGTACATTTCAATTGACTCTTCCCTCTTTTTAATCTCCTTGCTTATAACTTCTATGACATCATCATCGGTTAATTCTTTTTTCTTCTCCCTGTTCTCGATTTCTCTATATTTGATTACAGACTTGATGTAACTTAATACCACTATGCGCAGACTATCTCTATTCTTCATTGCCTGAATATAATCTTTTGAAATTTTTTCAAAAATCATCTTTGTCTCCCTGAATAGATTTACTTATTTTCGAAAGGCTCAACATGAATAGTTATATCCTGAATCTGTGGAATTTTGCTTTTAACTTCTTTTTCTATCATACTTACAATTCCATGGGATTCTTTGATGCTCATACTTTCTGGAAACTCGAGGTGCATATCAACTATATAATAGGAACCAAGTCTACTCATTCTTATGAGATGTGGGTTAATTGCCTTTGGAAACTTATTGATAATTTGCCTTATTTTTCCTGCAATTTCCGGGTTATCCTGCTCTTCCATGATTTCTTGAAAACCGGGTTGAAGAACTTTGAATCCCATATAAACTATGATTGAAGCAACCGAAATAGACGCGATTCCATCAAAGAATTTCCTCCCGGTAATCATTATTAAGAGGCCACCGATAACAACGGCGGACGAGGAAAGCACATCACCAAAGTAGTCTTTTGCATTTGCTAAAAGAGCCTGGTTTGAAAATTTTTTACCCATCCTTGACATATATGCTGAAAGCATGATTTTTCCGAGAATACTGGCTCCCGCGCCGATCAGCATGAGTGATTCAATAGCGTTCGTTTTGCCAAATGTACGGAGCGATTCAATTATTATAATAATCCCCGCGAAAATGATAGATATGCCTATGATGTTTGAGGCTATTGTTTCAGCCCTGCCATGTCCATATGGATGAGAGCTGTCCGGTGGTTCTGCTGCAATTTTTATTCCCTGGTAAACGATAAATGACTTTAATACGTCAATAGAAGTATCTACCCCATCGCTTATAAGTGCAATGGAATGTGCAAAAATGCCAAGGATAACTTTAAATATAGCAAGCAATATATTGCTTGCTATCCCTATTTTTACAGCTTTTAAACTTTTTGTTCTCCTTTCTTCCATTTCAAACTCGTAGTTTATTATATCAATTGAAAAGGAATTAAAAAATAGACGTTTGAATGTTGCTCAGTACTTTATATTATATCTGGGAGAGAATGAGATTAAAGACAGAGGATGTCTAGAAAAAAACCAAAAGATTTACCCTTATTTTTTAAATTTGAATTATGTTTTATAATTTA
>CAZJKI010000016.1:0-26093 GCA_964546685.1 uncultured Caldisericum sp. | reverse complement strand
TCATACGAGGATTGCAATAGAAATTTTAAACATGTAATTTAAATATCTAACTTCTTGATTTTTTATCATATTTCTTTAAAATATGGAAAACACACCCTCTGGATTTTTCGGAAAGTGCATATTATGCCTTCGAAAAGATGAAAGAGGGGAGGCTAAACTATTTAGGAGGATGAAATGGCAGTAGTAACGATGAAAGAACTACTGGAAGCAGGAGTTCACTTTGGTCACCAGACCAAGAGATGGGATCCCAGAATGAAAGAGTTTATTTACACTGAAAGAAACGGGATCCATATTTTTGATTTAAGGCTTACTGTTGAGAAGATAGAAGAAGCTTACAATTTTGTTGTCGATATATCCAAACAAGGATTAAAGATTATATTTGTAGGCACTAAGAAAGCGGCACAGGACATTGTAAGAGAAGAGGCAGAAAGATGTGGAATGCTTTATGTAAATGAAAGATGGGTAGGTGGTCTTTTAACTAATTTTAACACAATAAGGAAAAGTATGAATAGACTTAAGGAACTTGAAAAACTTGAAAGCGAAGGATACTTTGATACAATTACTGTTAAGGAAAAAGTGGAATTACAGAGAGAACTAGCAAAGCTGAGGAAGCTTTTTGGCGGGCTTAAAAGTATGGCTTCGCTTCCTGGTGCAGTTTTTGTTACAGATACGCATAAGGAAAGAAGTGCCATCCTTGAGTCAAGAAAACTTAACATCCCTGTTATTGGTATGGTTGATTCAAACTCAAATCCTGAGGAAATTGATTATCCAATCCCCGGAAATGATGATGCAATAAGATCAATTAGACTTTTCACTTCTGTAATGGCAAATGCAGTTATAGAGGGAAGGGAAGGAAAGGTTGAGACTGGTGAGCAGATAGTTGAAACTGTAGAAGAAAATCCTGAGGAACTTTTAAAAGAAGAGATTAATTCGGAAGATTTTGAAAAGTAAAAAATAGAAAGAGGTGTATTTATGAACTTAGAACTTATTAAGGAATTAAGAGCGAGGACAGGAGCAGGAGTTTCTGATTGTAACAGGGCTCTTGATGAGGCAAAAGGAAATATTGAAAAAGCTGCTGAAATATTAAGAGAGAAAGGTATAGCTAAGGCTGTTAAGAAAAGTGGAAGAGTAACAAATCAGGGAATTATTTCTTCATATATTCATCCAGGATCACAGCTTGGTGTTCTCGTAGAGTTGAATTGTGAGACGGATTTCGTGGCGAGGACTGGTGAATTTAAAAATTTGGCTAATGATATTGCTTTGCAAATTGCAGCTTCTGCACCTGAGTATGTCATGAGAGAAGATGTGCCAGATGACATAATCAATAAGGAAAAGGAAATTTATAAAAAGCAACTGTTAGAAGAAGGTAAACCAGAACAGGTAATTGATAAAATAATTGAAGGTAAAGTTGAAACATTTTATAAGGAACATTGTTTGGTTGAGCTTCCGTTTATCAGAAATGAAAAAATAATAATACTGGATCTTATAAAAGAACATATTGCAAAATTCGGAGAGAATATAACTGTTAGAAGATTTGTGAGGTTTAAAATTGGAGAATAATTTAATGGCTTATAAAAGAATTATTTTAAAACTAAGTGGAGAAGCTTTACTTGGCGATAAAGGCTATGGAGTGGATGTTTCAGTGATGAATAATATTGCTGATCAAGTGGCGACTTTAAGGAAAAATGGTATTGAAATTGGTATAGTAATAGGCGGGGGGAATATTTTCAGAGGATCAGAAGGTGAAGAATTAAATATTGACCGAGCTACTGCAGACTATATGGGGATGCTTGCTACCGAAATAAACGCTCTTGCTCTTCAAAGTAGCCTTATTGAAAGAGGAATTGATGTAAGAGTCATGTCATCCTTGAGTTTAGTGGAGATTGCCGAACCGTACATTCTTGCAAAAGCCCTCTCACATTTTAAAAAAGATAGAATAATAATTTTTGCAGGTGGCACTGGATTACCGTTCTTTACGACTGATACAACTGCAGCGTTAAGGGCAATAGAATTAAAAGCAGATGCTATCTTCAAAGCAACGAGAGTTGATGCAATTTATTCTGATGATCCATTGAAAAATAGAAATGCAAAAAGGTATTATAAGATTACTTATACAGAATTCCTTTCTAAAAACCTTAAAGCCATGGATGCTACTGCCGTATCTCTTTGTAGAGATTATAATATGCCGATAATACTTTTTAATATTAAAGGTAAAGATAATATTTTGAAGGCCATTCTTGAAGGAGTGATAGGTACTATTATAAAGGAGGATTAATTATGGAATTAGAAAAAAGCCTTTATAAGGAAGTTGAAGAGCAGATGCAAAAGGCCTTAGAGGCACTGGAACGTGATTTTTCAAAGGTCATGGCTGTAAGGGTCACCCCTGAATTACTTGATTCAGTAAAAGTGGAAGCATATGGAACTACACTTCCTTTAAAACAGGTAGCTTCAATAACAGCCCCAAAGCCTCGAGTACTTTTTGTTGAACCCTGGGATAAAACACTTTTGAAAGAGGTGGAGAGAGCAGTTTTGAAGGCAAATTTAGGGGTAACGCCTTTAAATGATGGGTCTGTTTTAACACTCCCGTTTCCTAAATTAGATGAGGAAGAAAGAGAGAAGATAGTTATTCAGGTCAAAAGATTGGCCGAAGAGTTCAGGGAAGAAATGAGAGCAATAAGAAGAAATGCCATAGAAAAAGTGAAGAATATGGAAAAGAATAAAGAAATATCTGAGGATGATAGATTTAGAATGCAGGATAAAGTTCAGAAATTAACTGAAAAGTATATAGACAGTATAGATGATCATTTAGAAAAGAAGGAAAAGGAGATTTTAGAAGGTTGATGCCTCAAAATTCTTCTGCTCCTATTCATGTCGCAATTATAATGGATGGGAATGGAAGATGGGCTGAAAGTAGAAATCTTCCACGAACAGAAGGTCACAAAGCCGGAGTAAAAGTAGTCAAAATAATAACACGAGCTTCTGTAGAGTTTGGTATAAAATATCTCACTTTTTATGCTTTTTCTACGGAGAATTGGAAGAGAAGTAAAGAGGAAGTTGATTTCCTTTTTAAACTTTTTGTGGATACTATCAGGAATTATGTTGATGAATTAATAGAGAATTCAATCAGATTAAATTTTATCGGGGATATTGATGACCTTCCTTATTTTGTAAAAAAATTTGTCAACTTTTCAAGTAATAAAACATCAAAAGGCCAAAAAATGGTACTTAATATTGCTTTGAATTATGGCGGAAGGACCGAAATCATTAATGCAGTTAGAAATATCCGCAAAACCCGAGCGAAAGTTGATGAGGAGTCATTTAAAGATTTTTTATATACAAAAGAGCAGCCAGATCCTGATCTAGTTATAAGAACAGGTGGAGAAAAACGATTAAGCAATTTTCTCCTTTATCAATCTTCCTATGCCGAGCTTTTTTTTACCGATACATACTGGCCAGACTTTACAAAGGAAGAGTATCTATCTATACTTGAAGATTTTATGAAAAGAAAGAGGAGATTCGGTGGAGTGAGATGAAAAAGATTTTTATCATAGGATCAACCGGCTCTCTGGGAAGGGAAGCAGTTGAAGTTATAAAACTTCTTGGTAACGACTATAAAATTATAGGTCTCACCGGTTTTAAAAATTTGGAAACTTTAAGTAAACAAGTTTATAACTTTTCTCCTTTATATGTTGGAGCTTCATATGAAATTTTAGGCCCGCTTAGAGAAAAATTTGGTAATACCTGTATTTTTGATGTAGAAAGAGAACTTGAGAAAGTTCTCGAAGACGCTTCTCCCGATTTAACACTCTTTTTATCTTCGAAGGTAACTTCTTTAAAAAGTATTTACAAGCTTATTTCTAATAGTTACTTTGTAGGTATTGGAAATAAGGAATCGATTATCGCTGGTGGGGAAGTTCTATTTACTGATCAAACTCGAAAATTTGTTATCCCTGTTGATAGTGAGCCTTCTGCAATTTTTCAATGTTTAAGAGGAGAACAAAAAAAAGAAATTAAAAATTTAATCCTTACGGCCTCAGGAGGCCCTTTTTTAGATAGGAATAAATCTACCTTTGAAAGCATAGGTAAAGAAGAAGCACTCAAGCATCCGAAATGGAAGATGGGCAGTAAAATAACAATAGATTCTTCGACCCTCATAAACAAGGCATTTGAAGTAATTGAAGCTCATTTTCTCTTCGATATGCCTTATGATAAAATAAAAGTTCTTGTGCACAGAGAAAGCCTGGTTCATTCGATAGTTGAATTTGAGGACGGAAATATGAAAGCGCTTTTTAGCTTGCCGACGATGTATTTTCCATTGCAGTTTGCAATTACATATCCTCACAGAGTAGGCACAGGTTTATCTTCTTTGAGCCTGGATAGTTTGGGAAATTTAACTTTTGAACGGCTTGATACTGATAAGTTTCCGGGTTTTGATATTGTGCTGGAGTATGCGAAAAAAGGTGGGAACTTTCTGCCGATTATAGTTGCCGCGGACGAGGTTCTTGTAGAAAACTTTTTGAATAAACATATTAAATACACTGAAATCTATGCTTATCTTAAGAAAGTGCTTGAAAAATTTACTTTTAAAGAGACAGCTTCTATTGATGAAGTTTGCGAATTTTATAATTTAGGTATAATCACTACAAATGAATTTTTAAGGAGAAGTTTATGAATATATTTACGATTATTTATGGAATTTTGGCTATTATGATTCTTGCAACGGTTCATGAATTCGGACATTTTCTTGCGGCAAAATTTTCCGGGATAGCAGTAGATGAGTTTAGTATAGGGTTTGGTCCCGCTGTATATCAAAAAAAGTCAAGAGGAACTCTCTATAAAATCTGTGCGATTCCCATTCTTGGATATGTAAGAATAAGAGGGCAGGAAGGAAATTTTGATGCCCCTGATGGGTATTTTAAGAAAAGTCTCTGGAGTAGATTCATAACGGTTTTTTCTGGGCCTTTGATGAACTTTATTGTGGCAATTGTTATATTTACATTTGTGTTTTCTTTCTTTGGAAATCCTTTTCTTCAAACTACTACTCTTTCTAGCTTTATAAAAGATAGTCCTGCAGTATCTGCTGGTTTTAAGATCGGCGATAAGATAATAGAAATAGACGGGAAAGAAATGACTAAATGGGATGAGATAACCGATACTATTCGTAACAGTGAAGGCAAAACTTTAAATGTTATAGTCGAGAGGAACGGGAATCAAGTTTCTCTTAAAGTTATTCCTGAGAAAGATAAAATTTCAGGTGTGTGGATGATAGGAGCTTATTCTTCAAATGTAAAAGAGCCCTTTTTTATGTCTATCTGGGAAGGGATAAAGTGGACAGGGACTCTACTTTATAGAATGTTTATACTTATACCAATGTTATTTACTAAACAAGGGCTAGGTTCTTTGGTTGGTCCGATTGGTATTGTTGCTATGACAAGCCAGGCTGCAAGTGGTGGATTTGCAAATTTTATGTGGTTTATGGCCTTTATAAGCATTGCTTTGGGTTTTACTAACCTCCTTCCAATACCTGCACTCGATGGAAGCTGGATTGTCCTCGTTATATGGGAGGCAGTAACAAGAAAACCAGTTCCTCCAGAAAAACAGGCTTCAGTACAGGGTGCTGGTTTTGTTTTTATCCTGGGCGTTATGGTACTTGTAAGCCTTAGAGACATCTTGAGGTTAATCGGAAGATGAGAAGGACATCGAGACCTGTTAGAATAGGTAATTTAATTATAGGTGGTTTTAACCCAATTCTAGTTCAATCGATGACTAAAACTGACACAAGAGACATAGAGTCAACTACGGCACAAATACTTTCTTTAGAGGAAAATGGCTGTGAGATTATTAGAGTCGCAGTACCTGATGAAGAAGCTGCTTATGCGATTCGCGAAATTAAAAAAAGTATACATATTCCTATTGTTGCTGACATTCATTTTGATCCAAGACTTGCATTGCTTGCAATAGACAACGGCGCTGATAAAATAAGACTTAATCCTTCAAATATAAAAGATATTGCGTGGGTAAGAGAAATTTCTTTGAGAGCAAAAGATAAAGGAATACCAATAAGGGTTGGTGCCAACCTGGGTTCTTTTAGGGAGCGTCCTGCTGATGTAATTGAGGCACTTGTTAAAAGTGTTATGAATGAAGTTGAGATATTGGGAGATGTTAATTTTGAGAATATAGTAGTTTCAATAAAAGCCTCTGATGTCTTGTCCACGATAAGGGCAAATGAAATTATTGCTAAGAAGGTTGATTTCCCCATACATCTGGGAATAACTGAGGCAGGTTTACTGGAATCTTCTCTTGTAAAAAATAGCGCAGGAATTGCTTATTTGCTTTTGAATGGCATTGGGGATACCATTAGGTTCTCTATTACAGATAAGCCGGAAAGAGAAGTAAAAGCTGGTTTTGACCTTTTAAAAAGTTTACACTTGCGAGACTATGGATTGGAAATAATTTCCTGCCCAACCTGCGGAAGGGCAGAGGTTAATGTTTTGGGCATTTCTAAAAGGATAGAAAAGCGATTTAAAAATCTTAAAGTTCCTGTTAAAGTAGCGATTATGGGATGTTCGGTAAATGGACCCGGAGAGGCAAAAGATGCAGACATAGGAATTGCAGGTGGGAAAAAGAGTGGTGTTATTTTTAAGGGTGGAAAGATTTTAAAGACTGTTGAAGAAAGTAAGCTTTATAGGGCCTTTGTTAAAGAGCTAAAAAGTCTTATAGAAGAGAAACAAAAGTTGTGTTAAATGCTTCTCGTTTTTTTAGAGATGTATTTGTAATTATAGTTAAGTTCTATGCCTTTTTTTCTGAGAAGTTCTATAAAAAGATCTTCAATGAATACCTTTTCAGGGTTTTTAATAACTGCTTGCTCATGAGCTTCTCTAAGGACCACAGGGTATCCTTCCCCTTTATCTGATTGACTTAAAATAAGTGCACATGTTGTTTCAAGTAAATTCTTATTGTTAGCTATAAATTCAGGTATTTCTATTCTAACCACTTCTCTGCCGACATTTAGAAAGAAAAAGTATATGGGAGACCTGTAAAGGTTTAAAATTGGAGCATTACTTCTAAAGACAGCCGATCTTTCACCTTTTTGAAGAATTATTTCATATAAATCTCTGTCTTTTATTATAGAAAGCAGCTGCTCGTTGAACTTTGTATTTCTCATTTCAAGAAATATTTTTATCATTTCTATTATGTCTCTTGAATGAGTACCGCTAATATATCCTGCAATAGGGCTTTTCAACTGCTCTGCTATTTGAATAAATTTTTGAAAATCTTGGATGAAATTATTTTTATAAATTAGACTTGTTTCCTTTATTTCCCATTGTATTAATGTACCGTCAAAAAGTATTAAAGTGGGTATATCAATGACATAAAAATCTTTTAGAAGTTCCCCTAATTTTTTGCTTTCCTCAAGCAACATCTTAGAGGATAGAAGTTCTCCTCGAACAGGGAAATTTTTATCCCCTACCTTCTCGTATATTTCATTCTCTTCAAAGTATATTTTTGCAGTGGAGTCTGCCAAGAAAAAGTGATCTTTCCCATATTTTAAAACTACGAAGCCTATATTGATAATATAGTATGGAAAAAAGAAGTCTTCATTTACAGGTACCTCGGAACCATCCGAGGCTATTGCAATATATTCTGATGGCTCTTTTTTAATCTTAAAGCTTTTTCCAGGCTTCTCAACTGGAGTTCCAAAAAGAGTCGTGATTTCCTTATAATTTAAATCTTTAAAGTCTTCTATATTAATTTCCTTAAGTGTTTTAATAGCAAATTCAATGATATTTAATTTTTTAATATTTTCTGAATATTTTTTTTCAACAATTTCTTTTACCTGTGGTATTATTTTTTCAATTTTAAGCACGAGAAATTATAATGCATATTTAAAAAAAGTTTAAAAGGGTTATAATGTTTTTCGTATGATTGATTTTTTGATTCTCTTATCTGTGATTTTGTTACTTGGCGCCCTTATTTTTTTGAAATTGAATATTGGTGTTTCAATTTTTATCTCGGCAATTTTACTTGCAATTTTCAAAGATTTTAGCTTTTTGGCAATTTTAAAAAGTTTTTGGATTACTTTTAGTGCATGGGACACATTGGAAGTACTTATCATCGTTGCTTTTATAACAATTTTTGCAGATGTACTTGGAGTCTCTGGCTTTTTAGAAGAAATTGTCTCTAGCTTCTCAAAGATTTTTTCTCCGAAAATTTTCATACCAACCTTTGCTTTTATAATAGGTGCTCTACCAATGCCTGGAGGAGCACTTGTTTCTGCGCCACTTGTTGAGCAGGGCGCTAAAACTTCTAGTATATCAAGTAACGAAAAAACTGTCCTAAACTATTGGTTCAGACATATATGGGAGCCTGTTTCACCTATCTATCCCGAGATGGCATTAAATTCAGCAATTCTTGGAGTTTCTATCCCTTTCCTTATTAGTGTTCAGTGGCCAATTTCTGTTGCAATGATAATTTCAGGCCTGATTTTTATTTTGCCATTTATAAGAGTAAATAATAATTTTAAACTGGAAAAGGACCCTAAGTTTTACTTCAATGCATTTAAAAGTGTTTTTCCTGTAATTCTGGTAATGCTGTTAATCACTATTTTTCAGTTGTCTATTATTCTGTCAATAGCGTCAGGTATTATTTATGTGATAATTGTTAAAAAACTCTCGATAAAGAAAATCTTTAAATCTGTTGATTTGAAATCCATGCTTAAAATTCTTTTTCTGATGTTCGCAATTTTCTATTTAAAATACATAGTCGTTAATAGCAATGTTATAAATGGGGTGTATAAGGTTTTAGGGGCTTATAAAATTTCAAATTATTTTATTCTTTTCTTTCTGCCTTTTATTGTTGGTATCATGACAGGTGCTTCTACGGCTACATTTGGTGTATCTTATCCATTGCTTATCCCTTTAATACAAACATCAGGCAATATAGTATCTTTAAATCTTTTTATTGCTTTTGTTGGTGGATGGTTGGGAATAATGTCGACCCCTACGCATCTATGCTTGGCGTTGAGCATAGAGTATTTTTCAGCAAAATTCAAAGAAACCTATAAAATTCTTATTAAAAATCTTGCTTTTGTCTTGCTTCTTTCTATAGTTTGGGTTTTTGTTTTAAAATTTCTAAGATGATCTAAGTTCTGCTATTGATTTTTAGATGGATTTTGTTATTATAACTTTGTTTGGAGAGGTGACCGAGTGGTTTAAGGTGCACGCCTGGAGAGCGTGTGCGGGTTAATTGCCTGCCGTGGGTTCAAATCCCACTCTCTCCGCCATTCAGAGGAAAAAATGAAGAAATTTATTTTTTATCTTTCGAGGAATTTTGTTTTTGATGCCGCACACAGGATTATTGATTACTCTGGGAAATGTGAACGTTTACATGGTCATACTTACAAGCTCAAAATAGTTGTAAAGGGAGATCTAAAACCTTCCGGAATGGTGCTAGACTTTACAATTTTTAAAAACATAGTTAATGATGAAATTATCTCTAAACTTGATCATGCTGATTTGAATGAACTCTTTGATAATCCCACAACAGAAAATATTGCACTCTGGGTTTTTGAAAAACTTGAGAGGCCTTTAAAAAAATTTAACTGCTTTATAGATGAAGTTAATTTAACCGAGGGAGCCAACAATACGGTTTCTATAAGAAAATGAGAGACGTTCAGAATGATGTAGATTTTAGAGATGTGTCACTCAGGAAAGTCGGCGTAAGTGATGTTACATATCCTATTCGAGTGATGGACAAAAGCAGTGGGTTTCAGTATACTGTTTCAAGAATAAGTATGTTTGTGGATTTACCTCGTGAATTCAGAGGAACTCATATGAGCAGATTCCTGGAAGTATTGAATAAGCATAGATCAAATATGAGTTTAGTAACTCTTGAAAATATTCTTGATGATATTAAATCTGCTTTGAAGGCTAAGACAGCACATATCGAAGTGAGGTTCCCATATTTTATTATAAAAAATGCTCCTGTTTCAAAAATAGAAAGCTTCATGAATTATGAATGTGCTTTTATTGCTTCTAAAGGGAACAATTTTGATTTTATTTTGGAAGTAAACACCCCTGTTCATAGCGTATGCCCTTGTTCACAAGAAATAAGCGATTTCGGAGCTCACAATCAAAGGGCAAATATAAAAGTGCAGGTTCGGATGCGAAAGCTTGTATGGATTGAAGAGATTATAAATATTTCGGAAATTTCTGCAAGTGCACCTCTTTATTCGCTTCTAAAGAGGGAAGACGAAAAGTATATTACAGAATATGCTTTTAAAAATCCAAAGTTTGTGGAAGATATGGTAAGGGATGTTTCAATTTTACTTGATAAAGACCAGAGAATAACTTATTACTCAATCGAGGCTATTAGTTTTGAAAGCATTCATAATCATAATGCTTATGCATATTATAACAGAGATAAGAGAGTCTAAAATTTCGAAGATTAAGTTGATTTAATTAAGAAAACTCTTTGGATTTATGAATATTTTAGAAAGCATCATTATAAATCCAGGGAAACATGATATTATAAACCAGAGAATTGCATAATCATAGAAAAAGTTTTCGGGAAACATTCTAATGAGCATAGTGTTTTCTGGGAGCAACCAGTATTGATTTCTGAAGAGAATCTTGTGGAAAACGTAGAAACTTCTTTCGAAATTGAAATACAAAATAGTTCCAATTATGGACATGAGGATAAAAGAGAAGATTAAGGAGTTCGATACAATGCGGAATCTAATTTTTTTTAACAAGGCAAAGGTTGTGATTAAGGCAAATATAAGTAAGATAAATACAAGCCTCATTATTCTTTTGACGTCTATCATGTGAAGAATCTCTTCTTCTGTGAAAAAATTATTGAGATTAGCCCCTGTTTCATCTTTTATTGTCACGCTGTTTTCGTTATTGAAGAAATATTTTATTACCTGATCTGTATAAAATAAATACTCGTTTTTTATCATTTTAGAGCTGTTCTGGATGTTTTGTTTATAGAACTCATAGGTTAAGAACATGTTATTCATCAATAAGAATAGAGGCGAGAAGATTATTATAATGATCAGTGCGATCGAAATAAGGAAATTTAAAATCTTCAAGATAGAATCTCCCTGAGGAGAATCCTTGCTCCATCCTTGCTTAATGGGTTGTTTTCGTTTCCACATTTTGGTGAGAAAATGCATGACGGACATCCATCTTTGCAGGTGCATTCTGATACAGTTTTATATGCGAATTCAAAAAGTTCTTCAATTCTTTCATACCCCTTTTCGCTTAATCCAATACCTCCTTCAATCCCGTCGTAAACAAAAATAGTGGCCTTTTGGGTGTCTGGATGCAGTGGATGTGAAACTCCCCCGACATCATTTCTATCGCATAATACCACAAGAGGCATCATTCCAACAAGCAGGTGTTCTACTGCGTGAATTGTGCCCGGAATGTCTTCATGTGAATTTGTAATTTTTTTGCACATTTTTTCATCAATTGTGAACCAGAGAGACTTTGTTATAAATTTTATCTCCGGAAGGTCCAGCTCTTCCACCCCCATTCTCCTATCGCTCTCGAATTGTTTTTTTACAAAACCCCTTACTTTCTCATTTACGAGAACATCTCCGAAAAATATGTTGATTCTATTAAAGCTTTTTTCATTAATTATTTTTTTAATCCAGATTGTTTCAATTGCAAGAGAATCAGTGTAATAATCAACTTCCTTTTTCTCAAGAGCGGCAAAATTTTCCTGGAGATTAAGTTCTTTTACTAAATATGTATCTGCAAGATGCAGATATACCGCACCTTTAAAAGTTTCTTCAATAGCCCTGTCTCTTGAAATTCTTTCTATTATCTGGTCGTTTTCTGAATTAATAAGACGTATTTGTTCCTGACCTGTCCCTCGTATATTTATTTCGGCAGCTGGAGAATACCTATCGGTAAAAAAATATTTGCCACCTTTTCTTTCGAGGGTGCCATTCTTATTAAGTTCCTCTATTATGTTTTTTGCATTCTTTCCGAAGTAATCGCTGTCAACTTCCGGGGTGATCGGGATTTCGTATGAAGCGCATTTTATATGAGGACTTTCAATGTATAGATTTTCTGGGTTGATTGAAATGCTCTCGACGTTCTTTGTAAAAATATAATCTGGATCTTTTGCAAAATACTGGTCAATAGGATTGGAGCCAGTTATTAAAATCGAAAGAGAGTTGCCCTTTCTTCCTGACCTTCCTGATTGCTGAAAAATGCTTGAAATGCTCCCTGGATAGCCAATGATAACAGTTGCATCAAGGTTACCGATGTCAATGCCGAGCTCAAGTGCATTTGTCGTTATAACTGTTTTTATTTTTCCATTCTTTAATTTATTTTCTATTTCGTGTCTTGTCTCTTTGGTATAACCCGCCCTGTACGAAGAGATAAGATCTTTCTCAGCGGCTCCTGCGGAGTTTTTGAGCATTTTTGTTACAAGCTCAACCCCCTGCCTCGATTTAACGAAAGCTATTGTTTTAATATTATTTATTAAAAGCTTCTTGAGAATCCATACCGCTTCTTTATATATACTTCTCCTCAAATTTGTTGCAGGATCTATCAAAGGAGGATTTAATATTATTAATTTTTTATTAAACGGTAAATTTTCGAATCCTCCTATTAATTTAAATCTTTCACCGATTAGTTTAAATGAAAACTCTTCAGGATTTTTAAGTGTTGCTGAAGCAAGTATAAATTGCGGATAGCTTCCGTAATAGTGAGATATTCTTCTTAATCTCCTCATTATTTCGCTCATGTGAGAGCCTAAAATTCCACTGTAATAATGGGCTTCATCTACCACTATAAATTTTAAGTTGGAGAAAAAATGGCTCCAGTTGATATGATTGGGCAATATGCCGATATGCAAGATGTCAGGATTTGTAAGTAATAACCTTGAGTGTCTTCTTAAATAGATTCTTTTATCCTGAGAGGTGTCACCATCATAGACTCCTGTGTTAATTTCGGCTTCCCCTATTATTTCAGTAATTTTTTCAAATTGATCCTGAGTCAGAGCTTTTGTTGGATAAATATAAAGTGCTGAGGACTTTGATTTTTTCGATAAATAATCAATTATTGGTATATTGAACGCGAGAGTTTTTCCTGAAGAGGTAGAAGTAGTAATTATTATGTTTTTGCCGCTCTGTATATGCTTTATTGCTTCGATCTGATGTGGATAGAGTTTATGTATTTTCTTCTTTATCAAGTAATTTTTAATTGAAGAACTTAATTCTTCTGGTATTTCTGAAAGAGAAGGAAATTCACTTTTAATTTCAAAAGTTTTAACGAATTGTCCATGATAGTTTTCGTCAGTTTGAAGTTCCTTTAGAATATAGTCTATCATTTTTTTTTCACTCTTTTCCTCATTATTCTTATTGGTTCTTCTTTTTCTATTTCGAGGTTTTTCATTTTGCCGTCAAAGATTTCTTTTATCTGATATTTCGTTCTTTTTCGAAATTATTGACGAATCTTTCATTGTTTATATTTTAAATACTCTTTGAAGTTTTTAATTTACTCCATATAGAGCTGAAAACGTTACAGTTTAGACTTGCCCCACCCACAAGCCCACCATCGATTTCTTCCATTTTTCCAAGACCTTCAATATTATCTTCTTTTATACTCCCGCCATACAATATTGTTATGTTTTCTCCTATTTTATTATTATATGTTTCATTGAGGGTGTTTCTAATAAATCGATGGACTTCCGATGCCTCTTCTGGCTTTGCGTTCAACCCAGTACCTATTGCCCAAACTGGTTCATATGCAATTATAATATTTTCAAGGTTGTCTTTATTGATATTTTCCAGCCCTTCTAATATTTGTTTTCTAATTATCATTTCTGTTAGATCTGACCTTCTATCTTCAATTTTTTCGCCAACACAGAATATTGGTCTAATGTTATTTTCAATTGCTGCAATGACCTTCTTATTTATAAAGTCGTTTGTTTCATGAAAAATGCATCTTCTTTCCGAGTGCCCTATTATTACATATTTTGCTCCAGCGTCTTTTAACATTACTGGAGAAATTTCGCCGGTAAATGCTCCCTCGCTTTCATAGAATAGGTTCTGGGCGCCTAGTTCTAATCCGTTATCTTTCAAAGCTTCTTTAATATTGCTTAAAGCCGTGAAAGGTGGGCATATAATTACTTTCGGCTTACCTTTGATTTTTTGTTTCAGGCATTCAATAAACTCTAAACCTTCGCTTATGGTTTTGTACATTTTCCAGTTTGCTACAAGGATTATTTCTCTCATGATTTTCTTTTTATTTTTTGTTTTTTAAATCTTTCTTGGTGAAAGCCATTGGAAGTATTTCATCTAATGTTGTTTCAATAACTCTTCCTTCCAAATTAGCAGCATAAATTTTTAAGTTTTTCGAGAACTCCTTAAGAACCTGTCTGCATATGCCACAAGGCATAGCCGGTTCTTTTTTATCAGTAACGACTGCGATTTCTACAATTTCTGGATCACCTGAATTTATTGCATTAAAGACCGCAACTCTTTCCGCACAAACACTTGCCCCATAGCTTGAATTCTCAATATTGACTCCTGTAAAAATTTTTCTACTTTTAGTAAGAATTGCTGCCCCAACTTTAAATTTTGAATAAGGTGCATATGCTCTTTCTCTTGCTTTTTTTGCTTCTTTAATTAGCTCTTTTTTCATTTCTTACCTCCCCGGACTTTATAATTACCTTAACCTGAACAATTCTTCTATTTCTTATCTTACTTATTATAAATTTAAACTTATCAATATTTACTTCTTCTCCTGGATTTGGTAGCCTTCCAAGTTTTTCAAGTATTATGCCACCAATTGTGGTTGCCTCTTCATTTGAAAAGTTGGCGTTGAAATGCTCATTGAATTCTTCTACTTCCAGTGCTCCGGAAATTAAATATGCATTTTCTCCAATTTTCTGAAAACTTTTTTCTTCTACTTCATATTCATCCTGTATTTCACCAACAATTTCCTCAAGTATGTCTTCTAAACTTACAAGACCCGAAAGACCACCATACTCATCAAAAACCATTGCAATTTGGGTTTTATTTTTCTGCATTTCGTTGAACAACTCATCAACTCTCTTAGTCTCGGGAACAAAATATGCATTTCTTAATATGCTTCTTAAATTAAGAGTTTTTTCACTTTTTATTGAAAATATCTTAAACAGGTCTTTAATGTACAAAATGCCTACGATGTTATCAATATTTTTTTCATAAATTGGTATTCTTGAGTGATTGCTGTTTGTTATGCATTTAAGTACATCCTCGAGGTTTGATTCGACTGATAGCGACACTATGTCGACTCTTGGGGTCATCACTTCCCTAACTAAAGTATCTCCAAATTCAAATATACTGAAAAGCATTTTTTGTTCTGTTTTTTCTATTAGTCCTTCTTCTTTTCCAATTTGGAGCATTGATAGCATTTCTTCCTGTGTCTCGAAAATTCTTTTGTTCCCAATTTTTATGCGGAAAAGTTTAAGAATGGCATTTGTAATATGTGAAAGAATTATTGAGAGTGGATAAAATAGAAACCAGAATAGCATAAATGGGTAGTATAGCCTCATTGAGGCTTTTTCTGGCAAATGTGTACCGATGTTTTTTGGGATTGTCTCTCCAAACAAAACAACGATTAAAGTTGTTACTATTGTTGCAATAATTATTGCGAGAGATTGTGAAGCATTTTGGCTTTCTGCTATTTTTATTGCAAGATAGGTAATAATTGCTGAGAAAAGTATATTTACAAAATTATTTCCTAATACGATTGTACTTATTACATTGCCAGTTTTTTTCTTTAATTCAAGGATTTTTTTTGCTAAATTAGATTTTTTGGATAGCGATTCGAGCTTGATGTAAGAAGCGTTGAATATAGCCGATTCAAATGAAGTAAAAACTGCCGAGAGTACTAATAATATTAACAGCAGAGGAATTAAGAAAGGTAGTTCATTTAATACCATTATTTAAAGCACCTCTTTTAAAATAAATTTTTTAACTTCCGTATTTTTGAATATTTTTTCTTCAAGATTTTCCATTTTTGTTCTGTTTGTTTTTGTATTGTGGTCATATCCAATTATATGGAGTAAACCATGTATCATTAAGAACTCGATATAATCATGGAAGTTGTTCGAATCCTTTTTTGCTTCGAGTTCAGCTATATAAGGACATATTATGATTTCTCCTGCCAAAGCATTATATAACGAGTCTCTTGCTTCATAAAGATTAAATGATATGACATTAGTTGGTTGGTCGACATTTCTGAATTTTTTGTTGATTTTATTAATGGTTTCGGCACCAACAAATGCAATACTTAAATCAACATCGTCTTCTATTTTTAAAGTTTTAATAAGATTTTTTGTAAATTCTAGAAGCCTTTTTCTTATGATTTTATATTTTTTTGTTTTGTTAGAAATATTAACTCTTATTTTCTTTTTCATCTGGATATTTTTCTCGCCTGTGATACATTGATATTAGGTTCTTCACAAAAGATTCTTTTATTATCTTTAGTTCTAGAAATGTAATTGCTGACTCGTCTAATTCGCCATCAGACACTCTGTCGTCGATTATGGTATTCACTAAATCCTCAATCTTCCCATAATCAATATCTTCAACACTATGTGAGGCAGCTTCAACTGCATCTGCAAGCATCAATATTGCCGTCTCTTTGCTTTCAGGAAGGGGTCCAGGATAACGAAAATCTTCTTTACTTATATTTGCATTTTTTTCCTTTGCTTTATGATAAAAATATGTTACTACAGTTCTCCCATGGTGTGTGATGATAAATTTAATTATTTCATCAGGTAATTTATATTGTCTTGCTATTTGCTCTCCATCTTTTATATGATTTATAATTACGGTTTTGCTGAGGTTAGGTGAAAGGTTGTTGTGAATATTTGGTATTGTCTGTTGGTTTTCTGTAAAGTAATAAGGATGCACCATTTTACCTATATCATGATAGTAGGTACCTACTTTGGTGAGTAAAGCATTTGCACTTATTGCCTCAGCAGCGTTACTGGCAAGATTTGCGACCATCATACTATGTTGATAAGTTCCAGGAGCTTTTAGCAACAATTCTTTAAGAAGCGGGTTCTTAGTATCGCTTAACTCGAGTAGTCTTATTGCTGTTACTTCATTGAAGGCGTGTTCTAAAATATATACAAAACCTATTGCAATTATTGTTGATATAAAGAAGTTTATAAAGCTGAAAAATGAGTTTATAAGACTCGAGCTTAGAGTTTCCTTTGAAGAAAGGTTTACAAGAATCGTGGCTACTGAAAAAACAGCTCCTCCAGTTATTCCGGCATAAATAAAGCTTGAAATTTGTGATGTTTTTCTTAAGGCAATCAGGTAAATTATTATGCTTAGAAGCATTGTTAATGTCAGAGTTGCTGAGATATTTGTAGTAATTGATATAGTCATAAGAAGAGTTATGGATAGAGCCAATGTGGTAGGAAAATCTGTAAATTCAAACAAAATCATTGCAAACAAAGGAACTGGTATAAGGTAGTAAGAGATGCCTCTTATAAAAAAGGCAAATAAATATGTAATCACGAAAGTTATTAGAAATTCGGACGTTTTCTTTATTAGATTTTTGTCATTAATTGTTGCTGATTTTGTGATTGCAAGATAAGATACAGCAATAGAAATGAGTATTAAGAAGATTATATTCAAGATAGGTTTCCAGGCATCTTTGCTTCTTACAAGTCCCAGGGCTTGTAAGATTTCGAGGTTGTCCTGAGTAATCTTATCGCCCTTATTAATGACTATGCTTCCCTCCTGTATTGTGATTCTAACCGGGGGAACGGACTTCATAGCTTCTTCTTTTGCATTTTCAGAAGCGGTACTGTCGTAAATTAAATTCGGTTGTAAAAAGCTGCCAAGAACATAGACGAGGAAGCTTTTTTCGTCTTCATTAAACGTGGAGCTCTTTATCTCGTCGTTGCCAATTTTTATTGCCTGTGAAAGTTCGTCACTTCTTACTCCTGTTATCATAAGTCTATAAATCAATGCATCAATGTAGCTCTTTAACTTATTAATATTTTCTACATTTTCTTTTAATAACAATGCTGTGTATTTTGAATTATTTCCTAACAGGTTATCAAGCAATGTTTTCTTTTCTTCATCGTTTACGTTAAGTGAAATAGTGCTAATAAGATCGGAGAAAAATTTATCAATATTACTGGATACATTTTGCTGTTTTTTTGTATCAAACCTATAAACTGGTGATACAGATTCAGCAATTTTTTCTCTTAGTTCATTTGTCTTGTTTACATCGATAAAAGATATAGTTCTTTTAGCTATTATATTTTCTTGAGCTATACTTCCAACCTGTATGTCAGTTATTCTGGTTGGGAAAAAACTGTAAAAAGCAAAGCCAAAAGCAATTGCAAACATGATAAAGTAAAGAATTATTATAAAGAATTTTTTTCTTGAAAAAAAGTTACGACTTTTTGTTTTAAACTTTGTGATAAAGAGCTTATTTCTATGTATTCTAAATTTCTTCATATATTTCTCCTGATTTTAGGTATTTGAGTGAGGTTTTTTATGTTACTTGCAACATTTTTAGTAGCATAAATCAGCTCTTTTTCTATCGAATTAGAAAAAATACCCTCTTTCGCTAAGTCTTTATAAGTCATTCCCTCTTCAATGATCTTTTTATTTTCAGCAACAAATTTATAAGTTAAGTTAAAATATCCAGAATCTATTAAACAATAATATTGCTCTAAGCTTTCTATATGTTATCTCATCTCCTTTATTATAATGATAGCATATTTAAATAGTTTTACAAATATGCTGTTTAATCTTGATTTGTGTTTTGCAAAACTTGTGTTAAAATCATTTGAGGTTTTTTGAAAGGCCGCAAAGGTCGACAGTGGCAGTTGATTTAAGAAATCTTTATTAAAATTGAGTTACTTAATATTGCTCTACATGCATGGTCTACTGGAAATGATTTCTCTCGCCTTTTTCTTATATCCCAATATGTATTTTTAAATGCCTTTTTATATACTGCAATTTAGAAATATTACTTAGTTTGTATTCCTAATCCTAGCCATTTTGGTCCTCCGTACGTTCCAAGGACACTGCCTACTTGTCTCATTATTGCGGATATTTTTAAAATCTCTTCAATCCTTTTTTTAAACTCTACACCTTCTTCAATATTCGCTCCACAATGTACTCCAACCTTTTCGATGCTCAAATCTCTGTTAACTTTTTCAGCGTAAGCTAACAGTTTTGTTTTAGCTTCTTTCCATGTCCTGGAGATGCCCTCAACTTTTGATTTTCCATTTGTGAAGGAAACGACAGGTCTAATATGAAGAATAGATCCTATTAACACTTCTGCCTTGTTCAGCCTTCCTCCCTTTAGCATGTAATTTAAATCATCCAGTATAAACCTGGATAGCATTTTTTTAACCTGTGCATTTACAGATGAGCATAAATTTCTAAAACCCTCTCCGTGTTTTATCAATTCAAGAGCCTTTTCTATTAGGAATTGAAGAATGATTCCAGTGGACAGCGAATCTACTATATGAATTTTTTCGGTGTTTAGCGTCTTTTTAGCAAGATTTGCTGCGTTAACAGTACCACTTAATTCCCCAGAGATATGTACAGAGATAATATGGTTGTCTTTTTCCAGAATTGGTTTGTATGTATCTATAAAATCCTGTACAGATGGCTGAGATGTTTTAGGCAAAGTTTCACTTTTTGCTAAAAGTTCGTAGAATTCATTTGTTGTAATGTCCACCCCTTCTATAAAATGTTTTTCTCCAAACGAAACTTTCAGAGGGACAACTTTTATATCGTTTTCTTTTATAAAATTTTCTTCCAAATAAGCTGTTGAATCTGTTACAATTTTAATCATTCCTTACCTCCTTATTATATTATTTCCTGAACATGGCAATTATGAATTTCATTTTAAGTATACCAAAATCAACAATTTTGTTAAATAGTTTGCATTTTTTTCAAATATATTTTTATGTGGCTCAACTCAAACTTTTTTGAATATTCTGTTCTTTGATAAAATATATTCTTAATAGATATGTGGGAGGCAAAATGATAAATTTAGAAACCCTTGTTTCGTTACTTAACAGCATCGATGAGGAAATTGTTTTGGTGGATACAAACCATAAGATTGTATTCATGAACATAAGAGCTTTAGAGAACTATAGGGATGGAGGTGGAAAATCTCTGATTGGTAAATCGATTTTTGACTGCCACAATGAGAACTCGAAAAAAACAATTCTCGAAGCTTATGAACGGTTGAAAAACGGTGAGGAAGAGATAGAACTTAAAAGCACTTCTTCTGTAAAAACTTTTGTCCGCTCTGTTCGTGACTCAAATGGAAACTTGATAGGTTATTTTGAGCGCTTTGAAAAAAAATAATGCGAAAAGGTTAAATTTAAACTCAATTATCTGCATGCCTCGTTTAATTTTCAACACAAAACATTATTTGGTTGTCTCATTATTACTTAGTTACTTTATCTAAATTATGTAGGAAATCATTTTTGTAAATTTTTTGCGTAGATGTTCGTACAATTCGAATGCTTGACAAAGAATTTTATTAAATTATAAAAAAAGTGAATATAAATTTTATTGTATTCACCACAATAGATGGAATTTTACATTTAAATAAATTATACTAGGGGAGAAATAAAGGAACACAAACAAAAATTTAAACATAGCTAGATTGTTTTTAAAAGAAGGGTATAAAAAATAAGATATTCAAATCGTTAAGGCATAAATAAGTTAGGTAAATTGATAAAAAAGTGTCTATTTACCAGAAAACTATAATATAAAGAATGGGAGGCGAAAAAGATGAAAGTTCTTGTGATTAATGGGAGTCCAAGAATGGAAAAAGGAAATACTGCTCTTGTTTTAGATCCTTTTCTTGAGGGGATGAGAGAAGCAGGAGCAGATGTTGAGCTCTTTTACACGAGCAAACTTAAGATTAGTTCATGTGTAGGTGACTTTATTTGCTGGAATAAGACGCCTGGCAAGTGCTTCATCCAGGATAATATGCAAATGTTGTATCCTAAATTGCGCAATGCAAATATTCTTGTGTTGGCAACACCTGTTTATATACCTTTACCAGCGGATATGCAAAATTTTATCAATAGGATTGTTCCTTTAATGGACCCGATTCTTGAGATGAGAAAAAGACACACACGAGTTAAAATGCGTGGAGATATTAAGATAAGTAAAATAGTTCTTGTTGCAACCAGTGGCTGGTGGGAGAAAGGCAACTTTGGAACAGTACTCCGCATTGTTAAGGAGTTAGCAGAAGATGCAAGCGTTGAATTTGCAGGAGCGGTTCTAAGGCCCCACGCAAGCTACTTAAGAGAGGATAACGAAAAAACTAAGAAGGTTATTAAAGCTGTTAAACAAGCCGGCTACGAGCTTGTGAAAGATGGTAGAATGTCTCCTAACGTACTCAGGGCTATTAGCCGTCCACTTATATCACTTGATGCATTTTTGTCCAATTAAGTATACTAGAAGTCAATTTGAGTTTGGAATACATCGTATTTTGAGGCTATGAATTCTTATTGGCTGTACGGACCTGCACTTGGAATTGACAAAGCTTTAGAAAAGAATATCAATGAACAAAGGAAAACTTTATGATCCCGGTGCAGTTAAAGCTGTATAAGGCTTTTCAAAGAAGGTAGGTTTAAGTTTAAATAATTAAATCAGGAGAATTATTGGCCTATTTCATTATCATCAAGATGACCAATCCTTGCTAAACACGTTTTGAGGTCTTAAAAGCTTTTTTAAATCTGAGGTAAGATGACTTACTTCCCTTGTATGTTGGACATAAGGGAATCTCACATTCTATTTGCACAATTTTAGATGACTTAGAAAAAGAATTTAATTTATAATGTTCACTCTCATCTTCATCACAGTTGTGTTCTCTTTTTCAAAATCATCTTGTTTCATTTCGCTGGTTTTCAATTATTTTAAATTTTCTACTATTCACTAATCTTATGCTATTGTAATTCATCGTATTTTTAAACTCAAATTGCTATATAAAGTATGCATCTCCTTCCTTTTCAAAAAATAAAGTAATTACTTTCTTTGTGATTCGAGATTGCTATTGTATATAAGGATAGTAGCTTTATAACTGCTGTTATATAACTGAGCCGAAGGCGAGTCAAGTAATCCGAAGGTTTCTTAGAGTGCCTGAGCCCGCCTATAATGTGACCACCATTTATATTATCCATTTTATTCATCATAGAGCCTTTTCAAAACCCTTAGAGCATTTAATGTGGCCCATTTACTTGGTTTACCCTTTTGTTCGATATCTACTTGAAAGCGTCCGTTGAAAGTATTTTCCAGTTTCCATCTTCCTTGTGCATCTTGTTTGGATATTACCAAATCCACAGCTTCTCTCATTCGCTTATCTTTACAGCCCAGTTTTGTTAGTATCCCTAAGATTTCCAGGACGTCTGTCTGGTACATCAAGGGGAAACCTAATCGTAGCCAACCAGGTTTAGAAACACGATTCAAATCGTGACTTTCTTTATGAATATGGTGGATAAGCATATATTCTACTCCCTTTTCAATTGTTTCCTTTACATCTTTAGGTCTTTTATTAATGGGTATTTCAGCCAAGGCTTTCAGAGCTTTGACGACACCCATGTGGCAAGTGTGTTTTCCGAAGCATATCTCAAATCTATCATAAGGCCAGCCTTTCAGTGTCTCGTTTTCACCATCATCAAACCTCTGATATTTAACAATATAATTTATACTGTTTTGAACTTGGGGAACATATAGATAACCAAATCTGATCAAACTCCAAACCATATTGCCTGTTAAACAGGGTATTACTTCGCTATGTCTACCCCCACCAGCTTCAGCGCTTGTATGCATAGAAAAACCACCGCTTTCGCTATCTTGAGAGTTTTTAAGAATGAACATGCATCCCTTCTTAATACGTTCATCCCTACCATCCGCTCCGAGTTCAGCCAAAATTATTAGTTGCCATACTGTTCCCTTGTATTTGGCTGTATAGAGACTTTTGGGAGTCTCCCAATAACCTTCTTCTTTCTGTTTAGCCAGAATAATGGGCACTACTCCAATCTCCATGATTTCGTTTTTTGCTTTCTTCACTTCGGAATCACTTTCAGGCTTATCCAAAATCTCAGTTAGCGCAAAATATCTCACCGAGGGATTGTTTTTTTCTAACAACCATTCTGTTGGGTCTATTTTAAGCACAGATTTCCAATCACTCATTTTTCTTCACCTCACTTGTAAAGTCTAACTCTGGCATTTCATATAGCTCGTTCATATACGCAATTCGTATAATGTTCTGGGCATTCACGAAGCGTTATATTACTTTTTCTTGGCAAGTTTCGTGAATGCCATGCAAGGCGACGCGGTGAGCCATGTTCTATAATAAATAGATTCATTTTTTCACTTTTGCAATGTACTTATCTTCCCAGTCTATTTCAAGGATTGACTCTGCCAAAAGCTGTCCAGACTGTGCATCTTCTATCCCTAAAGAAATTTGAATAGGAGGCTTTTCCACACCCATTTCGTTAGCATCATATGACCAATAGATTTTTTCTCCGCTGTTTATAATATTTGGTCCCAATTCATAGACTTTAAAATCAGAAGACCCCCAACTTATAAAGTGGCCATAGTTGGTATGCCAATGAAATTTAACGGTTTCTAGAGGCCTACCTAATGTGTATATCGGGGTTAAACCAATCCCTACAGTCGAAGACATAAAGGGGGAATAAGTATCAATGTCTGTTTGAATTTTTACCTGTCCCAAAGTCTCAATTGGACCAGTTACTTCTACGTCTACTTTAAAACCTTCGAGTTGTTTTGGAATACTTTTTGACTCCAGGGTCTCTTCCTCTAAATATACTTTTATACATGGTATCTTATCACATTCCCCGACACCAACTCCTATAACACCAGGTATACTCATCAGCGGGGATTCATAACGAGCCTTTACATCTTCAATGTTAGGCCTGCCCATATATATCAATAAGCCAACTCCAATAATGGCTAATATACTAACACCTAAAATTACATAAAATAATTTTCTATTTTTCATCATAGATTTAATTATATCAGATTATTTATATAACTTTCAGCTATTTCTTCAAGCAAATCTTTTGCCTCAACTATTCTTTTTGAATTCAGCAGTCTTATAACTTCTTCTTTCTTCGTTTTCATATATCAAAACAGTAATAAACTTTTTAATTTATTCAAATAATTTTATGGACTGAATCATTTAGACTTTTGAAAGGATGTGTTGAATAGAATAATCAGCTCTCTTACTCCTAATAAAAATTTATTGTAAGCTATTGAAATTTTATTTTATTCCAGCGTTACCCCATTCATACTCTAAGCGAAATATTTTTAGTTATCCTTGACAAAGATTTTCATTCAGCAATAATTAATATTAAGAATAGATTTTATTTTAACAATCTAATTTAGGGAATATTACAGAAAAAACGAAAACCTGGAGGAAAAAGCGAAACAAATTTTAGTTATTTGTAGTATCTTCAAGTAGTGTTTACATGTTATGCAGGAAGTAAGCAATGTATGAAAAATAACAAGCTTTAAGACAATGATCATGAATAAAAAAAATAAGCGTCGTTTTGTTATTCAAGAACATCATACCAGCCATCTTCATTATGATTTTAGATTAGAAATGCTCGCTCATTCGTCAGACATGGTTGAAAAAGAGGGGATTGATAGATATGTTCTAAAGTCCCGGGCAGTGCCAAAGAATGTTTCAAGTGAAAATGGAGTAAAGCGCCTTGCATTTCAGGTTGAGGATCATGATATAGCCTATATTGATTTTGAAGGAATAATAAAAGAGGGGAGTTATGGTGCAGGAGAAGTCAAAATTTGGGATAGTGGAGAATATGAAATTTTAAGTACGGAATCAGACGAAAAAGGTAATTTGAAAGAAGCCGTGTTTAATTTATATCGAAAAAAGATAAGAGGAGAATATGCACTTATAAAAACCAGGGGATTTGGAAGTGGAAAAAACAGTGAAAATAGCTGGCTTATTTTTAAGAAAAAATAAATTATTACTTACTTTGAGATTTGTTACAGAGAATCTTGAAGCAAAAGCTGATTGTGACAGAATCAATAAAATGACTGAAAAGGAATTAAAAAAGTTTTTAACGTTAGGAGAAACTGAAACGGTAGAATTTAAGGAAAGTCTTAGTGAAGGATTTTATAAGACTATTTCTGCCTTTGCAAATACAAGAGGAGGTGTAATCCTTCTTGGTATAGATAATAAAAATAAAATTAAAGGAATAGATCCTTCTACTAAATTCCTTGAAGATTTGACAAATAGCATTATAAATAAACTATCTATCTACCCTGAAATAGAAATCACAAACATTTATAGAAAGCAAATTATAGCAGTTAAAGTCATTTATTCAGGTCCTCTGGTCTCATACAAAGGTCACTACTATGAGCGAATAGGAAATACAACTAGAGAAATAAGTAAAGACAAACTTCGAAATTTACTTTCTAAGGGGAAGTCATAGATTTCTTAACAAATTATATTTTTTATAAATCGAACAGGTGAGGGTTTTCTGATACAAAGCTTCGAAAGTAGTATGCTTCTTTTAGAACACTAATTTATTATAAGTGCATTTAGTGTATAAAAAGTTCTTACAATGTAGTTATTTTTGCTCTTGATGTCTGCATATCCCCCAAGCTTGAAAGTTAAAGATGAATTAGATATTAAATATACTACCCCCTGCTCAATTGTTCAAATGTTTGATGCATTATAGACTATCTTTTGTGATACAACACAGAAAGACCTCATAAAAGTCTTAACAATTTGACACCAGTTGATTTTCTAATAAGATGTTATAACCAGTCTCAAATGTATGTAAAGCGTACAAATACTTGAAAAAAAAGGCAAAAATGGTGTAAAATTAAAAAGAGTAACTGAAGATTAGTTGGTTAATGGTAAAGAAAAAATATCTCATCTTAATTAAAAGGAGGTAGAATATGGAACATAAAATTCACGAAAGCGGTGCCTCAGGTGCAGTTTATGGTTTGGGTTTTATTGGCGCAGCAGTTTATTTTTACAAAGATATTTACACAGAAGATAATTTAAGAAAGATGGGGT
>CAZJKI010000015.1:0-27478 GCA_964546685.1 uncultured Caldisericum sp. | reverse complement strand
TATCAATTTGCCTCTTGAGCAAAATAGGATTTAGCACTTCATATGTTTTCATCAGTATGTAACGCGTACAACCTCTTGACAGAAATTCAAAAATCATTAAGATATAATGTAATTTTTTAGGAGGTATGGATGCCAATACTTAAATCTTCAATTAAATCTGTAAGAAAAATTGAGAAAAGAAGAGAAAAAAATGATTACTTTAGAAATGCACTTAAAAAGGCACTTGATTTTGCTAAAAAGAGTAATTATTCTGACGATAAGGTAAAAGAAGCGATTAAATTAATCGACAAATTAGAAGCAAAGGGAATATTACACAAAAATAACGCTGCAAGAAAAAAATCCAGTCTTATGAAGAAACTGAACAGCGCAGAGAAATCTTCCTGAGCTAATTTATTTGAATAAAAAGTTTTAAGGAAATGGGGAGTTGAAGCTCCCCGCTTTTGCTCTTAATATCTATTTCAACAAGTTTACTGTAATTCTCGAGCAATTCCTCAAATGAAAACTTTTCAACATTCCTCAATAGATTTGTTAAAATTGTTCTTTTTGTTTCGGTTTTAAATATATTTTGAAAAGCGCTTGATATTATCTGGGTATCTCTTACTCCGTGCTCTATAAAGTCCTTTATTATTAATAACCTTATGAATTCTCTAATTAATGAGGAAAGAAGTATATTGTCTTGAAAAATTTTATGTTCCATTACCATTGTTTCGTAAATTTGAATTGCCTGCTCTCTTTTTTTTGATAAAACTGCATTAATAAAATCATAAATACGTGTATCCGGTATATAATTTACTACTTCAATTATATCTTTTAGTTCAGCTTTTTTCCTATTTCCAATATAAAGTGCGACTTTCATTATTTCTGAATCGAGTAAATAAAAATCTGTATCCAGTCTCGAAATAATTTCTTTTACGGATTCTTGTGAAACCTCCTTTCCACATTCTCTAAACTTAAGCTTTATCCAATCTTCTACAGTTGCTTGCTTTAATGCATAGTTTTTTACAATAATCGCATCTTCTTCCATAAGCAAAGGTATTTCATCAGAATTTGATTCAAAAATTAATATTGAGAAATCAGGTACTCTCAAAGATAAAATATATTTTAAGTCATTTTTTCTTAGTTTATCACCGTCTTCAATAAGCACGACTTTTTTATTTCCGAATGGTGGAGAAATTAAATAATTTTCAAATTCATTTAAATTTAAGGTTTCTCCATTAAAAATTGAAAAATCGAAGCCTTCTAATCCCGGGCTCAGAACTTTTTGTTTGATTTTTTCTACGATCTGGTACTTCAAATATTCATTACTATTTCCCAAAAGTAGATAAATTTTGTGAACTATTGTGTCTTCTGAGTTCAAATCATTGAGTATGTTAATGCAGCTAATTTCTTTCATGGGTAAATTTTTTCAAGTAATCTTGGGAAAGGAATCGTTTCCCTTACATGAGGAAGTTTTGCGATCCAGGCAAGGGTTCTTTCTATACCTATTCCAAAACCTCCATGAGGTACACTTCCATATCGCCTTAAATCAAGATACCATTTATAATTCTCTTCGGGTAAATTATAATCTTTAATTCTTTTGAGGAGTAAATCATAATCATCTATTCTCTGGCTTCCACCAATTATTTCGCCATATCCTTCTGGAGCCAATAAATCCGCAGCAAGTACAGTTGTGGGGTCGTCTGGATCGGGTTTCATGTAAAATGCTTTCATTCCAGCAGGAAAGTGATGGACAAATACAGGTTTATTGAATTTTTGTGAAAGAATAGTTTCCTCGTCACCACCAAAGTCGTCTCCCCATTGTAATTCTTTACCATTTTTCTTCAGTATATCAAGTGCCTCTTTATAGTATATTTTTGGGAAGGGAGGTTCTATCCTATCAAGAAGTTTTATATCTCTTTCTATTATTGTAAGTTCCTCAGAACAGTTTTTAAGTACTTCCTTTATCACGAAAGTAACCATATTTTCTTGAAGCTCAAGATTCTCTTCAAAAGAAATATAAGCGACCTCGGGTTCAAGCATCCAGAACTCGTTAAGGTGCCTTCTTGTTTTTGATTTTTCAGACCTAAAAGTAGGCCCAAAGCAGTATACCTTTCCAAATGCCATACATGCAGCTTCCATATAAAGCTGTCCACTTTGTGAAAGATAAGCAGGCGTTCCAAAATAATCTGTTTGAAATAGAGTCGTAGTACTTTCTGGAGCTGTAGGAGTTAAAATTGGAGCATCTATAAGCACAAATCCTTGTGAATCAAAAAAATCTCTGAAAGACCTTTCAATCCTACTTCGGATTCTTAAAATTGCCCATTGTCTCTTTGATCTCAACCAAAGATGTCTTTTTTCCATTAAATAGCCAACACCATGTTCTTTTGGGGTTATTGGATAATCTTTGGCAATTTGTAAAATTTTTAAATCTTTTACTATGAGTTCATATCCTCCTGGGGCTCTTTTCTCCTCATGCAATGTACCTTTGACTATCAATGAAGATTCTTGAGTCAAAGTTTTTGCATCTTCAAAACTCTCAGCACTAACATCACTTTTAGAAACAATACATTGAATAAGGCCTGTGCCATCCCGGACAAGTAAAAATATTATTTTTCCACTCGACCTGCTATTATATAGCCAGCCTTTTATTTCAACTTCTCTCTTAACATTAAATGTTGCGTCTTGGATGTACATTGCTTTTTCCACCTCCAGAGGATTTGATTTATTTAGCTAAGCATTTGAAGAAGAAATATTTCCTTTTAGAAAAAGCTCGCCGTTTTGTCCGTGTGTTATCTTTGCTTTAAAGTAAGCATGATCTTTTAACGACGTTCTTTCAGGAAAATCGCCTATTTTAATTTTCTCTTTCAAAAATATTACTCCATTTTAAGGATTTGGTCTACCTTTATTATCATTTTTAAACTCTACTGATGCTTCTTCTATTATTAGTAGCGCTTTTTCTATAACCCCTTTAATTTTTTGTAGCATTTGGTACGTGTAAGCTTCTGCCTCTTTTCTGATATTATTAGCTTCTTCTTTTGCGCTTTGCACGATTTTTTCTTTCTCGATGCCTGCGTCTTTCATGATAGAAGAATCAGAAAGTATTTCTTTTTCCCTTTCTTTTGCGAAGTTTATTATTTCTTCGCTTTTCTTATAAGCTTCTTTCAAAATTTCATCTTTTCTAGCATTTACAATAAAAGCTTCTTTTACTTCGTTTGGTAATGTAACTTCAATGCGAGAAATGATTCCAAGAATTTCTTCTTTGTCAATACTTACGTATCTCGAAAAGGGGACACGTTTTGCATCATTTAGTATCACTCTTAGTTTCTCAAGCTCATCCATTATCGACATGTTTGCTCCTTATTCTTTTTGTAATTTTTTTACTTACACAATCAGGGACGAATTTAGAAACATCATCACTATAAAGTGCAATTTCTTTTATTATAGTCGAACTGAGAAAAATGTATTCCTTCTGGCCTGCTAAGAATACTGTAAAAATTCCAGGATCAAGTTCACTATTTATCAATGCCATTTGAAGTTCGTAGTCAAAATCTGAAACAGCTCTCAAGCCTCTCAAAATAAATTTTATCTTGTGGGTTCTCATATATTCTACCAATAATCCTTTAAATGGCTCCACGGACACGTTTTTTATATGAGCAACGGCACATTTAATCATTTCTGTCCTTTCTTCCAGAGAGAATAATGTGTTCTTCTCGTTTCTTAATGCAACAAGAATGATAAGATGATCAAAAAGTTTCGAACCTCTTTCAATTATAGAAATATGACCCTTAGTAATTGGATCAAAAGTACCTGGATAAACAGCAACTTTTCTCATATAATAAGTATATATGATTTATATGATGTTGCAAATAATCTAATAAAAAGTAAAATATATACTATGAGAACAAAGATAACTTCAGTCTTGCTTGTATTATTTTTAATGTTTTTATTGTCAGGGTGTGGAAACATTAACAATACAGAAACTGTTAAGGTTCCCTCAATTTCGGGATTAAAAGTTAGTGAAGCAGAAAAAATAGTCTCTGCAAATACCCTGATTCTTCAGGTAGTAGATTCACAATATAGCGAAACCGTGCCAATTGATTGCATTATTTCTCAAAGCCCTGAACCTGAAACTACCGTAAGGAGCGGAAGTATAGTTACAGCGGTAATAAGTAATGGTTCCTCAAATGTTTCTGTTCCAGATATCACCGGTAAAACTATTGATAGTGCCAATCAGATATTAAAAAATATCAACCTTTACATTAGCGATATTACTGAAGTTGAAAACATTGCTACTCCCGGAACAATTCTAGCCCAAGATCCCCAGCCCAATACTTTCCTACCCCCAGATTCAGGCGTTAAAGTAACAGTAAGTATTGGAACATTTATAGTTGTTCCTAATCTCATTGGTATGAATCTCGAAGAAGCAAAAAATATTATAAACTCTTCCGGTCTAGTTCTTTATAAAGTTGATGTTATTGATATTAATGCAAATGTATCATCGCAAACTGTACTTTATCAGTACCCTATGCCTGGTTTGAAGGTGAGATTTGGTGCAGAGATAAGGTTACAGGTTTCGAAATGAATTTTCTAATTGCTCCCTCTATTCTGTCAGCTGATTTCAGTAAACTTGGAGATGAAATTAAAAAAATAGAAAAATTTCAAAATAGTTGGGTTCATCTTGATATAATGGACGGAAATTTCGTTCCTCAAATAACATTTGGTTCTCCACTCGTAAAATGCCTACGCAAAAAAAGCTCTCTTGTATTCGATGTGCATCTCATGGTAGATTCCCCTGAAAAACAAGTGCCACAGTTCATAGAAGCAGGTGCTAACTATATTACTTTTCATATTGAAAGTAGTATTTCTCCTATTGGGTTGATTAATAAACTAAAAGATTCAAAAATAAAAGCTGGAATTTCATTAAGACCTTCAACTCCAATTTCTTCTATTGAAAACTTACTTCCTTATATTGACCTTTTGCTTATAATGAGCGTAGAACCAGGTTTTTCAGGTCAGAGGTTTATCTATCCGTCTCTTGAAAGGATTAAGATTGCTAAAGCTCTGAAAGAAAATAACCACTTCAATTTCTTGATATCAGTTGATGGGGGAATTAATGAAGAGACTGCAGAAAACGTTCTTCTTGCAGGTGCAGATGTTCTTGTAATGGGCAGTTATTTCTTTGGTACGTCCCTTCAGGAAGTAGAAAATTTTATCAATAATTTAAGAAAGTAAAACACCTCCTTTATATGAATGGAGGTGTCATCTGTAACTTTAATTTTTTTTAAAGAACCTTAGTTTTTAGCAGAGTACTTTTTAATTTTGTCCTCTATAATTCTTTTTGGTGCAGCGCCAATAATTTCATCAACCATTTGTCCATTCACAAAAAATCCGAGAGTGGGTATGCTCATTATTCCATATTCTGCAGCAAGATTTTGATTCTCATCAACGTTTAAACGTACTACTTTAACTTTTCCCTGATACTCTTTTTCAAGCTCCAGGATAATTGGTTCAATCATTTTGCATGGCATGCACCACTCAGCCCAAAAATCTACAACTACCGGGATAATTGAGTCCAGGACTTCTGCTTTAAAATTTGTTTCATTTGTTTCCATTTTTCGCCTCACTCTTTTAATAATTTATCGATTTCATTACCAATTTTTGTTTCCATCTCAGGATCATATCCTATGAACATTTTATCAATATAACCGTTTTTATCAATAATAAAAAATCTCGGGATACTTGTCACTCCGTATTGAGATGCAACATTTCCCTTTGCATCGCTTATTACTTGATATTTCATACCGTTAGTTTTTATAAATTCTACAACTGCATCTATTTTAGAAGACTCGTCCATATTAATTCCTATAACTTCAACTCCTTTATCCTTGTATTTTTCATATATTGTTTTAACATGTGGAATCGTTTCTCTGCACGGGCCACACCAGGTCGCCCAAAAATCAAGTATCACAACCTTCCCTTTTAAATCAGACAGTTTTATAATTTCGTCATCATTATCCTTCCATGAAAAGTCTGGAGCTAAACTTCTTGTACTATCTTGCAAATTCGAAGCTGTAGTATGGCAGCCATTAGAAATTATTGGCATTATCAAAAGTATAAGTAATAAAAAAATTAATGATTTCTTATTCACCAATAGCCTCCTTTATAAAAACTTATATATTATAGCAGAAGCGAACACAAAGTCAATTGAAATTATTTACTTTTATCGTATTATTGTATTTTATAATAACTTTTATCACTATTAGAGAATCTTGCGGAAAATAATATATTGATTGGTTCTTGTAATTTTTGGTATTTATTTTTCCTTAAAGTAAATTCTCTTATGATTTCGTAGTCTTGTTTGTTTGAATCAATAATACAGGTAATGTTCTTCTTTTCTTTAGCTGTTGTTTCAATATTTTTAATTACTTTCTCAATGATTTCTTTCATCTAATATGTATTTACTCCTATTTTTAAATACATAGTTTAACTCTTCCTCTTTTGAAGAAATTTCTCCTTTTATTTTCAATTTCAAAATTTCTTCAAATATCTGGCTATACTGCGGCCCTTCCTTTAAACCAATGTTTTTTAAATCTCTTCCCCCGATCTCTAATTCAATAAATCTAACGTTATTCATAAATTTCTTAATAAACGCTTCTTCTTTTCCGTTTGCCTTTGTGAGATAAGCAAGAATATAAAATTCTCCTATAGATTTCAGAAGAAAAAATAGCTCTTCCTTTTGTAGATTTGAAAAATTTAGGTGAAATTTTTTCATTATAGAACTGGATTTAACAATTTCGTTGACAATTCTACCTTTGAAAGAGAAAAATTTTAAAATGCTTTTTATTTCTGTCGAAGTTTTACCATCTAAAATAATCGAAATAAAAACCAGGGAAGAGTCTTCTCTTATTTTATAAATTTTTAAAAGTTCGTGAGCTTTTTCAAGTCTTATCTTTTTATAAGCACTTAGTCTCTTTATTTTAAAGATATCCCTTAATATGCCAAGTTTTTCCATTGCTAAAACTGATCTTTTTGCAAAATCCCCGGTTAAAAGCTCTAAAAGTTCATCCATAATCCTTTGAGAGTGTTTAACCTTTAATGATCCTAATTCAACAGCTTTTTTTAAAAGGCTCTCGGTATCACTTGAAAGTATAAAATTAAATTTTATCATATATTTTATTGCTCTTAGAATACGGGACGGATCTTCAATGAAAGATAAAGAGTGAAGTACTCTTATGGTTTTCTTTCTAAGATCAGAGTAGCCACCATAAAAATCAATAAGTGTGCCAAAATTTTCCTCAGTAATATCAACCGCGAGTGTATTAATCGTGAAATCTCTTCTCTTCAAATCTTCCTTGAGCGAGGCTTTTTCTATTATAGGGATAAGGGATTTTTCGTTATAATATTCTCTCCTTGCGGTAGTAAAATCAAAGTTAAGATGATTGATCTTAAAATTCACAGTTTGTGTATCCGCATATATTCTTATGTCTCCTTGTAAAAATTCATTGAGATTCCTTCCGAATGTAACGGCATCGTCGCTTAGTACAAAATCCATATCAAGGCTCTTTTCTTTAATAAACATGTCCCTAACAGCTCCTCCTACAAGGTATATTTTTTGTCCTGTATTTTTTGCTATTTCACCTAACTTCTTTATGAGCTTGAAAATTTCTTTTGAAAGTGTCTCTTCCATGAGTTGAGCTACTTCATTTTTTTCTGGTAAAAAAGCCGAAGAACTTGAGGAAGGCTGTTCAAGTAGTTCATCTTTAATCCTTAATGCTTTAAGAAGGTCGCTTCTTGAAATTATACCTACTGTCTTCCCATTTTTTTCTACAAGTACTCTTCCAACATCATTTGTAATCATGGCTTCTTCTATTTCTCTCAGGTCCTGGTCATACCCTACTTTAGCTACAAAGGGAGTTGCATACTGCTTTACTGGCCTATTTCTTTTCTCGAAAAGCATTATCTTCTCAATATCTCTTTTCGAAATCATCCCGATAATTTTCCCTTCCTCCTCAAGGGGTAAGCCAGAGTATCCCATTCTGACTAATATTTTTAATGCATCCTTGATACTTGTTTCCGGTGATACGGTTTTTACTGGAGAGCTCATTATATGTTTTGCTCTAAGTACCGGGAAATCTGAAATATGAATCTCAGCAATTAATTTATCCTTGATTTCTTCTGTGGTTTTATTTTTTATAAATACAGAAGCCGCGGTAGGGTGACCTCCTCCTCCAAAGGTATCTATAATTTTTTTTACGTTAAATGACATGCTTGAGCTTCTACCAATCAAAAAAATGTCTTTATTTAATCTTACCAAAATGAAAGCTGCATCAGCATCGATTAGCTCCATCATTTTGTGAGCAATGAGTGAGACCCCAGGAATATAATTATTGATTTTAGCAGTTGCGACAGCAACCCTTGAGCCTTTAATTTTGTATTCCTCAAGGTGATCAAGCAATTCTTTGAGTAATTTAACCTGAGGCTCTCCAAGAAATGGAGAAAGGAAATGGTGTACAATTTTCATACTGACTCCAAAAGAAAATAAAAACATCATTGCAGAAAAATCCTCTGTTGTCACTGATGGAAAGGAAAAAGAACCTGTATCTTCAAAAATACCCAATGCTATTAGTGTTGCTTCAAAAGGATTAAGTATTATCTTCTTTTTCATCAATAATTGAGTAATAATTGTAGTATTTGCCCCATATTGTCTGAAGACAACTTTTGCATGAGGAAGGTCAGTATCATCTGGATGATGGTCAAATACAACTATTTCAACAGCTCCTCCTTTAATAAACTGCCTACCCTCGCCTAATCTATTCTGATTCTTAGTATCAACCACTATAACTCTTTTGATCTCGTCTTTAAATCTTGGGGGAAGTTCTTTGACTTTATTCAGGGTAAGACTTTCTCCAAAAATGCTTACGAGTTTGGAGGCATTAATATCAAGTGACCCGGGGTGAATAATAACAGAGCCCGGGTAAAGTTTCGAGGCAGCATACATTGAGCTTATTGCGTCTAAGTCTGCGCCTGAATGAGTAATTATTACTGTATTACCCTTCATTAATATAGTTTTTCTAATCCTTCTCTTGAAACTCTATAATATATCAATGGGATTGGGTCGACTTTTTCGTTTTTAATTTCGATAAGTTTAAGAAAATCGACTGAAGTTTGTTTCCCTTTTTCTTCACTATTTGCGAAAATTATTGCGATTTCTTCTCCATTATTTATATAATCACCTATCTTTTTTTTGAAGATGATACCTACGGAAAGATCAATTTTATCTTCCTTTCTGGTTCTACCAGCACCAAGATAGTTGGCAAGTTGACCTAAAATTTTTGTTTGAACTGATTGTAGATAACCAGACAGGGGCGATTTTATGGAAAATTTAAATTTAGACTCAGGTAACAAAGAATGATTATCTATTATTTTGCTGTTGCCTCCTTGAGCCTCTATTATCTCTGCAAATTTTTTAAGACCAGAACCATTTAAAATGCACTTTTTGATAAGTTTCTTTCCTTCATCAATTGTTCTCACTTTCAAGCCAAGTTTTAAAGACTCACCGCCAAGCATTTCTATAATTTCGCTTAGTCTTTCATTGCCTTTATTCTTAAGAATATTAATCGCCTCGATAACCTCTAAAGAGTTGCCGACGGCTTCGCCAAGTGGTTGGTTCATATCTGTAATATAAGCAACAGTTTCTCTTCCAAGAGAATTTCCTATATCGACCATCATTTTTGAAAGCAGTATAGCATCTTCAAGTTTTTGCATAAAAGCACCGTTACCAACTTTTACGTCCAGTACTATTGCATCTGATCCGGATGCTATCTTTTTGCTCATTATACTTGAAGCAATTAAGGGTATGCTATCAATTGTGCCCGTGACATCTCTCAGAGAATACATTTTTTTGTCAGCAAGTACCAATTCTTCACTCTGTGCAATGATTGCCCCTCCAACTTTATTTACTATCTCTATAAATTCTTCTATATCCATTTCTACCTTAAACCCAGGAATTGACTCCAACTTGTCAATTGTTCCTCCCGTATGGCCCAGGCTTCTTCCTGACATTTTTGCTACAGGGACTCCATTCGCCGCAACAAGTGCAACAAGAGGTAAACTAACTGTGTCTCCTACACCTCCAGAACTATGTTTATCAACCTTTATCCCTTTTATTCTTGATAGGTCTATTATTTCTCCGCTGTGGACCATTGACATAGTGAGGTTTGTAGTTTCTTCACTATCCATTCCCTTAAACCATATTGACATAAGGAGTGCGGATGCTTGATAATCAGGAATTTCGCCTTTGGAGTAACCCTGTATAAAGAAATCAATCTCTTCTTTTGTTAGATGTTTTCCGCTTTTCTTCTTCTCTATAATATCAATTATACTCATCAAATCTCCCTGAGGAAATCTTCAATTAGTATGGATAAAGTTTTACCACATTTCTGAGCTACATCGATAACCTGCAAATGAGACACTTCGCCCTCTGCAAATACATTGTCTGTTACACAGGAAAGCCCCAGCACCTTCATACCAAGGAATCTTGCGACAATAACTTCAGGAACAGTAGACATACCAACCGCATCGATACCTAATCTTCCCATTAATTCAAGCTCTGCAATGGTTTCAAAATTAGGACCTGAAACAGCACAATAAACACCTTCTATTAAACGAATGCCCCTCTTATCAGCAACCTTAATAAATTTTTTTCTGAATGATTTATCATATGCATCAATCATATTAACAAAACGTTCGTTTCCCTTTTCTCCTCTTAGAGGGTTTTCAGCAAAAATAAAGTTAACATGATCTTTTATTAATAGAATGTCTCCAGGCATTAAAATAGGATTTACTGCACCAGATGCATTTGAAACAATAAGAGAATTCGCTCCGAGAAATTTTGCAACTTTGACATTTGCTGTTACCTCCTTCATTTGATAACCTTCATAAAAATGAAATCTCCCATTAAAAGCTACGAGATTTTTATCACCTAATTTTCCGAAGACTATCTCTCCTTTATGACCTACTACTGTTGAGACAGGAAAACCAGGAATATTTTTGTATTCTATTCTTTCTAAAACTTTTATCCTGTCGAGTATTGAAGAAAGTCCCGTGCCTATGATAATGGCGAATTCGGGTTTATATTTTTTGAACTTCTTGAGAAATTTAAAAATATCTTTCATTTTTAACCTCACTCAATTGAAATTAGATAATAATAATAAGGCTGTCCACCGTCTGTAATGTCAATTTCAATATCAGGAAAGTACTCTTTAAAGTTTTTTGCAATTGCTTCCGTATCTTCTGTTTTTGATTCCTTACCAAAATAAATTCCTATAAATTCAGCATCTTTAAAAAGATTCTTTGTTTTTTTAATAATTTTACTTACAGCCTCAACTGGAGATTTACCCTTCGAGATAATATCTTCATCAAGCATTCCAATAACATCGCCTTTCTTTATTTTTAAGTCCTTTATTTTTGCATCTCTTATTGAATATGTAACTGAAATTACATGCGATTTTTTCAGGATTTCCGCAGCCTTACTTATATTTTCTTCGAAAGATTCTTCTAAATTAAACGAAAGAATAACAGATATTGCTTGAACAACATTTATTGTAGGAATTATCTCAACCTTTTTTGTTTTTGAGAGTTTCTGTGCCTCTTTCGCTGCTAATAAGATGTTTGCATTGTTTGGAAAAATGAGCACTTGATCTTTTTTAGAAGAATTAATTGCGTCCAGTATGTCTTTGATCGATGGATTCATGGTCTGACCACCATCAATAACTTTTTCAACACCTAAGTTTAAAAATATTTTTCTGAATCCTTCCCCCTGTATAACTGATAGGATCGAGAAAGGAAGTTTGTTTTCAACAATATAAATCTCGCCTTGTTTCTCCTTAAGAAATTGGTCAGCTTCTGCTTGCATATCTTCAATTTTTGCTTCTTTTATACTTCCGATTTCTACAAGGTATTCAAGAACTTTATGAGGATCATTCGAATGAATATGAACCTTCGTAAGGTCTCCTGCCTTAGCCACTACCACGCTATCTCCCAATCTTACCAGATCATTATTAACTTTATCCGTATCAACGTTTATATCGCCAAGGAGTACAACCGTGTCATATCTATATGTCAATTTACCAACCAATTGAGTTTTATCTATTTGTTCAATTTCTTCTTCAAATGTCTTCTCAACAATTTCTTCACCTTTCAAGGCACTTAACCCTCCTTCGAGAATAAAAACAAGTCCTTGCCCGCCAGCATCCACAACACCTGCTTCTTTTAATACGGGCAGTAGATCAATTGTTTTTGAGAGAGATATTTCCGACTCATCAAGCAAGATCTTGAAAAAGTTTATAAAGTCAGATTCATTAGTTGAAGTAAAAAGGGCTTTAATTGCAATCGCTTTCATTACTGTAAGAATAGTTCCTTCTACTGGTTTTATAACTGCTTTATACGCAACTTTTGAGGCAGATATAAGTGCATTTGCAAATACGATTGTGTCTACTTCTTCCACTGCATCAATTGATTCGAAAAACCCCTTTAATATTTGTGAAAGTATTACCCCTGAATTTCCTCTGCCACCAATCAAAGCTCCTTCACAAACCACCTTTCCAAAGTCTTTAAGGTTTTGAGGATTTTTTTTGTCAAGATCGTCTACAGAAGTTTTGAGCGTAAGGTACATATTTGTACCTGTATCACCGTCTGGCACAGGAAATACATTTAGCTTATTTACTAACTCTTTTTTTCTTTTTAGGTTGGAGAGAGCTCCTCTTAACAGTTTATCAAATTCTGTTAGAGTTAATTTAACCAACATGCTCCTCCCTTTTAACCCCCTTTACAATAACATTCACATCGATATTTTTAATACTGGTTAGCTTTTTCATTTTATAAGAAACTTGACTTATGATTGTATTTGCCACTTCCGATACCCTAACTCCTCCTTGAAGTATTACGTAAAGATTAATGGTGACATTTTTACCGTTTATTTTTACGTCAATCCCTCTTGAAAGATTTTCCTTGCCTAAAAGTGATAAAAATCTGTCTCCCATTCTTGCAGGAACCAGGCCAACAACACCGTAACATTCCATCGCTGCGAGTGCTGCTAACTTAGAAATGGCGTTTTCTGAGATAATTATTTTTCCCATTTTTACCTCCAAGCAACATTAATTATACTCAACTATTGCAATTATAAGAAATTTCCTTAAAATATATAGGATTTTTAAAGTCGGAGGTTAAAAATGAGTCGGAAATGTGAGATTTGTGGCAAAGGTCCTCTTGTGGGTAATAGGGTAAGTCATTCTGAGAGGAAAACAAAACATAGATATCTACCAAATTTGCATAAGGCAAAGGTAAAGATTAACGGAAAAATAAAAATTGCACTTGTTTGTACCGATTGCCTGAAAAAATATAAAGTATAAATGGATCTTAAATCTTTGAGATTTGACGGGAAGGTACTCCATGTTATCGATCAGAGGCACCTTCCTTTTGAGGTTATTGACGTAGTTTGCAGTACCGAAAAAGATGTCTGGGAAGCAATTAAACTAATGAAAATAAGAGGAGCACCTGCTATTGGCGTAGCGGCCGCTTACGGCATGTATCTTGGGATAAAAGAAACCTCAGTTAATACTGAAGCTTTTTTAGAGAAACTTAAAGAAGTCAAGAATTATCTTGACAGCGCAAGACCCACCGCTATTAATTTAAAATGGGCCACACAAAGAATTTTCGCTTATGCAAATCAGCACATAGAAAAACCCCTGAATGAAATCAAGTCTGGAATACTAAATGAAGCAAAAAAGATAGAGAAAGAAGATTTTGATGCAAATTTCAGGATTGGAGAATCTGGTTCGCAACTTTTTAAAGACAACGATACAATTATGACGATATGCAATAGTGGATCTCTGGCAACAGCTGGTTATGGAACGGCATTTGGCGTTATAAGACGTTCATTTGAAAAATATAAAGGGATAAAGGCAATTGTACTTGAAACAAGGCCTTATTTACAGGGTGCAAGGCTTACAGCCTTTGAACTAAAAGAGCTTGGAATCCCTTTTCATCTTATTACTGACAGCATGGCTGGATTTATCATGGCAAAAGGTCTTGTTAATGGTGTAGTTGTGGGTGCCGATCGAATTGCAATAAATGGTGACACAGCAAATAAGATTGGCACATATACTCTTGCGGTCCTGGCAAATTATCATAATATACCTTTCTACGTTGCTGCACCACTTTCGACAGTCGATATACATATAGTAAGCGGAAAAGATATACCAATTGAAGAACGAGATCCGAATGAAGTAACCCATTGTAATGGAAAAAGAATTGCCCCCGAGGGTGTAGAAGTTTATAATCCAGCGTTCGACCTTACCCCAAATGAACTTATAAAGGCAATAATTACAGAGAAAGGAATTTTAAAACAACCATTTAAAGAATCCATTAAACGAATTCTGGAAGAATAAAAATGCTACCTGTCATATTCACGGATTGGAGAGAATAATATTTGGTGAATAAAAAACGGATAATCGTAGCTTTTAGTATTTTTGTTTTGGGCTTTTTATTAATTATGCCAGGTTGTATTAATAATACTCTGAAATTGATTGAAGTTCATATACCAGATGGGGAAATTGGATACTCATTATTAACAATAGAAACCGCACATCCAAAAATTATATACGACAAAGAAGCCTTGAATATTGAACTTATTTTCAATAAAGAGCTTTCAAACAACCAGGACATAAAGATATTTGAAATAAGCAGTGAATTTCTTCCAAAAGTACTTATCAGAGGAAATGGTTTTGAAATTAACAATCGTAAAATAGTCATTAAAGAGAAAATTGGTCTTGAAATCTCTTCATTTTTGATTCCTCACATATTACGCTCAAATAACAATTTGAGTTTAAATAAGGATCTTTACATTTATCTTTTTTCGAAATCCTTTGAATCCGCTCAATCCCACGACATTGAAGGAGTTCAAAAAATATCTAAGAGAAAAGGAGATGGTAAAACTATAGGCTTTTCTTTAAAGTTTGATTCTCTTCCAGTAGGAAAATTTACTGAAACATCTTTTTTAAATTCATATATTGAAATCCCGCTTTTTAATAAGCCTGAGGAAGAAAAAATCCTTTCCCTTAAAAATGGTGATGGTTTTGAAATAATTGCTGAAAGTGATAACTTTTATAAAGTAGAAGTTCTCTATAAGAAAGATTTACAAAGTAAAGTACAAAAGATTCAAGGTTATATTGAAAAAAAGTTTGTTTACAAAATTCCCGAACCACTAAATGATAATACAACTTATAATGTTTTTTCGCAGCAATTTCTCTGTGTTGTTGCAAAAAAAATTATGAACAATGTACCTGAATCACTGCCATATTTTCCGTATATCGATGTTAGAGTGAATGATATCGGAGATACTGGCGTAGAGCTCCTTGAACAAGGATCTCTACCGGTAACTGCTGAAAAAATGAGTATACTCGAGCTAAATGCTCTATTCAGCACAATAGTTAATTCGACAGTTATTAAGGATATTCCTCAAAATGATGATTTATCAAGACTTTTAAATGAAGATCCGAAAATTCAAGAATATTCCAAGACTTTTATTGCGAATTACACAAAAACACTTATTAATGCCGTTGATCAAATTAAAGTTCCAGAGACATTAACAACGGCAAAGCAGGCTATTTTCGATTATATAAACTTAAAATCAAATCTTTTAAACCTTGAAATAAGTTTATATGCAGGTAAACAAGAAAACTTTAACAATCTTTTAAACAACTTTTTGAAATCTTTTCATGGAGACAAAGAAGCAGAAGAAAAATTAGAAGAGATTATCGGTCAATTTGCGGTTAAACAAAGTGAGGGAAATTTTAATTTCAATGATTTTTTAAGCTTATTGAAAATTAATTTATTTAAACCAATTGAGAGCATGTTAAGTCTTCTCATTGATGAAGCTTTTTTTCCTAACGGGAACTGGATAAAAGAAGAATTTACAAAACCCAAAACCTTATAAATATTTATATATTTTAGAACCTTTTCTTGCGCTCAGAATTTCTTCTGTAATGAAGTATTTGTAACCTAACTGACTTAGCCTGAAAGCAACCGCTGAAACTATTTCTGGCAGAAAATCAACAGTTTCTCTGAAAATTTTTAAGAGTTTCTTATTTTCAATGAGAATATTTTTTCCTTTTTTTGAAAGAAACGATCGGTTACGTGGTATTAAAACTTCCCTTGACTTTGGAAATTTTTTCTCAGAAAAGATTAAACCAACTTCTGATTTTAATGCTTTTTTGTACTGCAATTCGCTATTTACGAAGACAGCAAGGGGAATATCCATTTTCCCTTTTAGGTAAGAATGAATTTTAATTGCGTCGTCAAAGTTACCTTTTATAACTATGCTTTGGGCTCCGTCTTCACTCATTTTATAAGAGGCATTTACGGCATTCTCAAAGTTCCGTTTAAAACTATCCAGAATAAACAGCGTTTTTAAATCTAACAACCCACAAATTTTCATCATAGATAAATTATATTAAGCAATCATTAAAGAAAAAATTTTTCAGGTTGTAAATAAGGAGTATAATTAAATTATGAGAGCAATGGTTCTTGGATACCAGGATAAAATTGAAAATTTTCCTTTAAAGCTAAAAGATCTTCCAATAGCAGAGCCATCGGATGATGAAGTAAGGATAAAGATAGATACGTGCGGTATCTGCAGAACCGACCTACACATTATCGAAGGTGATTTACCAGCTCATAAACTCCCTCTCATTCCCGGGCACCAAATCGTGGGGTTTGTTGATAAAGTTGGGAAAAATATCAGCAAATTTAAAATTAATGATCGAGTAGGTGCACCCTGGCTTTATAAAACTTGTGGAGTATGCCATTACTGCACACATGAAAAAGAAAACCTATGTGAAACCCCCCTTTTTACAGGATACGACGTTGATGGAGGATATGCCGAATATTTTGTTATCAGTGAAGATTTTCTTTACCGTGTCCCTGAAAATTATACTGAAGAAGAAGCTGCTCCGCTTCTTTGTGGTGGTGTAATTGGTTATTATGCATTTACAGAAGCAAAAGTTAATAAAGGAGAAAAATTAGGCTTGTTTGGCCTTGGCTCTTCTGCGCACATTACCTTGCAGATTGCAATTCATAAAGGCATGGATGTTTATGTTGTTGCTCGGAAAGAAAGTGACTTCGAGCTTGCCCATGAGCTTGGTGCTAAGTGGGCTGGGAAAATAGAAGATTTAAATGAAAAATTAAATTCTGTGATTGTTTTCGCTCCCAAGGGGGAATTAATAGTTAGGGCCCTCGAGAAAATTATGCCGGGTGGGAGAGTTGTGTCTGCAGGAATTTATGCAAGCTCTATACCTTCGTTTGATTACTCCCATATTTACCCTGAAAAATGTTTAACTTCCATTGCCAATACGACAAGAGCTAATGTCAAAGAGTTTTTAGAAGTCGCATCAGAATTTAAAATTAAAACCAAAATCAACCTTTATCCTTTTGAAGCAGCAAATATCGCCCTTCAGAATATAAAAAATTCAAAGGTTTCAGGCTCAAGCGTTCTAAAAATCTCCTGATTGTTTATAGTTCTTTTACATAAAGAAAAGAATCCTCGATGAGATTATTCCAAAATTTAAACTTGAATGATTTGAAAATTTGAAGCGCCTTAGCTTCTTCGCCCTGAGAGTTGGGGATCATAGATGAAATAAAATAGTGCTCTTTACCACTTGCAAGCGCATAAGCAAGAAGCTTGTTCATTTCATCAGGTTGACCGTCCAGGAACAATACTAAAGTATAATTATCAAACTCAGGTGATTTGCTAAAACAAATAAGTGAACTTATTTTACCTTCTTTTTTTATGCCAAAAATATGCTCAATTTTTTCAGAAAATTTTCCTTTTATAAGCTCGAAAGGATAAATTTTCCATCCAGCAGGAATAAATCCTTTTGAAATAGCGAGAAACTGAGACTTTTCTATGAATTCCAAAGCTTCCTCTATTTGGATTTTTTCAATACAAGAAAAATCAATATGAGGCACAAGATCATTCTGTTCTATTTCCTTTTCGCAATAAACAAATGAAGTAAATTTGATAAACCCCTTCGACTCAACTATATGAATTGATGCTTCGTTGTCTATATAAGTAGAGAGTGCAAGTTTTTTAACTCCTTCCTTCTTTGCAATATTTATTAAATAGTCTGTGAGAGTTTTGCCTATGCCGAGATTTCGAAATTCAGGATCCATCCTAATACCTTCTAACCATCCAAAATCATTTGAGTACCTGATGTATCGTGCAAATCCTGATATTTGCCCTTCAGTTTCGGCAACTACAAATTCTGAATCGATACTTTTTATCCATTCATCCACAACATACGGAATATAATCGTCGCCTTCCCAAATTTTTGAGGAGATTTCAATAATTCTATTCTTATCGCTTTCAACAGCTCTACGGATTTTTAAGTTTTCCATATTTAAATTTTAGTCAAAATTGATAGTCTTACAAACATTAATAATTCTTCGCAGGTGTTATTATTATTGCCATTATCGCATCAATAAATCCTAAGACAAAGAGATCAAAAGAGATTGTTTCAGTCATTATGGCTGCTGCAATTTCTATTCTATTGGGAGCATTAGGATTTTTTTAGCTTTTTTGCTTGGCGAGGGAATTTTTGTCGAAAATGAACTTGCATTATTTGCCAGCCTATCTTTTTATAATTTCATCGTATGCTTACTTCTAGGATGGTATTATCCTAAAAGCATTTGGTTTGCCGGCTTGCTAGCAAACATCCTGGTATGGTCTGTTCTTTTTACCAATATGGAAGAGTTTACCCGTGTGTGGCACGGATGGACTGCTCTGATTATTAGTGCATACGCTGGGTCTTTTATTGGATCAGTATTTTTTAGGAAAAAACAGACAAGTGTTAATCAAAAAGAACAAAAGTAGAATAAGCCACATACATACAATACTCACAACTTCATATAACTTGTAAATCAATAAAATCCAGGCTTTTATAAATATTGCGAGTTTTTACATTTCACACGGTTAAAAATTAATTTATATTTAAAACAATTTCTACCATACTTTATTCTTTAAATGCCCTCCTTAGCCTTATCAATCCCGATTCTATTCTAACAAAAGTCAGGCTTTTTCTATTATATTTCTTGAGGTCGAGATTAATCTTATCAGCAACTGTTTTTACGATAGCAGAGGGGGAAGGGTCCGCTTTTTTCCAGTAAGGGCGCAGCTCGCGCAAGAAAATATTAATGGTTGTCGGCCCGACTCCATAAAATTCATTTAATCTTCTTTCAAGATCTTTTGAATCTTTTGCTTCCTCATGTAATTTATTAAGACTATTCTGATATTCCTTAACAAGCTTCTCGCAGATTTGCAATATCTTTGTTGATGTTTTAAAATCATAGCGAACGTATCTTCCTTCCCTCATTACAGGATTAACGAGAAAGTCCCAGCCTGCATTAAGGATCTTTTCAGGTTCAAGTAAACTATACCTCTCAAAGGTTTTATAGGTGTTCTTTGCACTTATTTCTGAAATCCTTGCACCAAAAAGAATACTTGCAAGAAACCATTTAAAGATTTCTTTGTCACTTCTTGACTTTAAGTTAATACCAAGTTCTTCTGAATAAAGTTTACTTTTTTTGAGTTGCTTGATGCTTACACTCATTTTCATTCCTTAAACATCATTAATGAAAAGTTTTAATGCCCGATTAAGTATCTGTTTCCTGTAGAGTATAGTTGTAACATGGTCAGCAAACAGCCAGTGTCTTTCAGGTTTACCAATTTCTTCCCATAGTTCATTTGCAGCTTTTCTCGGAATAACTTCGTCGAAAATGGCATTGTAAAGAACAACCTTTCTTCCCTTAATAAAATGAGCAAAAGTAAGCGGGTCAAAAAGGAAACATTCTTTAGTATAAGGCACTTCATCCAAATCCATTGGCTTTTTAAGCTTTTTAATGTATTCATGAAAATTTTTATGTATCTCATCGCACTTCTTTTCTGTACAACCATAAAGACCAAAGTTGCTTTCAGTTTCATACTTCTTTCTGATAAGTCTCGTAGCAAAACTCCTCCACGTAATGTACAGGTAATTTCCTCCTGTAACAACAAATACTCCTTCCTTTATTCTGTCATCAACTCCCATTGCAATTGTCCCGATCATTCCACCAAAACTAAAACTCATAATTGAGAATTCTCCATCCGAGAGACCCTCTTTTTCAAGAAAATCCATCGAGGTTCTTATATCAATTACTGCATGCTTAAAGTCCTTAATTGAATCATCCATATCATCAAGCAGATATTTTTTGCCACTTTCAAATCCTTTTGGAGTTCTCTCAAAATGATAAGGCAAGATAAGGAGATATGATGTTATACCATTTCTTGCAAATTCCCGAGGAAACCAGCTTAAAGGTAAAAGATTTCTATTACCCATTCCATGTAAAAAGATTAGCGGCTTTCTTGATTTAACTTGTGGGGGCACAAAGAGAAACCCGACAACCTTATTTGCCTCTTCATATGAAGTTTTAACAAAACTGTCAAATTCAACCCTGAACCGTTTTACTCCATTAGTTTCACTTATTAATTTCTTTAAAAATTCAAAATCTTTCTCCTGGTATTCGTAAATCATGTTATCACTTGGAATTATTATATTAATTTGCAGACTTTTCTGAACCAATTAAGCGAAGGTTGAAATATGTTTAAAATTTCTAAACTTAAACACTCAATATTGTATAATATAAATGTGAAGAAAGGGTTTATGAAGGTTGCAATTAAAGAAGCTTTAAAAGGTGAATCAGCTGGTGAAATACCTGTTGGCGCTGTGATTATTTGCGATGGAAAAGTTATCGCCAAAGCACACAATAAAACATCATTTTTAAAAGATCCAACCGCTCATGCTGAAATCCTTGCCATAAGAAAAGCAGCAAAGAAAATTGGCGACTGGCGACTCAACAACTGCGAAATCTATGTAACACTCGAACCGTGCCCGATGTGTGCTTCTGCAATTATGCTTGCTCGGATAAAGAAAGTTATTTTTGGCACGTATGATAAAGATTATGGTGCTTTTGGAAGCAAAACAAACCTTAAAAACACATTTCCATCATTAAATCCTTCGCTTGAAATAAAAGGTGGAGTTCTTGAAGAGCAATGCAGTCAAATTTTAAAAGGCTTTTTTAATAAATTAAGGAATAAATATAATATTTGAAAGAGGAGAGGTGGCTGAGCGGTTGAAAGCGCCTGACTCGAAATCAGGTAGAGGGGTTAACCTTCTCGTGGGTTCAAATCCCACTCTCTCCGCCAATCTTGAAACCGGTATTATGATGGCTAAACAAGGGAAATTTTATGAAAAAATTATTATTCTTTTTTTGCTTTTTGCATCAATGCTTTCCTGTTCTCAAAAAAAGTTCATTACCCTTTACTTCTCGGAATATACAGATACTGATGCATATCTTTCTCCTGTCAAAAGAAGCGTAATTAGAGACAATTTATATAAAATTGCCCTTGAAGAATTAATTAAAGGACCTAAAAACCACAGCGAAGGAAACGCTGTACTTCCAAAAACAACTAAAATACTTTCTGTTGAAAAAAATGATAACCTGTTAATTGTAAATTTTTCTAAAGAAATAATCCTTGATGCAAACCAGATACGTGGCTCTTCAAAAGCCGAGCATTTTCTTAGCATTGCAATCGAGGAACTTGCACTCGGTAGCATTGCAAATACTCTTACTGAATTCCCCGAAATCGAAGCTGTAAGAGTACTTATCGAGGGAAAAAATCAAGGAGAAATTAACGGAAGGGAAATTGCAGATTTCTGGGGGCATAGCGACATCAGGGACAACCTTACAAGAAGCGAAGGTTTAATAAGAAAATAAATTTATAAATATTTTGAATCTTGTTGATTAAAGCAATATAATTTCTTATATGATTAGCAGTTTGTGAAAAAGAAGTTATATATTCATATACTTAATATTGCTAACTCACAATCTTGTTATAATTAATAAAAGGAGGAAAAGATGAAAAAATTATTTATTTTTTCTATTTTGGTTTGCCTTACAGTTTCTGTTTTGGCTACTTCCTGCACTCCCAAAAAGAGTGTTACTATTTATTTTTCAAAAATGACAGATACTGATTTTTACCTGGTTCCCATTAAAAGAGAGGTAACAGGAAGTGATGTGTATAAGGCAACTCTTGAAGCCTTAATTAAGGGCCCAGAAAATACTGACGAGGGGAATGCAGTTCTCCCAAATACGGTTAAGGTTCTTTCGACTAAAAAAGAAGACTCTCTTTTAATAGTAAATTTTTCTAAAGAGATTATCCTTGATGCAAACCAGGTTGGTGTTTCCTCCTCTACTGAAGCCCTTGCTCTTGGAAGCATTGCAAATACCCTTACTGAATTTCCCGAAATTAAAACTGTAAGAATACTGGTCGAGGGAAAGAATCAGGGAGAAATTGACGGAAGAGAAATAGCAGATTTCTGGGGGCATATTGGAATCATGAGTGATCTTTCAAGAAATGAAAGTTTGTTAGGCGATTGAATTTTTGAATAAAAAGGAGCAATAATCAATGAAAAGGCATGATGTGATAATAATTGGCGGAGGCCCTGCTGGGGCAACACTCGCGCACTATCTTAAAGAAAAAGGCATAGACAATGTAATTATTGAGAAAGGAATGCCATTCAGAGACAAAGTTTGTGCAGGGGGTTTACCCCTCAACATCGAAAACATTCTTCCGTCAAATCTAAAAAGCTTTGAAAGAAATTCTTATACTAAAATTTTCGCAGACTACAAAGGAATTCACAGCTTATTAGCAGATTTAAAAAGCTCATTTCTATATGGAGTAATGAGAGCGAAATTCGACCAGTTCCTTAGAGAAGGAACAAATGTGCATTATGGTGAGAAATTCATTAAGTATGAAGAGGATAATGACGGAATAACTGTTTATACAGATAAAACAAAATACTCAGGCAAATTTCTTGTAGGAGCGGACGGTGTGGGTAGCTTTGTATCAATTCAATCAGGGCTTGCAAAGAATAAAAGATTCATAGTCGCAGAAGAAAAAGAAGTCCAGGAAGAAGCAAAGGATAAAAGTATTCTAAATGTCTTCCTTGGTTATAATTTTCTTGGTTATGGATGGACGTTCCCTAAAGAAGGTTTTATTTCTTCAGGAAGTGGAGCATTAAAAGGGCATTTCATAAAAGGAACGGTGAATAAATTTGACAGAGGAATTACTCCAATAAAAGTGTTTCCCATATCTCTGTGGAATGTAGCTGAGCCACTCGCAAAAGAAAGAGTTGCTCTTGTAGGTGAAGCTGGTAACCTTGTCGATCCGTTCACCGCAGCTGGGATATATCCTTCAATTTTATCTTCAATGCTTCTTTCCGAGGTAATTGTTAAAAATCTAAAATTAGAGACAGTAAACCTGGAGCAGTATAATGAACTTTTAGAAGACAAATTATACGATGAATTTCGTTATGCACGTACCCTTTCAAATATATTTTATCCTTTCCTTCCTTTAATTAATAGAGTAATTTTAAGAGAGGAATTTATAAATTATTTACTTGAACTGGCTCAGGAAGGTTACATTTCTTACAAAAAAATTTTTAAAAGAGTTGAAAGCACCAGAAGAATTCCTGTTAAAATTGCTTATGCGCTTGTAAAAATCTTTATCAGATAGCAAGCTTTCCAATAAAGCCTAATTTGTTTCTTACCTAATTTTATATCCAAGAAACCCTTTAAAAATCTATATTTTTTGTTATATCGAATCTAAAGGGGGCTGATGAAGAATTTGAGAGAGCTGAGGTATTTTAGTCCAGGATGCCCTAATTTTGCGTCTTAAAACGCAAAAGAATAGGAGTAATTAAATTAGTATTCATCAGCATTCTACGGAATAATGCGGTTTCTTTAACCATTACTTTTAAGATCTAATTTAAAGAATGGCTTAAAATAATGAATCTTTTTTAGCCTTTTCGATCAAAAAGTAGGTAAATTCCGTAAAAACATTTAAAATGGTAAAAGCCTCTTCTTATATTGGTTTATTTAACAAAACCTTTAATATCCTCATTTATACTTATAATGCATGAAATAACCTCTATAAAATCTGCGAAATTATAAAATCTCATAATTATATCCTGAGCTGAGAGCTGTTTTGAAAGAGTTAAATAGTTATTTCTGTTGTCATCTTTATTAGTTTTGTCAAAAAATTGTTCAAGGTCTTGATTAATCTAAAAATTACTTTGTTTGACTTCATCTCTTCATCCTCTTGACAACAAATTCAATTTGTATATATTATATTTGCGTGGGTTCCCCGTTAGCTCAATTGGCAGAGCGGGTGGCTGTTAACCACTAGGTTGTGGGTTCGAGTCCTACACGGGGAGCCAAATTTTATTTTATAGACAACACTTTTCAATAATTATAATAAGCTCCTGGTTTAGTGACAATCGATCTGAAATCACGATGTTCTCAGACAGCAAACTTAATCAATTTTTCTCTACTGGTTAGTTTTCAATCGTTTTACCAGTGGCAAAAGCAAAACATAAAATAAGATAACTAAGCCTGCAAGAACAAAAATCTCCAGACTCACCTTGCCAAAACTATCCTTAAAAATACTGATTCGGAAGACAGGATGAATAATATAATAAGTAGGAAATATTTTAGCTATCCATTGGGGCCATTTTGGAAACATCATCACAAGTGCAGGTGCAACAAGGATTATGTTTAATGATTTCACAGTCGCAAAAATAGTATTCATGTCTTTCACAAAAATGCCAAGTATCAAGCCCCACTCTGCTCCCAGTATCGAACCAAGAGTAAGGGGAATTAATACCAGTAAGGGTACATTGCGCCCTAAATTTAAGAATAAGGTCAATAATGCTATAAATAGAGACAGTATAACACCCAAAAACCCATAAGCAAAAAGCAACTCAGATACCGAGATAGGAGTAACTAAAAGGGCAGAAAGAGTCTTTTTCTCTTTCTCCTTAACAAGAAAGGTTGCTGAAAGCATGTAGGACGCAAATAAAATTGCTATGAGGATAATAAGTGGAAGAGCAAGTTGTATCATGCTCAAAGATTTTTCTTCTCCAATTTGAATCTCTTCAAAAGTTACAGGAGGGGATTCAGGAGAAAGATTTCTAAGAGCACTTGCTATTGCAGTGCCTGCAATAGTCCTGTTTTTGGCCAGGCTTTCTCCATTAATATAGACTTTCAATACTATCTGTTCATTATTTTTAAGTTTCTCAACTAAATTTGCAGGGAAAATGACTCCAACATCTGCCTTCTTTTGCTTAATTTCGTTATAAACCTCATCAGGGGACAGGAGCTCTATGATTTTAGTAGCTTTGTTTTGCTTGAATTCCTCAATGATTGCAGAACCTCTACCCTCTTGAAATACTGCAATCGTTGCCTTCTGTGTCCATAAGCTGCCAAAAATGAGCTGAAAAATAAGGGTAAAAAGGAATGGTATTATGAATACCATTAGAAAAAGTGGGTCTTTTAATCCTCCCTGCACTTCCTTTTTTATAATACTGAGAATGTTCTGTAAACTCATAACACCCTCTTTTTAAGCAACGCGAAACCTATGACAAAAAAGGAAATATCAAACAACACAAGATAAAATATCTGCGGCAGGTATTTAGTTAGTGAGAGATTGTAGTTTATAATGCCATCAAGAGGGCTAATAAGATGATAAGTCGGTATTGCCTTCATAAGGGGAGAAAACGCAGATGGAAAAACCAGTACAGCTCCTGGCAATACGAGAATAAGTAATGGTAGTACTCCGTTCATTATGAGTGAAACAAAGTTTTTGCTAATAGAGCCGATTATAAAAGCAATGGCAGTAACAAGAATTGAGCCGAGGAGAAGTAAAATTATTAATGCGGACAATGTGGACAAATCTAAAACTCTGAGAAGTACGGCAGCAAGTAGCCCTTCGAAAAAAGCCAGAGATATTCCTGTAACTGCTTTTGCAGTTATGTATTCTTTTAAATTAACAGGTGTTATAAGAAGTGCGTTAATTGTCTTTTTTTGTATTTCTTCCATCAGGATGTTCGCCAGACTGTACATTTCAACCACAAGAACAAAAACTAAAAAAAGGACGCGGAGCTTGTTTCTCGATGGGATTTGTTGACCCGCCATATCAGGGCCAATCACCTCCTCCTGCGATTCGATCTGCAATTTATACCCCAGTATGTTATAAGCAAGCTCTTTTCCGATAACTCTTCCGGCTTCTTTTATTTCTTCCGGAGCCTGTGAAGAAACATAGAACTGAACAGCAGGTTTGCTGTCTACAGTCATAAAAGCAAAACCAATTCCTACGTCTTCTGCTGCAACTATCTTTTTTAGCTCATCTATTGAGTTTGCCCATTTTACCTCTATCCCTTGTTCCTGAGACAGGCTTTGTTCTATAGCACCCCTTCCATATTGAAGATAAATGCCAATTTTAAATGTTTCATCAACCTTTGAAGGAAGCATAACATAGACTAAAGCATAGGCAAAAATCACTAAAAATGTGATAACCGCTAAAAAGCGGTTGCGAAAGATCTGTGTAATATCCTTTTTAACAATTGAAAGGATGCGACTCATTCTAATTTTCTTCCGGTTAATAGTTTAAAAATATCTTCAAGGGTTGCTTCTTCGGTATGCATGTCCAGTACATTATACTTTGTGAGCATATCCTGAATATTTTGGCCAATGCCTTTCGATTCAAGATCAAACTCTTCATCTTTAACCTCTTTCTCTTCAAGGTATCTGATCTTGATGACCCTCTTTCCATACTGATGCTTGAGGTTATCAGGCGTATCTAATGCAGCAATTTTTCCTTCATTAATAAAGGCAACTCTATCGGATAGTTTATCCGCTTCCATCATATCATGAGTCGTAAGAAAAACAGTAACACCTTTTCTTTTTTCCTCGAGGATTACATTACGAATATCTCCTGCCGATACAGGGTCAAGACCGTCTGTGGGTTCGTCAAGAAACAGAACAAGGGGATTATTAATAAGAGCCCTCGCAACCATTAACCTTTGCTTCATACCTTTCGAATAGTTTACGACTCTATCCTTTCTATCAACCGGGAGCTCGACTCTTTTAAGTAATGCGTTCACATCGAAATTTTTTATTCCAAAAAGAGAAGCAAAAAAAGTTAAATTTTCCACAGCTGACATCTCTTCATAGAGGTTTTTTTCTTCGAAACAGACTCCTATTTGAGATTTGATATTTCTTACATCCTTTTTAACATCTATACCGAGAACAGAAATTTCTCCATCCTGAGGCAAAAGTTGACCTGTTAACATTTTTAATGTAGTTGTTTTACCTGCTCCATTTGGTCCAAGGAAACCGAGTATTTCACCCTTGCCAATGTCAAATGAAATATGGTCTACAGCAAGTTTTTTGTTATAAGAATACGAAATGCCTTTAGCTTGTATCACTTTTTCCATCATAACTCTATTTTATTAAAAAATATTTTTTTGCAAATTTCAAAATATGAGTATGACTGTGTTCATTGTAT
>CAZJKI010000014.1:0-29915 GCA_964546685.1 uncultured Caldisericum sp. | reverse complement strand
CCATATTTGATATCAACAAACTGAAATGGATGAATCATAAATATATAATGGAACTCAGCAAAGAAAAACTGTGTGACCTTGTAATGCCTTATCTTAAAGAAGTCTATCCTGCTATAAAATGCAACGAAAAAACTCTTTTACTTGTTGACACATTAAAGGGAAATATAGATGTGCTTCCTAACATCGTAAAGCTCTCAGAGCCTTTTCTAAAAGGGCTCGAATTTTCTGAAGATGAGACAGAAAAAAGTATCCTTTTTGATGAAGATTCAATTAAAGTTTTTGAATATCTCTCAGAAAATATTGAAAACTTAAAATTTGAAGAGCAAAAAATTAACGAATTTCTAAATGGATTAAAAGATAGTCTTAAATTATCTGGCAAGAAAATTTACCATCCGCTAAGGATTGCACTTTTTGGCTCTAAAAGTGGCCCTGAACTCTGGAAGATTTTATTATTACTTGGCAAAGAAGAAGTAATTAAAAGAATTAAATTTGCGCTTGAACAAATAAAGCAAAAATCAGACTAATTCTCTTAAAATCGCGGCTGCTACAAAACCTGCAAATTCGGATTTAAAAATGCCTGATTTCAGAGAAACAAAATAAGCACCATAAGATTTAAGTACCTTGATCTCATTTTCAGTAAAACCTCCTTCTGGGCCGGTAAATAGGGAAACCACGCTAAAATTACTAATTTCTCGTGCAAAACTTCCTATGGATTCCTGCACCCCCGGATGAAGAGTAATCACGAACGAATCTTTAACCTCTTTAATCGCGTTCTCAAGTTCTTTAAAATACTTAATTTCGGGCTTATAACACACCTCAGATTGCTCTGCAATGGAAAGCGCAATTTTATGAAACCTCAAAATATTTTTCTCATTAAGTTCGAACTGGCTTCTTGTAGCTTTGAAAAAAATAAAACTTTTTACAAAAAATGGCACATTGAGCTTTAAAACAACCTCGATTAACTCCTTCTTAATAGTTGATTGCACAAGAATAATCCTTGGAAACGGCAATTTAATAGGAGTTACACTTTCAATCATACAACTTATTCTTTCTTTTGTCACAATATCTATCTTTGTTTGAAAAACCGAATTATTATTGAAAAATTTTACAGTTTCTCCACCTCGAATGCGGAGAACATTTCTCAAATGATGAAAAAGCTCGCCTTCTTTTATTTCAATAGTTTGCTTAATCTCATTATCTTTAAAATCATCAAGATAAAAGACCGCCATAGATAAATAATATAGTAAAATTAATTTTAAAAAAATTTTGCAAAAGGTAAATACAATGTATAATTTCTCATCAAGATAAAGGGACGCATATAAAAATTTTTGGTGAAAGAATTAACAAAAAGATGAAAATAAACTCACAGGGAGCTTAAATAATGAACATAAGTGAAAAAGGAAAATTACTTATCAAAAATGGAAACATAGAAGAAGCTATAAAAATCCTAGAAGAGTTCGTAAAAGAAAATAAAAAAGAAAACATCGGCGTACACAGACTCCTTGCACAGTTATACATGATGACTTCAAACAAAGAAAAAGCTATTTCCATATTAAAGCAAGGTGTAAACGATAACCCGGATAATCTCTGGCTTCAACTCATGTTCGGAGATTTATATTATTTTGATTTGAAAGACCCTGTAACTGCAATTGAAGTTTATAAAAAAATTCTCTCACAATTCAAAAAACCTGAAAGAAGCACAATGTCACCATATCGGTATGTTCTTAAAAGACTTTCTAACATTTTTTACGAAATCGGCGAGTTCGAAAAAGCGAAGGAGTATTTTGAAATGTTTTTTGACCTTGAACCATCTGATTTTTACTCAAGTGATTTTCAAAAATTCACCGAAATTCTCATCAAGTTGGGATATGTTGATAAAGCTAAAGATATTATAAAAATCGGTATCAAAACTCATCCGGGTGATTTATCTCTCTTTGATTTCGCAAAAGAAAATTTTCCCGACGAGAAATTTGAATTTAGAGAAAAGAAAAAGAAAGGAATTTTAGAAGGAGTGCAGAAAATCCCGGTAAAAACATCTCTTATAAGGGAATTTGAAAATATTTATAACTTAATAGATTATTACACAAAAGACCTGAGAAAAGAAGGCGACATAATCACAATATCTTCCTGTGTTACGGCAATGGCAGAAGGAAGAGTATATACAGTCGATACTATAAAACCTTCTTTACTTGCAAAATTGGTTTCAAGACTGGTTTCTCAAAAAAGTGTACCCTTTGGAGGAGCCGCTCCCCTTGCAAATCCCTATGCAATGGAAATTGCAATTCAGGAATGTGGCAGTTTACGAATTTTCCTTGCAACCGTCGCTGGAATTATTGGAAAAACCTTTAAAAAAAATGGGTGGTTTTATATCGTCGCGGGAGCACAATCTGCACTTATTGACGATCCCCCCGCATCAATTCCACCATTTGACTATGCAGTTATCCCAGGACCTGATGATCCATTCGAGACGTGCAAAAGAATTAAAGAAAAAATAGGTAACAGGGCTGCGGTAATAGATGCAAATGACCTTGGAGACGCTTGGGCAGTAGGATATACAGAAGGCATAGACAAAGGAAAACTTGAAATTGCACTCTCCGATAATCCAGCAGAAAACGAAGACCAAAGAACACCTATTGTGATAGTTAGAGGTTTATAATCAGGTTTTCTTGATTAAAACAACAGAAATAGAGGCAACTCCCTCTTTTCTTCCTATAAACCCCATTCCTTCGTTTGTTTTTGCTTTTACGTTCACATTCTGAGTTGGCATTTTTAATAAAGAGGCAATGGTTTCACGAATATTCTTAATATAAGGACTTAATTTTGGTTCTTCGGCAATTACGGTTGAATCGATATTAATAATCTCAAAACCCTCTTTTGAAAATTTTTCAAACACAACAGTAAGAAGTTTTTTACTATCTATACCTTTATACTTATCATCGTTATCGGGAAACAGTGTACCAATATCAGACGAACCACATGCACCTAAAAGTGCATCAATAATTGAATGAATCAGCACATCTCCATCGGAATGACCCAAAAGCCCTAATCTGTAAGGAATTTGAACTCCCCCTATTATAAGAGGCTTCTGTTCAGTAAATCTATGAGAGTCAAACCCTATGCCTATTTTTTCCGTTGTTTTAATGCTCCTTTCACATAGAAAAGATCAAGAGGCGTTGTAATTTTTATATTCTCTTCAAGACCTTTAACTATTTTTACCTTACCTCCACACTCTTCAATCAACATTGCTTCATCGGTTTTGCTATCAAGAGGAAGTTTTTTATATGCCTTTAAAAGAGAAGACTTTTTGAACAACTGTGGAGTTTGAACTTCAACAAGAAGGTGACGGGGTAATGTTCTTTTAACAAAACCTCTTTTATCTTTCTCCTTTATTGTGTATCTAACATCAAGTCCCGGAATAACGCCATCTAAAGAATCATCATATTCAGAAATAATAGATTGTATAAAATCGTCCGTTATAAGTGGCCTTACTGCATCATGAATAAGGACAAATGCATACCTTGCTGTCTTAACTCCTTCCATAACGCTTTCCGCCCTTGTTTCTCCACCTTTTATAACTTTGATTTTTCTGAGATTAATAAATTCTCTTCCTTTTTTTAAATTATCTCCATTCAGAACGACTATAACCTCTTTTAAAAGAGGATTTTTCAAAAATTTTTCAAGTGAATAAAAAATAACAGGAACATTATTAATTTTATAAAAAACTTTGTCAGAATTACCAAACCTCATACTTTTTCCTGCACCAACGATAATTCCTGAGATTTCCATTAAAATATCGAGTTCCTCGCTTCTTCAATATCAGAAGCGTAAATTATATTAATTCCCTTTTCACTGATTCGCTCTTTAAAGAAAGAAGAAATAACAAATGTTTTAAAACCAAGTCTTTCTCCCTGCTTAATCTTTCTTTCTAAACCAACTGTTGGCCGCAACTCTCCTCCAAGTCCAATTTCACCCATAATAACAGTCTTTTCTGGAATATTCTTCTCAAGAATTGTTGAAAGTATCGCCATAGATAATGCACAGTCCATTGACCTGTCCTCTGTCTTAAAGCCACCGATAGTGTTTACATAAATATCAAAACTACCGAGTTTAAGTCTGAGCCTTTTTTCAAGGACGGCAACAATTAAAAGTAATCTGTTGTATTCAATCCCGTTTGCAACTCTTCTTGGAATTGGGAAATAAGTCGGAGTAGCAAGTGCCTGTACTTCAAAGAAAATTGGTAGGGTGCCTTCCAAAGACGCAGTTATTGCAGAGCCCACAGGTAAATTCCCATTTTGAGATATAAATTCAATAGCAGGATCTTTGACTCCTACAAGCCCTTCCTCCTGCATTTCAAATATCCCTGCCTCATTTGTAGTACCAAATCTGTTTTTAACGCTTCTAAAAAGTCTCACAACATCATTTCGTGAGCCTTCGAGGTAAAAGACCCCATCTACTATATGCTCAACAGCTTTAGGACCTGCAAGAGTGCCTTCCTTTGTCACATGTCCCACAAGTATAACTGGCATGCCTGATTTCTTTGAGATTTGCGTAAAAATCCTTGTGGATTCCCTAACCTGGTTCAATCCCCCGGGAGATCCTTCGATATCCTGGGAAGTTATTGTTTGAATGGAATCTATTACAACAAGAAATGGTTTTTCCTGATTTATAGTTCCTATTATCTTGTTTATCTCCTGTTCAGTATAAATGTACAGATCTTTTGAAAAAATACTGAGTCTCTCTGCCCTCATTCTTATCTGATAATATGATTCTTCGCCTGAAACATACAAAACCTTTTGTTTTTGAGAGATTGCCCCTGCTACCTGCAATAGTAATGTAGATTTGCCAATACCTGGCTCCCCACCGATAATAATAGCTGACCCTTTTACAATTCCTCCCCCAAGAACTCTATCAAACTCTTCTATGCCTGTTTTAATTCGATCCTGTGCAAAATCAGTATTTTTCTCTTCAATTGAGATTGGTTGATTTAATTCACTATCTTCCACAAAGCTAACTTCCTCAAAACTATTCCAACTTCCACAATTAGGACATTTCCCAAGTTTAATAGGCGATTTGTACCCACAAACCGCGCAAATGTAACCTTTACTCTTCTTCTTCATTAACTTCCTTCTTCTTAAGTTGGGGGAAAAGAATTACTTCCCTTATAGAATCTTTTCCAACAAGTAACATAACAAGTCTATCTATTCCAATTCCCAGACCACCTGTCGGAGGAAATCCATATTCCATTGCTTCGATATAATCTAAGTCCATTTCCTGGGTTTCTTCCTCGCCTTTATTTTTAGCATCCATCTGATCCTTAAATCGTTCATACTGATCGAGAGGGTCATTCAGCTCAGAAAATGCATTTGCAATTTCAAGCCCGCCTATAAATATTTCAAATCTATCAGCCATATGTGGGTCATTTTCCGTCCTTTTGGCAAGAGGAGATGTTTCAATGGGAAAATCATAGACAAAAGTTGGCTGAATAAAATTTATCTCGACTTTTTTATCAAAAATTTCATTGATAACATTTCCAATGGTCAGGTGCTTCTCCATTTTAATACCAAGATTGTTTAAAATTCCCCTTAAATCATCAGTGTTTCTTAAATCTGACAATGTAATGCCAGCGTATTCTTTAAAGGCGTCATTGAACTTAATTTTCTTAAATGGAGGAGTAAAATCAATTTTCTCCCCTTTATACTCAATTATAGGGCTATTTAAAACTGAATTTGCAACATAATAAATCAAATCTTCCGAAAGCTTCATTACATCATTATAATCAGCATAAGCCCAATAAGCTTCAAGCATGGTAAATTCGGGATTATGTTTCGTAGAGATTCCTTCATTTCTAAAATTTCTATTTATTTCAAACACTTTTTCAAACCCTCCAACAATAAGCCTCTTAAGATAAAGTTCCGGAGCAATTCTTAAATACATATCCTGATCAAGTGCGTTGTAATGGGTAACGAAAGGCTTGGCAGATGCTCCTCCCGGAATTGCCTGAAGCATTGGAGTCTCAACTTCAATAAATCCTTTTTGTTCTAAAAAATTTCTTATTTCGTTGACTATCCTGCTCCTCTTAATAAAAAGCTCAAGTATATTTTTGTTAGAAACGAGATCAAGGTATCTTTTTCTGTATCTCAATTCAGGATCTTTCAAACCATGCCATTTTTCTGGTAAAACTCTAATCGATTTAGTAAGAAGCGCGAAGTCTTTTACTTCGAGTGTAATCTCGCCAGTATGAGTTTTAAAAAGAGTGCCTGAAGCACCAATAAAATCCCCGATATCAATTACTTTCCTGAAAAATGTGTATTTTTCTTCTCCGAGATTATCTAATCTAAAATAAAACTGTAATTCGCTACTGAAGTCTCTTACTGTAACGAAAGTTGCTTTACCGTGCCCTCTTATTGCAATTATCCTCCCTTTTGCCGAAACAATCCCCTCTGAAAAATGATCAAAATTATCTTTGATTTCCCTGTTAGTAAATTCTGTTATAAATCTCCCTCCAAAAGGGTTTATACCCGCAGATTTGAGATAGAGAACAAGTTCTTTTCTGATTTTCTCTATTTCGTTCAGAGAGTATTCATCCATTGTTACCTCTTTCTATTTTCATAATCTTATATCTTACTTTTCCTTTTGGAATCGAAATCTCAACGACATCACCGACTTTGTGCCCCATCAAACCCTGTCCAACAGGAGAAGTCCATGAAATCTTAGAATTATCTGGATCAGCTTCAAGAGAACCAGTAATATGATAAATAATCTTTGTTTTCTTATCGATATTGTTTAATTCAACCTTGCAACCCACATTAACCTTGTCTGTTCCAACTGTTTTTTCATCGATAATTTCTGCCCTTGCAATCTGTGCTTCAATATCCGCTATTTCACTTTCAAGAAAAGCCTGCTCCTGCTTTGCCGAATCGTACTCAGCATTCTCAGAAAGGTCTCCAAAAGTGATTGACTGCTTAATTTTCTCAGATATTTCCACTCTTTTAACTGTCCTTAAATATTCAACTCTCTTCACCAATTCCTCATAACCATGCCTGGAAATAAGAATCTTCTCACTTTGTTCTTCTTCTCTCATACTGCCTCCTTAACTTCAAAAAAGGCCTTCAAGAGGCCTATTAATTCATCTTTATTATCAATTGTATTCACTTTATTCCGCAGCACCGTAGCACCTCTCATTCTATAAGTAAAAGAGTAAATGAACTTTCGTATTTCTTTTATACCAACTCTTTCACCTTTTTCCTCTACTTCCATTTCTATGAGTCTTATTATTATATTCAATTTCTCTCTTAATGAAAGTGATAAAGGATTTCCAGTATCAATAAATTGAACAGCAGATTTTATAAACCATGGTTTGCCAATACATGCCCTCCCCACCATAACTCCATCAACACCAGTAGTTTCAAACATATTTTTAACATCTGATTCTTCCATAACACCGCCATTCCCTATGACCGGAATTCTTACAGTTTCTTTCAATTGTCGGATGCTTTCCCAGTCTTCCATATCACTTTTAAAACTATCCTCCATAGTTATTCCATGCACAATAATTGCATCGGCCCCTTCACTCTCTATAATATGAGATAATTCAAAAAGCAGATTTTCTCCTCTTAAAAACCCCTTCCTCAGCTTAACTGTCACAGGAATTTTTACTGTACTTCTAACAGCGCGCACAATTTTTCCGACAAGTTTCAGCTCTTTAACTAATGCACTCCCCGCACCACTATTAACTATCTTACGAGCAGGGCAACCCATATTTATATCAATAACATCAAAGCCCTTCTCTTCAAGAAGTGATGAAGCGTAAGCAAGTTTATCGGGATTATTACCAAAAATTTGCACAGAAATTGGTTTTTCTTCTCTTCTAAACTTTATAAGTTCAAGAGTTTTATAATCCTTATAAAAAATCCCCATGCTGCTTATCATTTCTGTATAAACTAGACCTGCTGCAAACTCTTTTACAAGCAATCTAAAAGGCGAATCTGTAAATCCTGCCATTGGGGCAAGAACAACTGGTGGATCTACGGTGACATTCCCTATACTAAAGTTTCTTAACATACTCGTAAATATGATAAGCACCTTTTAGAGTCAATAATTTATCATAGATTTCTATCTTTCTTGATACTCCTTCCATGATATGAGAAATACCACCCGTAGCAATAACCCTTACAGGTTCTCCAAGCTCTTCTTCTATGCTTTCTATAAGCCTATCTACAAGACCCCCGAACCCAATAACAATACCAGATTGCAGTTCCTCAATTGTATTATTACCTATAGCACTTAAAGGTTTAGCAAGTTCAATCCTTGGAAGCTGAGAGGTTTTTCTGAAAAGATCCGCCTGGGCAGTAAGAATGCCAATTGAAATAGGCCCCCCTACAAACCTTCTATCTTTTGTTATAACAGTAAATGAAGTTGCAGTCCCAAAATCAACTACACAAGCATTCTCATCAGGAAACATATAAGCAGCTTCAAACATATTACAAATTCTATCAGTGCCTGTAAAACTGGGTTCATCAACATCAAACTTTATGCCGAGATTCATGTCAAAACTCACGATAATTGCATCCTTTTCAATAAGTTTTTTTGAAACTGTCCTGAAAATTGGCATAAGGGGAGGAACTACAGAAGATATTACAAAATCATCTATAAAGATCTTTTCAATTTTTTCCTCTCTCATAAATTCACTTATAAGGAGTTTATATTCATCAGAAGTTCTTCCGCTATCTGTCACAATTCTCAAAACGTTTATAACTTTACCTTTATCTATGAATCCAATAACTATATTTGTGTTACCTACATCTACCGTAATAATCACTTTTTCCTCCATACACAATTTAACAATATAATTTTAATCATTTTATACATAATTAAAAAATAATGTTACTTCTCGATAAATCGCTTCCGTAAGTTCTATTTCATTTATAAATTTAATTTCATAAAATTCATGACCTCACTTCTATTGCTTTTTATATACTTTGGATCTTCCGAGTAAGGTTTTTGTGGACTTAACGCCTTTTTAAGCTTTTCCAAATTTGTATTTAATAAAAGTATTGCATGATACAAAAAACCACCATACTTTCTTGAAACAGCACCACCACCGGAAATTCTTTGAAGAATTTTTATACCATTTCTACGCAATAATTTTCATCTACTTTAAATTCCTTTTGCTGAAATCTTCCCAAAATAATAGAATCACTGTTTTTATAAAATTTCGGAGTTCCATAAATTGCTCCCTTTCCTTCAAGAAAGAGCATCTTATCATCAAGAGTTATATTAAAATAAGGATCAAGAGAATTGCTTCTAACAAGAAAAATTTTTTTCATATATAATAGTATAAGAAGAAAGGAGTAAAGAATGAAGAGGAATATAAAAGAAGACATTGTAAATATAGGCAAAAGACTATATACTGAAAAACTAAATGGTGGGTATGGAGGGAACTTCTCTGTAAGAGACGAGGATTATATTTACATAACCCCATCTGGTTTACCGAAAGATAAACTCGATTATACAGATATAATAGTAATCGATTTTAAAGGAAACATCGTAGAGGGACAGGGAAAACCATCTTCCGAAATTCTCTTCCACATACTAATCTATAAAAAAAGAACCGATGTAAATGCAATCATACATGCACATCCACCGTTTGCAACAGGATTTTCAATTGCACAAATCCCGATTGAGGATGGTATACATGAAGAATCCTGCATTGTTCTTGGAAAAGTTCCTGTAATTCCATATGAAGTAACATCTTCAAAAGAACTTGCAGAAAAAGTAAGCGAAGTTATTGAAGAGCATAGTGCAGCATTGCTTGCAAATCATGGTGCAATTACTGTCGGGGAAGATCTTGAAAGGGCTTTCAGAAAAATAGAGGAACTTGAATTACTCTGTAAGATGATTACAGTAGCCACAATTATGGGTGGAGTAAAAAGAATTCCCGAAGAAAAACTTGAATTGCTCCATGAAACTATGAATAAGAGAGCAAAAAGAAACGAAAAAATTTAGCTCTAAGCGAAAACTTCATTAATAAGATACTCTGTAATGCGGTTTTTTAGACTGTGACATTTCGGGTGACATTTTTAAAAAATGGCTTAAAATCTTATTTCTTTTTTATAACTTTCTGTGAGGCCTGTGCATTGAAACTGAAACAAGCAACCATGTAGAAATAAAGGTTTTAAAAGCAAGTACAATAAAGGCTTCTTAAGCAGTAAAACTACAGAAACAGTCTACAAAAAACTGGACTACGTTAAATATTTAAACTAACAAAATTTGTTTTTGACAAAATTAATAACTCAAAAGTTTTTTTGAAATTTTGTTCTGCTTCCTCATAAATTCCGATTCATCCAAATATTTGAATTTGCCACTTTCTATAACAACATCCCCATTTATAACCGAGAGGTCCACAGACTTTGCATCGCAAAGTACAAGTGCTGCAACAGGGTCAGAAAGACCTCCTGCAAATTCAAGTCTCTCCATATTAAAACCAATAATATCTGCGGCTTTTCCAATTTCAATGGAACCGATCTCTTTATCAAGTTTCAAAACTCTTGCTCCACCCTGCGTTCCTATTGATAGCACATCTCTGGGGGTCATTACATCGGCACCACTTACAACTCTCTGAAGAAGCATAGCATTCCTAACCTCTTGAAGAAAATTCCCTGTGTCATTAGATGAACTTCCATCGACTCCTAAACCAATTCTTATTCCTTTATTTTTCATCTTTACAACCGGAGAGATGCCCGAGCCAAGTCTCATATTCGAAGTCGGGCAATGTGCCATGCCAACGTTAAAATCAGAAAGTTTCTTTATATCCGAATTATTAAGATGAACAAGATGAACAAACCAGACTCGAGAATTTAACCAACCAAGTTTCTCCATATAATCAACAGGTCTTAAGCCTACTCTTGAAAGACAAAAATCATCCTCGTCTTTTGTCTCAGCAAGATGAGTATGTAGAAGCAGATCGTATTTCTCTGCAAATGCAAGAGTTTCTTTCATTAAATTTTCAGTAACGGAAAAAGGAGAACATGGAGCAAGAGCGACTCTTGACATCGAGAAAGGCTTGGGATTATGGTATTTTTTAACAACTCTTTCATAATCTTTTAATATTTCTTCTTCTGTTTGAACAACCGAATCCGGAGGTAGCCCACCATCTTTTCTTGAAAGTGACATGCTTCCTCTGGTACCGTAAAACCTTACTCTGGTTAACTTAGCTCCCTCAATTTCATTGTCAAATAACAGTGGATGATTTTTTGGAAACAAGTATAGATGATCTGTCGTTGTAGTTACTCCACTTTTCATCATTTCGAGTATTGCAATAACAGAAGAAACATAAACAGCTTCTTCGTCGATATTCTTCCATTTTTCGTATAAAAATACAAGCCAGTCAAATAACTTTGAATTTTGAACTTCTTTGACAGATCTAAAAAGTGACTGATAAAAATGGTGATGGATGTTAATAAAGCCCGGTAAAATAAGCATATCTTTCCCTGAAATAGATTCTGCTTCTGAAATTTCAGGTGGTTTACCAGTGCCTAAATTTTCGATAACATTATTGTTTATAAGAATCCAACCATTTTTAATCTCTTCAAGCTTCTCGTTAAAAGTAGCAATAAGGTCAATATCTTTAATCAGTTTTTTCATTATTTTTCTCCTTTAAAAGACTGTAAACACTTTCGGGGGTTGCGGGAATTTTATAAATCCTTATTCCTGTTGCTGCATGGATGGCATTTGTCACTGCAGGAGCTGTCGCAACCATTACTGTTTCTGCAATACCTTTTGTCCTGAATGGACCTGTGTCCTCAGGGTCAGTTACTGGAATTATCTCAATATTTTCAGGTGCATCTTTTGCTGTTGGGATTATATACGTTGAAAAATTAAGTGTTTTAAAAATCCCTTTCTCAATTTTTACATCTTCCATTAACCCATAACCTATTCCCATTACAAATCCACCTTCAACCTGAGCCTCGTACCCCTGTTTGTTAAGTACGACCCCACCATCTACTGCCTCTGCTCCTTCAAGCACTTTTGTTACCCCTGTTAATGTATCTACTTCTACATACGCAACATGTGCAGAAAACGCAAAAATATGGTGCGGCAAACCGAAAGCACCCTTTACTTTTATATCGGCAGTTGGCATTAAAAAATAACCCTCCGTGTGTGGGAGTTTATAGTCTGTTTCTAAAAAATCATCGGCAATTTCCTTATAAGAAACTCTATGAGTAAGGTCGCCTTTTATAAAAAAATAACAATTATCAAAATCGAGTGATTCTGGAGAAGTATCAAGTAATTTTGATGCTCTATCTTTTAAAATGTTAATCATCTTCTCTGCGGCAATCACAGAAGCTCTTCCTCCCGTATAAACTCCTCGAGAGGCGCTTGTCGGTCCTGAATCAGCTGTCAGGTAGGAATCTCCCAATATTACCTTAACGTTTTCTATAGAACATTTCATCATTTCTGCAACGATTTGAGCATATGAAGTACCGATACCCTGACCATAATCAACCGTCCCTATTTTTACAGTGAATCCTCCATCCTCGCTCATTTCAATAATAGAACCACCATAATCAGGCAAACCTACCCCCAGGCCCGTTCCCTGATAGGTAAGAGCAACTCCAACGCCTCTTTTTATCCATGGCTTATCCGGATCAGGTACCGTTAATTTTTTTCTCCTCAGCCAGAGGTTAGATTTTTCAATTTCGTTAAGTACTTGAATCGTTCCCACACTTGTAGTAAGTTTATTACCTATCGGCGTTAGATCACCTGCTCTTAGAGCATTTCTTCTGCGTAACTCTACAGGGTCAATGCCAAGTTTCTCCGAAATAATGTCCATTTGAGTCTCCATTGCAAAAGTGACCTGAGGAACTCCAAACCCTCTCATTGCACCTGCAATCCCGTTATTAGTAAAAACTGCAAAACCTTCGATGTGAACATTGTTAACTCTGTAAGGACCACATGCATGCTCAACTGCAAGATTTAGAATAGGGCCTCCAAGAGAAGAATAAGCTCCTTTATCCTGATACATTTTAACTTCCTGCGCTACGATTGTACCATCTTTTTTAACACCTGTTTTATAATACATCATGAAAGGATGCCTTTTCCAATAAGACATTATCGATTCTTCCCTTGAAAGTGCTATCTTAACTGGTTTATTTGTTTTCAAGGCAAGCAGACCAAGAATGGGTTGGATCGTTAGCTCATCCTTTCCCCCGAATGCACCACCAACTGGATAAGAAACAACTCTAATTTTTCGCGAATTTAACGCAAGACATCTTGCAAGTTGTAATTGATCTCTTTGAGGATACTGAGAGCCTGCAAATATATTAAGATTGCCCTCATCATCTACATATGCAACTCCTGACTCTGTTTCAAGAAATGCATGTTCCTGTCTCCCTGTATAATACGTATTTTCAATAATCAAATCGGCTTCTTTAAAAGCATTTTCAGGGTCTCCCCTTTTAATTTCTGTATGTAGGTGAACATTACCACTTTCATGTATCTTTGGCGCATCTGGTTCAAGAGCTTTTATGGGATCATCGACAACTGTTAGTACCTCATATTCCACGTCTATAAATTTTATTGCTTCTTCGGCAATTTTTTCAGTTTCAGCCGCAACAGCCGCAATAGCATCACCAATGTACCTTACCTTATCCGAGCATAAAACCGGCTGATCAGGAATAACTATTCCAAAACCGTTCGTACCGGGAACATCATCACTTGTTACAACTGAAACTACCCCCTCAAGAGCCTTTGCTCTGGAGGCATCTATGCCTAAAATTCTTGCATGGGGATATTTTGATCTCAAAATTTTTCCATAAAGCATATTCGGAAAAGATAGATCAGACATATATTTTATATTCCCTGTTGCCTTTTCGAGGGCATCTATTCGAGGAACTTCTTTCCCTATATATTTTGGATCATCCATCTTTCCTTCTCCAGCCGTTTTTAAACAATTCAATTAAACCTTCGTAAAGCAAATTTGTGCTCATATTTCTTCGGTATTCATCAGAACCTCTTACGTCTGTAATTGGCGTTACCTCTCTAAAAGCAAGCCTTGAAATATAAAGTATTTTTTCAAAAGAGTCCAATTCTTGTTCAATTAAAGCTTTTTCAACAAGTCTACCCCTTACAACAGTTGGAGCAACTGCCCCAAACGAAACAAATGCTCTATCAAAAGAATTGTTCCGGGAAATACCCAATTTCACTGCAACATTTGCTATAGAAATCGCCATTGCATTTCTCTGTCCAAGTTTTTTAAAAAATCCTGTTTCGTTATCTTTGATCTTTGGAAAGAAAACATCAATGATTATTTCGTCTTGCGCCATCTGAGTTTTCCCTGGGCCTGTAAAGAATTCTTCAATTTCTACAACCCTTTCTCTTTCAACACTTTTAAGTTTTAGCTTCGTATCCATTACTAATAATGCAGGAATAGCATCTCCAGCTGGAGATGCATTCGCAATATTCCCCCCAAGAGTGCCCCTATTCCTTATCTGCGGTGAGCCAATGGTCAAACAAGCATCTTTCAATATGAAAGCGAATTTCTGAACCAAAGGTGATTCAATTATTTCCGTATGTGTGGTTAGAGGAAGTATATGGATATATTCGCCATCCTCATAAATTCCTTTCAATTCCTTTACTCTTGAAATGTCTAAAATTCTATTTTCCTTGATGAGATTGTCTTTTAACCTTACAAGGAGGTCAGTGCCACCGGCAATAATTTTTAAGTCTCCCTTATTTATATTAAGGAGTTTAAGCGCTTCATCTATGCTATAAGCAACAAAATAATCAAGTTCCTTCACCTTCCGCTCCTTTATTGATAAAAATTAACTCTAAGTCTCTGCCCTCCTTTCTTTATGTAAAGTCTTTTCGGTTTTCATATTTTTCAGTACACCTTTATTCAACGCAATAACTTCTCCAAGAATTGCCACAGATATTTCAAAAGGCGTTTCGCCCTCTATCGCAAGACCTATCGGAGAAAATACACTGTTGAGAAAATCATCTGGTACGCCGAGTTCCCTTGCCTTTCCGAAACATTTATCCCTTCTTGAAGTGCTACCAATCATTCCCACATAATTAAATTTCACTTTTAAATCGTGAAGGCCTTTCAGAATGAATGGATCGTACATTCCGCCTGGTGTTACAATAATAGCAGATGCACCATTCCTTATTGGCAAAGTATCTACTTTTTCGTATATATTTTCACCACTAAAAATTAAAGCATTTGGAAAATTTTCTTTATTGGCGAAATCGCTCCTCTCATCAACAACTATTAAATCATAATCCTGAGAGAGGTCAGCCATTTTATAGAGCATTTTTCCAATATGACCTGCTCCAAATATTACAAGTTGTGGTCTTGAACCTATGTATTCCATATATAATTCTATTTCACCTCCGCAAACCATGCCAAGGGAACTTTCTTCCCCTTCCTTCAAAATATATTTTTTGAACTTAGTCCCCTTTGCTTTGAATAGTTCAAAAGAAGCAGCAATAATATCCTTTTCGAGAGCTCCTCCACCTACTGTGCCGTGCGTACTACCATCTGGTTGTACAAGCATCTTAAAACCCATTTTACCCGCTGTGGAAGATTCTGCATTAACGACTATTGCCAGAACAAACTCTTCACTTTTTCTTATTAGTTCTGCCATTTTTTCATAAACTTCATGCATCGATAAAACCTCCTTCGCCCATTTCTATGATTTCCTCTTTCGAAAGCCTGTAACCTGAAAGAAGAATTGGCATTAGTCTGTGAAAACTTGTGCCCTGTCTGAACATTCCAATCCCTGAAGGCATCCCGATAACTACAGATTGATCTTTATACGAAACAAGAAAAGTTTGACCCGGGAATATTGGAACTCCGTACCTCACAATTTCGGCGCCCATTTTTTTAATCCCTCCCACAGTTTTATCATCAGGGTCAACGCCCATGCCACCAACGAAAATAATAAAGTTAGCTCCCAGTTTTATTGCATCCAGCCCAACTTGTGCAATTTTTTCTTCATCATCGGGAAGGACTTTTCTCAAAAGAACTTCCTGCCTGAGTTCCTCAAAATAGTGCTGTACTTTTTCGCTTATTTTCTCATCTCTTAAACCCTCGATAAACTCATTTCCAACAGGAAAAATCGCAATTCGATTTACCTTGAAAGGATTAATAGTAACAATAGGACTGTATTTCTCCTCTATAAGATTAATTTCCTTCATTTCGCTTTCAGGGATTGCAACGGGTATTACCTTTCCAGTTCCAATTTCCTGGCCTTTCTTCACAAATGTAAAATTTCTTCTTACAGCAATAACAACATCTTCGATTGAGTTTAACCTCACGAGCCCTTCTTTATTTAGAATAACAACTCCATCTTCTTCTGCAATTAACTTCACCCTCGACTCACTCGGGGTAGTTACAGAAATATTATCTCCTTTAATGCTTTTCATCATCTCCACTGCAGCTATATCTTCATGCACTGAACCATTTTTAATATCGCTCTCAACCCAAAGGTAATGCTTTCCAATGGAAATAAGCTTGACTATATCTTCTTCAACTATCAGATGACCTCTTTTAAACAATGGACCCTTTTTAACTCCCAAAACTACCTCAGTAACATCTGAAGCAAGGATTTTTCCTACAGCATCTTCCGTTTTCACTTTCTCCATAAGACAAGCAACCTCAAATAATCTTCATAAGTGTCCATATCAAATGTTATTTTTTCATCTTCAAATTCAATATGTCTTATAATATCCTTGTGATTTAAAATAATATCTTTCAAAGTAGTATTCTCTGGATTAGCATTAAGAATTTCTTCTTTAAGAGAAAATGGCACAATAACAGGGTGTCCTCCTTTCCCATGAAAATATGGTACAATGATTTCCCCTTTAAAATTCTCAATGAGCTTATCAACAATACTGCTGCTTGTAAAAGGGTTATCAACTATGCCAATTAAAACTCCATCATTTGAAATCTCCTTTACTCCTTTCTGGACAGAGGAAAACATTCCAATGCTAAAACTTTCATTTATTAATACTTTAAGCCTTCTATTCTTTATACTTTTTTCAATAAATTCCTTTAAATAATTTCCGTTGAAGCCTGCGACAACAATCACTTCATCTAATTTTGATGATAAATACTCGTCAATCAAATTTTCAATATTTGTTTTGTGACCAAACTTAAGAAAAGCCTTGGATTGACCCATTCTTTTCGACTCACCAGCACTGAGTAATATTCCACTAACGCCCAAGTTTTTCCTCCCCTGAGGCTTTTCTAACGGCATTAAATATTTTTATGTAACCAGTGCATCTGCATAGGTTACCTGATAAAGCCTCTCTTATTTCATTATCGGTAGGTTTAGGTTTTTTATTTAAAAGATCATAAGTTGAAACCACTATTCCTGGCGTACAAAAACCACACTGAACTGCGCCTTCTTCAACAAAAGCTTTTTGAATTGGATGAGGGTTTTTCACGGTGCCAATTCCTTCAATTGTTGTTATAACAGAACCATCAACCTGAGGAGCAATAATGAGACAGGAGTTTGCAGTAACACCGTTAAATAATACTGTGCAAGCACCGCATTCTCCCTTGTCACATCCCTTTTTAGTACCTGTTAAACCGGTTATTTCACGCACGATTTGAAGGAGCGTTATATTCGTTGGAACATTTAATGAGTAATCTTTACCATTCAAACTAAAAGAAATATTCATCTCCTTCAAAATAAATCACCTCTTCTCTAAAAAATAGTGTACTGCATCATCAAGCTTCTCTCTCATTTTTATTGCATCAACAGGACAAACCTGCATACACATTGCACAGCCAGTACATTTATCTTCATCAACGGTCGGCTTTCTTTTATCGGAATCCCACTGAATTGCCATATGACCTCCATCAGAACATGCAACATAACATAAACCACAACCAATGCATTTTTCGGTATCAATATCTGAGCGCGTATAAAGCTCTGGTAACTCTTCATTAGTTTTTATCTTTCCTAATGCCTTACCAACAATGTCCAGTGGACTATTAAACCCCATGTCTTCAAGATAATGAGCAAGACCGCTCTTCAAATCCCTTATCGTCCTAAATCCATAATGCATTGGCAGCGTACAAAATTGAACATTAGATGCACCAACAGCCATAAATTCAACCGCATCCTGCCATGAAAATGCACCACCATTTCCTGATATAACAATATCAACATTCTTAGCAATTTCTGCTATTGTCCTCAAAGTAATTGGCTTTATTGAAGGGCCTGATAGCCCTGAATAAGAGCTTTCGCCAAATAACGTTGGGTATGGTTCAAAAGTCCTAATGTCTATGCCTAAAAGCGACGGAATTGTGTTGCTTGCGGTAATACCATCGGCTCTTCCTCTTTTAACCGCTTTTGCCACTTCAACAATATCTGTCACCTGAGGGGTTATCTTTATCAAGACAGGTGTTTTATCAGCTGCTTCTTTAACCCAACCTGTTACTTTTTCTGTTGCTTCAATACTCTGAGCAAGCATTTTTCCTGCCTCTTCCCCCATGCTTCCCTGAGGACAGCTAAAACTACACTCTATTAAGTCTGCTCCTGCTTTTTTCAATCCGTAAACAAGTGATTGCCAATCTTCTTTCTTTGCTCCCATTATTGAAGCGGCAATCATTTTACCTGGAAACTCCTTTTTAAGATACTCAACTCTTCCCTCAATGTCATTTATACGGTATTTAGAGATAAGGTCAATATTGCCAAGTCCTGAAACTTTGTTACTCATTGGACCAAAAGAAGACATCATAGGGTTTTTAAGATTTACTTCATTTTCTTCGACCGATGTGGTTTTAAGAATTACTCCTGCCCATCCTTCCTTGAGACCATTATAGGCAATTTCCATTTCGTCTGTCGAGGGCGATGCGGAGAGCACAAAAGGAGAATCAAGATGTATGTCAAGGAAGTCAATCGAAATATCTTTTTCTTTATACATTTCTCCCTCCATTTAAATAATTTGCAATGCTTAACGCTGCCTTTTTACCATCTGCTACGCTTTCTACAATTGTACTTGCGCCCCTTACTATATCGCCTCCTGCAAATACGCCTTTAACAGAAGTCATCAGGTCATCATCAACTTTTATTAAACCTTTTCCATTTTTCTCAAGTTCCACGAATTGATCAGCAGGTTTTTGGCCAATTGCAATAATGATTGTATCAAGAGGTATAAAGAACTCAGAATTTGGTATTTCTTCAAAAGTCCTTCGCCCCGAAGCATCTATTTTTGAAAGCCTTGCTCTTTTTACAACTATTCCTTCAACTGAATTCTTTCCTCTTATCTCTACTGGTATTGCAAGAAATTGCATTGTAACACCAGCATTAACTGCTTCATCTATTTCATCTTTGAAGGCTTTCAACTCCTTCAAGCCCCTTCTGTAAATCAATTCTACGTCTCTTTCGTTATTCTCTTGTTTTAGCACTGTGGCGACTTCTACTGCAACGTTACCTCCACCAATTACTCCTGCTCTCTTGCCAACAGGTGTTTTAATAAAAGCCCTTGTAAGCTTCAGAAGTTCAGTGGCAAAATATACCCCCTTAAGATTCATACCCTTTATGCCTAAATCTATCTCTCCTTGAAGACCCGTAGCAATAAAAATTGCATCAAATTGGTCATCGATTTCTTTTACCGATATAATTTTCTTATCTCTTACTTCAGTAACGAAATTATCATGTATAAATCTAATTTCTTTTTTCCCAGCATTTTCTGGGAACCTGGAAATAGAAACTTGCTGCATGGGAACACCACCAAGTTCCTTTTTTTCAAATATAACTGTTTCAAAACCAAATCTCCCCAGTTCTCTTGCACATGAAATACCCGCAGGCCCCCCACCAATAATGGCAATTTTAACTTTCCTTTTAGAGGATATATTAAGATTTTTTGAGGGGTCTGTGTTATCTGTGACATATCGGTGTAATTCCCTGATTTTAATTGAAGAATCAATCTTAGCGCGGACACATACAGATTGACAAAAGCTTTCCTCTGGACATAACTTACCACAAGTTTCTATTAAAGGATGGACGATTTCAATTATCTCTCTTGCACCCTGAAGGTTGTTCGTCATGATTGAATGGATAAATTCAGGAATTGGAACATTCGCCGGACATGCCTTTTCACATGGAGCATCGAAACAATAAAGACATCTTTCGGCTTCAAGAAGTGCTTCAGCTCTATTCAATGCTTTATCAGTTTCTTCCATAAACACCTCCTATACGTTTTCATTATTATACAAATAAGAAAGTATTCAAAAAATTTTAATCTAAATACCTCCTACAATTATCACAACTTCCCCTTTGACTTCTCTATCTTTTGTCCTTTCAAGAATTTCTGAAGCTTTACCTCTAATCACTTCTTCATGAATCTTAGAAATTTCCCTGACGATAGCTACATATCTATCCCCAATACCTTCAATAAGTTCATTAAGAAAATTCTTAACCCTATATGGGGATTCAAAATATATTACAGGTCCTTGAAAATCTTTGAAAGACTCAAATATTTTAATTCTCTTGCCCTTTTTCCTGGGTAAAAAACCATAAAAGATAAAGTGATCAGGAGAAAAACCTGATAGCAGCAAAGCTGGAAGAAATGATGTTGCCCCGGGTAAAATTTCAAGATGTAGACCTTTATCTATACAAGTCTTTATAAGATTAAAACCGGGGTCTGAAATACCAGGAGTCCCCGCGTTTGATACAAGTGCAAAATTTTTACCTTTCAAAAGATCTTCGACTACTCTTTCAAATTTATTTTCGCGTGTGTAACTGTGAAAACTTATAAGAGGAGTTTTAATAGAGTATTTATTTAAAATAATGCGTGTTTTTCTTGTGTCCTCAGCAAGTATTGCATCAACATTTTTCAGAACATCCAAAACTCTCAGTGTGATGTCTTTAAGATTACCAATCGGGGTAGGGCAGACAAAAAGCGCCATTATTTTGTTTCTTCTGGAATTACAAAAACCTCAACTTCATCATCAGTCTTTATATCGTTGAAATTTTTGAGTCCTATCCCGCATTCATATCCTTTTGCAACCTCTTTAACATCTTCCTTAAATCTCTTTAGAGAAGAGATCTCAGTGGTATAAATAACAGTATTATCTCTTATTACTTTTGCTCTGGCACTCCTTATTATTTTACCTTCGTTAACAAGACAACCAGCGATAGTGCCAACTCCTGATACTTTAAACGGCTGTTTGACAGTTGCTTTGCCAATGACAATTTCTTTCTTCTCTTTAACTTCCATACCTTTAAGTAGCTTTTCGAGTTCATCAGTAAGTTCAAATATAATATCGTAAGTCTTTATATCTATGCCTTGTTGTTTTGCTTCCAGTTTTGCTTCAGAAGTTGGTCTCACATTAAAACCAAGTATAAAACCTCTTGAAGCGCTTGCAAGAAGTACATCACTTTTAACGATCCCCCCAACTCCCTCATGTATTATTTCGAGGGGAACAGGCGATTTTATTTCAATTACAGCATGCTTGACGGCTTCCAGTGATCCCTGCGTATCGGTTTTCAATATAACATACAGTTTTTTCTCTTCCTTTGTTTCCGCTTCTTTAAGCAATTCTTCAATGGTTTTTGGTATATTCATACTCAAATTCTTAAGAGTTCCTGTCTCTTCTATTTTCTTTAATTCATACTTTGCTTCTTCAGGATTATCAAGTTCATAAAATATTTCACCTGCATTTGGAATACCCGGAAGTCCACCGACTTCAACAGCCGAAGCTGCAGTAGTCTTACTAATCCTTTTCCCAAACGTATCAGTTAAAAACCTTACTCTTCCAACAATATTACCGGCTCTCACAAAACTACCTACTTTTAATGTTCCAGTCTGCACAATAACTGTTGCAAGAGGACCTATGATTTTATCTATTTCCGACTCTATCACAGTACCAGAAGCAATTATATTAGAATTAGTCCTGAGTTCAAGTAGTTCTGCCTGTAATTTTATTATCTCAAGAAGGTCATGTACACCTTTCCCGGTCTTTGCAGAAACAGACACATACGTGGTAGAACCACCCCATTCTTCCGGCAGAAGACCCCTGTCCGCAAGTTGCTGTTTAACTTTCTCAGGATCCGCACCAGGTTTGTCTATTTTGTTTATAGCCACGATTATAGGGACTTTAGCCGCCTTTGCATGGTTTAAAGACTCTATTGTTTGTTCTTTAACACCTTCGTCTGCCGCAACAACAAGTATAACAATATCGGTAACAATAGACCCTCTTAACCTCATCTCAGTAAATGCTTCGTGGCCGGGAGTATCTATAAAAATAATCTCATCAGAATCAACCTTAACAGTAGACGCTCCGATTGCCTGAGTTATTTGTCCTTTTTCCTTCAGAGCAACAGACGTTTTCCTTATCGTATCAAGCAACGTTGTCTTACCATGATCTACATGTCCCATAACTGTAACAACCGGTGCTCTTTTTATAAATCTCGAAATAAATTCTTTATTGTTAAACTCAGGGACATCGAGGCCAAATTCATAAGCAATATAATGAACTTCGTCTTTTGATAATTTACGTTCGGGTTTGTAGGGTAAACCCAGCTTCATTATCCTTTCTCTAATTTCCTCAAATGGTATTCCAAATCTTTCAGAAAAAGTTTTAATAGTTATATTGCCCGAAAGCCTGGCAAACTTGCTTTCTTCTTCGTCATGTTTTTTCCTAAGTTCTTTTACATAATCTTCTACCATCTGTGCGGTCTCAATATCGATTATAGAAAGAGTTCCTTTGCTATGAATACCGAGTTCCTCCATTATCTCAATAAGCTTTTGAGATTTCATACCAAGGGACTTTGCAATTTCATAAACTCTCAATTTAGCATCCTTTTTCATTCTCAATCACCTTCTTTAGGCTCCACCAGATGGATAAAATATCCCGTGAGTTTAGAAGCAAGGGAAACATTAACGCCATTAGCACCAAGTGCTGTAGCATATTCTTCTATCTTTGGATAAACATTTGCTCCCTTTCCGTCTGGAAGCATTTCAACTCTTTCGACCTTAGCAGGACTCATAGCATTCTCTATATATATCTCGGGGTTTGCATTATACCTTATAACATCAATCCTCTCATAGTTAATTTCTTTTGAAACATTGTTTATTCTTACTCCTCTTTGCCCGATACAGGCACCAACAGGATCTACATTTATATCCTTTGATGCTACTGATATTTTAGCCCTTACTCCAGGCTCCCTTGCAATACTTTTAATCTCAACAATTTTTTGAGTAATTTCCGGGACTTCCATTTCAAGAAGTTTAGCAAGAAACTCAGGACATGCTCTCGAAAGTACTATAAGCGGGCCCCCGTCAGTCATTACTGTTTCCTTTATATAAGCTTTTATAAGTCTATCCCTGAAAAGTCTTTCGTTAGAAATTTGCTCCTCAGGTGGTATAAAACCTTCGATATTATAAGGCTCAATATTGACACCTATGTTTCCTTTGCCTTTCATTCTCGTAACACGTCCGGTTATAGTTTCTCCAACTTTACCTGAAAATATACTATAAGTTATATCCCTTTTTTTCTCCATTATCTTCTGTTGAAAAACCTGCTTTGCACTGGTTATTGCAGAAGCAGATAGCAACTTTAAAGGAATTTCAATGAGTATTTGATCTCCAATTTTTGCATCCGACTCAAATTTTAAGGATTCTTTGAGACTTATCTCAAGCAAAGGATTGTTAACATGTTCCACAACTGTTTTTTCTGCATAAAGTCTTACCTCACCTTTACTAAGGTTAACTTTTACAACAGAGTTCGATTCATCAAAAGTTTTTTTATAAGCGGTCCTGAAAGCAGCATTAATGACCTCCATTAAATAATCTTTTGATATACCTTCTTCTTTTTCTATATTTTTTAAAACATCTATGTCTATCATTTTCTTTCCCTCCCTTTTTTTCTATCTTTAAACTCGCCTTCAAAAAGGGTAACCTTGCGTAAGTTAACAAATGGAAACAATCTTAAGCCTTCTTCAATCTCAAAAGCTACGTTTTCACCTTCATTTCCCTTTAAAATACCAGTTTCAGTTACTAAAATATCATTTAACAAATATGAAAATTTAACAGCTTTGCCAGAAAAAATATCAAGCTCTGCTCTGCTTTTTAATACCCTATCAAGTCCTGGCGAGAAAAGATTAATACTGTAGGCTCTTTCTAAACCAATCCTCGTAAGGTCCTCCTGAATTAATCTGGTTGAGTTTTCTAAATCTTCAACTGTTAACTCACCATTTTTACGATAGAGGGTCGCCTCTATTGTTTCTCCCCTTATACGCATATCGAGGATAATTAACCCAAGCCTTTCTGCATTCTTTTTTACAATCTCTTCAATTTTTTCCATACTCATCCTATCAAAATAAAAAGTGGGTTCTTTACCCACTCCTTTCCATAAAATCACTGATATATTGTAAAGGAAAATTCAATTTTTGCAAATGGAACTTTTTAATTATTTTCAGAGTCTAAATAAAAAGGAGGACGATAAAAATGAGAAATTTTTTTAAAAGAAACAAAGTTATCCTTATTATCCTGATCATCTGTGCTTTTCTTTTATCAGGTTATTTTTCTTATTCTTTCTTGCTTAATGGAAATTTGTTTTCTAAGTTCCTACCAACAAACCTGCAATCCAGAGGTATTTTTTCTGATAAAAATGTTGATCAATCTCAATCCACCAAAGAAGGTAATTTCGCAGTACCAGGAACAACTTCAAATGAGGAGTACAAAGTTTACCAGCAATCCGGCGGAACTTTGCCATATTCCGAAACATCTTCAGTTCAATTTGGACTCAAAATTATCAAAAATGGCAATATGTCAATTCTCACTGACAGAGGTAAATTTTTTGAGACATGGCAAAAAATCATCGTAGCGTCTAAATCTATTTCGGGCACCATTGCAAACTCAAGTTACTACAAACAGGGAGACTATTATTTAGGTTTTATCACCGTCATTGTTCCATCTGACCAGTTCGATAATTTTAATGAAGCAGTCTCAAAATTTGGTAAAGTTATGAACCTGAGTGTCTCTACTCAAGATGTAACAGGTGAGTACGTTGATCTTTCTTCAAAGCTAAAAGTACTTGAAGAACAAAGAAACCTGCTTTTATCATGGTTAAAAGAAGCAAAAACCATTGATGAAATGATAAAATTAAGAAACGAAATCCAGAGTGTAGAAACAGACATAGAAACTATTAAGGGAAGGATTAACTATATTGCATTTCATACAGATTTTTCAGAAATTACACTAAACCTCAGCGAAAAGGAAGAAAGTTTCAAACCTGCAGGTTTTTTGGGCCCTCTTGTTGATGCACTAAAGAAACTCTATGAGACGCTTGTGTTTTCATTTTTCGGAGTTCTCATTATCTTTGCTTTCATTCTGCCATGGGGGCTCATTGGTTTTCTTGTTTATCGGCTTGTTCTAAGAAGAAAAAAGTAAGCGGCTGAATAAATATAAAATTTCTTTTGTTTTTTGGGATTAATTTATATAATTGAAACATGGGAGTAAAACCTGATAGGTGGATTAGAGAACAGTGCAAAAATGGAATGATCGAGCCTTATGAAAAATCTCAAATTTCTAAAGGGGTAATTTCATATGGTATCTCCTCTTATGGTTATGATATGCGCGTTGCAGATGAATTTAAAATTTTTACAAACATCAGCTCAACAATTGTCGATCCAAAAAACTTCTCAAAAAATAGTTTTGTTGACTTTAAAGGAAAGGAGTGCATTATACCACCGAACTCCTTTGCACTGGCAAAGAGCCTTGAATACTTTAGAATCCCAAGAGACATTCTCTGCATAGTACTCGGTAAAAGCACATACGCAAGAATGGGAATTATAGTAAATGTAACGCCTCTAGAGCCGATGTGGGAAGGTTACGTCACAATAGAAATCTCAAATACTACCCCTTTACCTGTAAAAATTTATGCAAATGAAGGTATTGCACAGGTTTTATTTTTAAGCGCAGATGAAATATGCGAGGTTTCTTATCAAGACAAAAAAGGGAAATATCAGAAACAAACAGGGATATGGCTGCCAAAAATATGACAGAACAAAAGTTTCTCCGTTCTCTCACATTTCTTTTTGACATGCCCGTAATAGCAATTCTTACCGCTTTAATAATTTTCAAGAGAACAAAAGACATAAAAAGCCTGGCAATATTCATTCTTTTCTTTACCTTAATTCCTTTAACATCATGGTTTTACTTCTTTAAAAAAAGAAATTATAAACAATACAGGAGGGTCTCTTTTATTACTAACATGTTTAGCTTTTCAACAGGCTTTTTTCTACTTCTATTGACCCAATCAAATAAAATATTTATAGCAATTTCATTGTCCTATTTTCTGAGTGGTTTTTTTCTTGCAGTAATTAATGCATCAGGATACAAAGCATCAGGACATGCTGCAGGCATTGCAGGCCCAGGAATTTCAATTGGTATTGTATACGGATTAATAGGTTATCTTTTTTTGCTTCTCCTTGTACCTGCAGGTTACGCCAAAATAAAGATAGAGGACCACACCGTAATGCAATTTGTAATTGGGGCGGCTACAACCATTATAATAACTTTTATTTCATTTTATCTATTGAGGGTAATATGATAAAAATGATAGGTCATTATCAAGAAACAATAAGTAACTTTTTGAAATTTTATTCCACTCTTCGTCTTCTCAAGGGAAAAATAGGTCAGCTTAAAATAAACAGGACCAAAAACAGCTCAAAAATAAAACTTATTAAGATTGTAAAAAATTTAACAAAAAAAGGAGGGATTGAAAGGGCAGATATTATATACTAAGTAGATATAGAAGAAGGTAAAAGTTGGAAGAAATGTTGAAGAAGAGCTGGAAATATTAGCCAAATCTTCAAGAATAGGTCCTGTACTTTATTCGCACTCAGGACCCGGGCAGTCAGGATACAAAACTTATAACAAAGGAGGCGTAAAAATGGAAAAAGTAAAAATCGTAACAGATTCAACTTGCTATTTATCGCAAGATGTAGTCGAAAAGTACGATATTTTAGTAGTTCCTTTAACCGTAAGGTTTGGCGAAACAACATTTAAAGAACATGTAGATATTAACGACGACGAACTGTACGAAAGGTTAAGAAAAGGGGAACTTCCAGACACAACTCAGCCCTCTCCAGAAGATTTTGCAAGCGTCTATAAACCACTCCTCGATAAAGGGTACTCTATAATTTCGATTCATATTTCAATTGGAATAAGCGGAACAATTAATTCAGCAAACGCTGCAAAAGAAGCCTTAAAAACTGATAAAATATGGATATTTGACTCAAAATTCACCTCGTTAGGGTTGGGGTTTCAGATAATGGAAATCGCCAGGATGCTTTACGATGAAGGGAAAAGCCTTAAAGAAGTTCTCAACGAAATTCCAAATCTAAGCAATCATATGAATATATTCTTTCTTGTAGGAGATCTTTTTTACCTTGCAAGGCTGGGAAGGATTGGTAAAGCAAAAGCAGTAATGGGAACCATCATCAAGATAAAACCAATTCTATACTTCGATAATGGTGTTGTAAATGTTCTCGAGCAGCCAAGAACAATGAAAAAAGGGAAGGAAAGAATGATAGAACTCGTAAAAGATATAACTGCAAAGAAAGGATTGAAGTATATTACAATTACATGGGGAGACAATAAAGAGGAAGCAGAAGAGTATAAGGCTTTATGCGAAAAGGAATTTGGAATAAAAATTCCTCTTACAAGATTAGGACCCATCATTGGAACTCATGTAGGGCCTGATGTACTCTCCATTCATTTCTATACCGAGAAATAAATTTATACGCAGAGGTGAAATTTTGAATTTAGATAGGAAGTATGTTGGAGGCAGCCTCCTTGTATCACTTGGAGCTGCTTATATCTTTAATAATACATACCTAATTACATCTTTTTTCTGGTGCTTCGTGGGAATTTTCCTGTTTATGGTTGGAGGTTACAGCATCACTCTCGCAATTTTAAAGAAAGAGAAAACTGATGCCACTACAAATTTTTTGACTTTATTTCTGGGCATTTCAATCTTGCTTTTCGTATTTTCGATTCTCGGATTTTCAAGAACAATCCTGTTTTCAACGATTTTTGCATCATTTGGACTTGCATATATTTTATCCGGATGCTTCTTTAGATACTCTAAAAGAAACATATTTACGGGGTTAATTCTTCTTGGTATAGCGTTACTTCTGTTTCTTCCTTTTGCTTTTAACATCTCCGAGAAGGTTTATAAAATAATTAAAGATTATGCACTTGGACTTGCGCTAGTTATAATTGGTATAATCATATTCTTACCAGGGAAAAAGAAAAAAACCAACGAAAAGTAAGGACAATTTAAAATACACATTTAACAATAAACCTTTCAAATAATTTTAGAGATTGAAAAGAAAGGTTTGTGTGTTTATTATTTTGAAAATATTTGTAATAAGGATACTACAAGAGCTTATAGAAACGATATAGTATCACACAGGTAAATAACCTGGCAGGAAACGAAAATTGAATATCACTCTTCTGAAATTCCTCAAAAATTTCAGACTAATACCACCATAAAAATCAAAACAAAAAATTTACAATAAATCCAGAAAACATTTAAAATTAAATTGAACTTTTTAAGTGATTATGGAGTCTAAATTATAAACGGAGGTGAAATATGAGAAAAAAATTAATTTTGCTTGCTGTGATGTTGGTTTTCCTGAGTGTAGTAGTAGTTGGAGCACGCGCTCTTCCAAAAGGAGTAGCTGTCGCAGATGAAACAACAAATGAAAGAACAATTTCTGTTTCTGGAACTGGAACAGTACAGGTTGTACCTGATATTGCGCTGGTAAATTTTGGTATAACTGTAGAAAACAAGGATGCGTCTCTCACAATGACAGGATTATCACAAAAGGCAAACTCAGTTATTCAATCGCTTTCAAAGATCGGGGTAAAGAAAGAGGACATTCAAACAGCAGGTATAAGTCTTTACCCTGTATACAGCTATGAGAAAGATACCGGGAAACAGACCCTCGAAGGTTACAGAGCAAACGAATCTTTCAGTGTAAAAGGGAAAATTGATTCCGCAGGGAAAATCTTAAACACAGTAACAGCAAACGGCGTTAACGAAATAAATGGTATAGCATTTGATGCTTCAAATAGAGACCAATTAAAATTAGACGCCATAAAACTTGCTATGAAAGATGCCAGAGCAAAAGCTGACGCTTCAATTGACGGGACAGGGTATAAAATCAACAGTATTAAATCGATTTCTATCGAGTATTGGTCTCCTTCTCCTGTTTACAAAAGTATTGCTGCTGCCGATGAAAGCCTGCCTATTGAAGGTGGAACAATCAGTATACAGGCAAATGTAAGTGTAGTCTTCACGTTTGAGTAAAAGCATTTTACTAGGACCAGGGATGGTTAAATGAAAATAAATAAGTCAACAATAGCACTTATTTTAATTATTATAATTCTGATTGGTACAGCATTTATATTGAAAAGCATTCTAAACAATAACGTCTCAGCAATTAATATAAGTGTATTTGGCCAATCAATTATTGGAGAAAAGTTTACAAAGACTTTAAGTATTATAAATACAAATAATGTTTATTACCTCACTTACGCTTGTGAGACAAAAGAGCCTGAAAAATTTTGTAATTGCAATAAATTTGAAAAGATTTTATCAAATGAAGAGGTAGAAAAGTTCATAAAGGAAGTGGAAAATTTAAAAGACGAAGGCGAAAAAGCTAAATGCTGCGACCATCCCTGGACAGAAATAACGCTAAAATATGCTTTTTCAAGAGAAAAATCGTTGACCGTTTCAATGGAGCCCATTGATATTGAAAAAATCTTTAACATCGATTGCACAACAGCAAAATGATGATTTGGTGCCAGGCACTTTACTCTCAAAAGTTGATAATTTAATGTTAGGTACCAAACTTTAACTTTGTAAAACCTTGACAAAAATA
>CAZJKI010000013.1:0-30101 GCA_964546685.1 uncultured Caldisericum sp. | reverse complement strand
TATGAGTTTATTTTCAGGAATTGCTGTTTTCAAATTCTTTTTTAATTTTATCGTATGTTGATTCAAGTGACGAAGGCAATACTCTTGTATTATCGAGAACTGTAATAAAATTAGTATCTCCGTGCCATCTTGGGACAATATGGAAGTGAAGGTGTTCCTCTCCGGCTCCTGCGGATTTTCCTATATTAACTCCTATATTAATCCCTTCCGGCGAGTATAAGTTTTCAAGTACTTTCGTCATTTTTGCCATAAGTAGCATTGTTTCAGTCATTTCTTCTTCTGTCATTTCATATGGATACTTTATATGTCTCATCGGCGAGACCATCATGTGGCCTATGTTATAAGGATACCTGTTCATTATGACTATGGCAAGATTGCTTCTGAATACAACTAAACTTTCTTTGTCGTTGGTGCTTTTTACTGCCTCGCAGATAAAGCAGTTTTTCGTTTTTTTAATTTCTGAGATATACTTCGCTCGCCAGGGTGCCCAGATTATTTTCATGCTAAATTATATTATTTAATGGCTATTTTCAAACAATTTAATTTTTATTTCTTATTTTTTCTAGAATTCTTAGAAGGGATTCTTCTCTTTCAAGGTACAGCGGAAAAGAAATAAATATGTCCTCAAATTTGACTCTGTAATCCTTATTTTTCAGTTTACCATCAAAATAGAAAACAATACTTCTTCCGTTTGATTTTTCTGTAATTTCATAAACGAGGTTTTTTATGAATAGAGCTGAGTAAAATTCCATTTCTGGATTATCATTTTGTATAATAGGAAGCTTAACAAGATAGATTTCTCTGTAAATCTGTGAGGGTGATATATCATATTGGAACATGTCTATTTCTCTTTTTTCATCGGCGGAATCAGTTCCATAAGCTTTTACGTCAAACCCTTCATTTTTTAGAGAAAAATATATCTCTTTCATCAGAATTTGTTGTTGGAAGATTATTGCAGTTTTTGCTTTTTCGTGTATTTTTTTAAAGAATTTAACAAATTCTTCTGGAAACTCATCATGATTTGGTGAACGACTGAAAAGAGGAACAAAAGAAACTAAAATTTTATTATCAAAAGGATGTTTATCACTTATTTTTTCTCCATTGAGCCCTGTAAAGTCTGATAAAACTTCTTTATCGCCTATTTTTGTATATTTCGATACAAAAATTATGGGATTAAAAAAGTTTGTGTTTTCTCGAAATGTTTTTTGTGTCTCTCTGTCAATTGCAAACATTATTACTTTCCCCTCTCTAAGGCCTTTTTGATAAATTTCTCTCTTTAAAAATTTCTCGATTAGGTCATTATGGTAATCTGAGAGTAGTTCTCTTAACTTTTTTATTTCTTTGCTTATATCCTGTCCATTTGGCAATCTGTCAATAGAGTTATAAATATCTTTAATTTTGCTTATTTTTTCAGAAGGTGAATTATTGTATGTTAATAGTGTTTGTAAATCTAAAAATGAGAGTTCCAGTCTGTAAGAGTAGTAAGATTTTGGCAATCTGAATGATTCAAAAACAACCAGAGCTCTATTTTTTAGGGCTTGTTTAAAATAGTTTTCGTTGAACAAGATACTGTGCTCTGATATCACAACTTCGGAAAGTTTAATTTCTTCAATCTTTCTTTTCAATGGGCAAAAACTTTCATATTTGCAACTCGATAAGTTTTCCTCGCATGATGATAATATTCGCAATAACGGGTTTTTTAAAATGTGAATTGGTGCCTTATCAACAAAGAAATCCTTTGTTTTGAAAATATAGGAAACAAGAATGGCAAAGCTTGTTCTTAACTCAGCAGGTAGTAGAGAAGGATTATCGAGAAAAAACTGAATTTTTTTCGGACAAATAAATCTTTCATAATTATTAAGAGTGGAAACGTAAAAGCTTTTTTCTTTAAAGGTTTGGGCAAGTTTTTCTCCAAGGTTTTCGCTATAAGTAAGTAATAGAAGTTGTTTGTCTTTCAAAACTCGAGTAATTTCTTCTAAAGTTTCGTCATTTATGTCTGATTCAACAAAGTATATTCCTTCTTTGAAATAACTGTCAAATTTTGATTTTTCCCTGAAAGGCAGGGTGATTCTTGCAGATTTATCTTCTTTAAGCTCCCATTTTAAAGAAGGTTCAGTGTTTTCTGTTTTTTCCCATTCGTCGCCAAATATAGAATCAAAATTTCTCTCATTTACGAAAATTTGTTTGAACTTTTTCAGAATTTCTTGTGGGAATAAGCCCTTTTCTTTTTCAATTTTTTGAAATACTGAATATAACATTAATGTATCTGTTAAGGCACGGTGAGGTCCTTTTGATTTTATTTCGAGTTTTTTAACCAGATTTTGAAGACTATGAGAGTAAAATTCAGGGAAGAAAAGCCTGGAAAGTTCAAGTGTATCGTAAACGTCGTTTTCAAGCTCTTTTCCGAGTAATTTTTCAAGAAAAGTCTTGTCAAAACTTGCATTATGAGCAATAAGCGGGTAATTGTTGATAAAATCTTCTAGCTTATCTTTTATGTCTTCAGCACGAGGAGCTTTTTCCACTTCTTTTTCATTAATTCCTGTTAGATCTGTTATAAATTTTGGGATGTTTCTGTCAGGCCTTACAAGGCTTTGGAACTTTTCTATAATCTTTTTATCTTGAACTTTTATTGCCCCTATTTCTATTATTTCATCTATATCTGGATTAAGCCCAGTTGTTTCCAGGTCAAAAAAAATAATTGTTAAATCTTTCTTCATTTTAAGTACACGATTGTGACCCCGGTTCCACCTTCCTCTGGTGTTCCTGTATAAAAATGTGAGACGTGGAGTTTTCTGCGAAGGTGCTCGATTATCGAATCTCTTAATGTCCCGGTTCCTTTGCCATGAACAATATAAACAAAAGGAAGCCCTACAAGATATGCAGAGTCAAGGTATTTATCCATTTTTTCTATAGCTTCTTCAGTTGGAAGTCCATGTAAATCAAGTTTCATTGGGACCTGGATATTTGATAACTCTTTGATACTTTCTTCTTCCTCGCCTTTCTCTATAGGAGCCTCTCCTTTTAGTAATTGTACGTCCTCTATTGAGACAGTGGCTCTGATGCTTCCCATTTGTATAACAAGTTTACCCTTTTCTTCCATTTTATTCAGAATTATGCCCTGTCTTTTAAAGTTAGGGACATATACAAGGGAACCCTCTTCTATCTGGTTCATAGAAACAGTTTCCTTTGGCTCCAGTGACTTAATTTTTGACTCTATTTCAATTTTTTCGGTTTCGAATTCCTTTTTGATTTCCTGAACAGTTTTTTGGCTCTTTATGTAGTTCTCAAGGTTATCAATAATATTATTCATCCTTTTTTGAGTTTCAAAAATTATTTTTTTGGCCTCTTCGTATGCTTTATTTATTTCTGATCTCTTTCTTTCTTCTATTTCCCTAAGCTTATTCTCATAGAGCTCTTTAAAATTTTCTGCTTCTTGTCTGTCTCTTTCAATTTCAATGGCAGAGTCTCCTATTCTTTTTTGGTCTTCAGACATTTTTGAAATGATAGATTGAGCAATTGAGTATTCTTCAGATATTTCTTTTTTTGCATCCTCGAGCACTTCTACTGGAAGGCCAAGTTTTTCTGCAATAATAAATGCATGGCTTTCGCCTGGAACCCCGGTATAAAGCTTATATGTTGGCTCAAGAGTGTTTATATCAAAACCTACAGAGCCATTTTTGGCGAGAGGGAATTTATATGGGAATTCTTTAAGTTTACTGTGGTGTGTTGTAATTACAGAAGTTGATTTTAATTCGTATAGCTTTTTTAAAACTGCGTAGCCCAGGGCAGATCCTTCCTCCGGATCCGTTCCTGCGCCAAGTTCATCGATTAGAGCTAGAGTGTTTTCGTCGGCATTCTTTACTATCTTTATGATTTTTTCCATATGAGAAGAGAATGTTGACAGGTTCTGCTGGATACTCTGTTCATCTCCAATGTCTGCATATATTTTTTCAAAATATCCAATTTCTGAGTTTGAATAAGCCGGTATGTGTAAACCCGACTCTGCCATTAGGATCAATAAACCAATAGTTTTAAGAGTGACTGTTTTTCCACCTGTATTTGGTCCAGTGATTATAAGCATAAAAAAATTGTCTCCTGCACTTACATCTATTGGAACAACTCTATCCCCTGGGATAAAGGGATGCCTTGCATTATATATACTGAAAGCGTGTTTTTTATTTAATTCTGGTTCTTCGCCTTTTATTTTTATTGAGTGCTTTCCTTTTCCAAACATAAAGTCAAGTTTATAGACCACATCTAATGAATTTATAACCTGATCAATCCTATCTCTTACTAAATTCTCTAAATCCAGAACTATTCTTTCTTCTTCTTGTTTTTCTTTTGATGTCAGGTCAACAAGTTTGTTGTTTAATTCTATAGTTGAGATTGGTTCAACGAATAACGTCAATCCGCTGCTTGATTCTCCCTGTATAACATATTGAAAAACAGGTCTTGAGTTTTGTCTTATTGGGACAACATATCGGCCGTTCCTTTTTGTTATTATCTGATCTTGTATTATATCTTCATATTCTTTAGAGTATATAATTTTTTGCAGTATAGTTTGAATTCTTATATAAGTTATCTTAATCTCTCTTCTAATAATTGAAAGAAGAGGCGAGGCATCGTCAAGTAATTTTCCATCAGGGCCTATTGCTTTGTTAATTTTAATAGCTATATCCGAAAGATTACTAATCTTTAATGTATAAGAGTGTACTAGAGGGAAATTATTTTTATAGGCTTCTCCTATTTCTTTGATCTCATTAAATGTACTAAGAGCAGTGGCAACTCTTAAAAGTTCTTCACCGTTTATAAGCGAGAGTACTCTTATTTTTTCAAGAAGGGGCTCTATGTCAACAAATTCTAAAAAAGGCAGATCTCCTTCTTCCTGATAAAATAATTTTGCCTCTGTAGTTTCTTTGAGATCTTTTAAAGATTCTTCGTAGGAGGTAAATGGTCTAAGATTCAAAGAATATTCTTTGGCGCCTTTAGTTATACAGAGGTTTTTTAGTTCTTCTAAGATGCTAAAATACTCGAGTGTTTTTAATGTTTCCTGTTCCATAAGAATTCCTTTAGCTCCTTTAATTCAAAAGTGTTAATTAATTCTTCACTTTTTATCCACGATCTTTTTAATATTTTTATCCCATATTCCATAAAATTTAAATGGCCGGTATTATGAGCATCTGTTCCTATTGAGAAATATTTTAACCCATTTCTCTTTGCTTGTTTTACCAGGCCAGATGATATATCAATTCTATTTGGAAATAAATTTATTTCAAGTGCTACATTATTTTTAGATGCTGCTATTGAAATATCATCAAAATTCAGCGGAATAGGTTCTCTGATATGTATTATCCTTCCGGTTGGATGTGCAAGTAAATTGATTAATCTACTCTCAATTGCTTTCTTGACTCTTTGAGTGTTTTCATAATTGGTTTGTGAAAATATATGAAGTGCCCCGATAACAATATCTAGTTTTTCATTTACTTCTTTCTCTAAATCCAATGCTCCGTCCATATTTATTTCAGACTCAATTCCTTTCAATATTAAAGGTTCATCACCTTCCATATTTATTTTATCGATAATTTCAAATTCTTTTAATAATCTTTCTTTTGAAACTCCTCTTGCGATTTTTAACAATTGAGAGTGGTCTGTAATTGCAATGTATGCATAATTTTTGTACGAACTCTCATCTTTTATCTCTCTGATGCTGTTAGTTCCATCACTAAAATTTGAATGAATATGCAAATCTCCCTTTATGTCATGATCGTTGATGAGTTCAGGCAATGAATTACTGAGAGCCAGATCTATTTCTTCCTCTCCTTCTCTTATTTCTGGTGGAGTATATTGCATCCCGAGTTTTTGATATATTTCTTCTTCATTCTGACCATTTATTAGTAAATACCCGTCTTTTGATATTTGAAAACCTTTTACTGTTCCTATTTCATTTATAATTTTATTATACATTTTTGAGCCAGTGTAATAAATCAAAGCAGAGTAAATATATTTTTCAGGTGCAAAATAAAAGTTTAAAATAATATTATCTTTATCTTTTATTGAAATAATATTTTGTGTCTCTCTTTCTAGTTTTTTTACAGAAACAATTTTCTCTATTGCTTTGATGAATTTATCTTTGTTGGCTGCTACAACAAAATCTATATTATTAATGGTTTCTTTTCCCCTTCTTACACTTCCTGCAAGTTTTATGCTGAATTCTTTATTCAAAAACATTGTGATTGACTTTGCATAAGCATATCCTTCGAACAAAGTTAATTCTTTAAAATCCTTTTCATATTCAACCAGACTTCTTCTTAATTGCTCTTCAATTCTTAGGCCAAATTCTCTTTTATCTTTTATTTTGCCCGATGAGATTGCTTTTTTTAAATCATTTATGGAATCGATATTCAATGTTTCATAAATCTTTATTGCATTTTCTGTTCTCATGCCTGGCAAATTTGCAATGTCCCTGAGGCTTTTAGGTATTTCTTTTTCGAGGTTTTCTTTTAATTCACAACTGCCCGTATTAAGTATTTCTTGAATATCGTTTTGAATTAGCTCTGGAAGAAATGTAATATTATTATTAGCGGGATAGTCAAGTATACCAATTGTGTAGGCAGCATTTTCATATTTTGCTGCTACTTCTTTTTCTCCATTTAATAGCAAAAGTAACCTTGTTTGAAGTAGTATATTGGCGATTTCCCAGTTTGTCATTGTCTTCTGAGGATACCGTTCACTTTCTTTTTCACTTCTTTTTCTATCTTTTCAATAATTTTATCTATTTCTTCTCCTCTCAATGTTTTATCCATTGAGGAGAATTCAAGTGAATATGCAAGGTTTTTCTTCCCTTCAGGCAATGATGTACCTGAGTAGACATCAAACAGAGTGATTTTTTTAAGCTCTTTAATATTCAGGTTTATAAAAACTTCTCTTACTGTTTTTTCAGGCAAGTCCTGATCAACAACTACTGCAATATCCCTTTTGACAGGAGGGTAAATGGAAAAATCCTCAAAATTTATTGTATTATATAATTCATTAAATAAAGGTTCTATGATTATCGATGCATAAAAGGTATTTTCGGAGATTTCCTTTCTGAGCTTACCGATATAGCCAATTTCATCATTTGATGTAATTATTTTAGCGCTCTGGAAAGGATGCATGAAAGGAATTTGTGCTTCTTTAAAATTATATTTTGCTTTTATTGCGAATAACAATTCCTCAATAATACCTTTAAGGTAAAAGAAATCATACTTGAAGCTTCTCTTAAAGGCATTTTTATCTATTCTGTCTCCTGATAATATTATTCCTAATTCTGTTAATTCTTCGAATTGTGAACCAGTTCTAAATATTTTACCTAATTCAAATAAAGAAATATTTTCCTGATTAGCATTTTTGTTCCTTTCGACTACTTCGATAATTGTCGGTAAAAGAATAGGTCTAAGAATATTCATGTCTTCTGTAAGAGGGTTTAAAATTTTAATTACTCTTTTTTCGTCATTAAAGCCAACATGCCTTAATTTATCTAAATTTATAAGTGAAAAGGTTTGAATTTCTGTAAGACCGAATTCAGTGAGTTTGTTTTTTAAAAACCAGGTGAAGTTCTCAAAATCAATTCTTTTTGATGCTCTGAACTCTCCATGGAGTAGACTTTCCTGAAACTCGTTATATCCTTTCATTCTTATTATTTCTTCAATAAGATCCTCTTCTATTTTTATGTCCTGTCTGAAAGAAGGATAAGTAACCTCAAGGTAGGAACCTCTGTCTTTATATTTCAACCCTTCAAATTGGAAGTAATCTTTTACTTCTCCTTTGTCTATTTCTTTGCCAAGCAGTAAATTAATCCTATTAAATCTGACATTAATGGCATCTGCTTTCTTTATATACGAGACTATATTATCTCTATATGGTATTCCATTTGTCTCCTTGCAAATTAAATCAGTTGCTATAAGTGATGCAACAGAAGAAAACTCATAATCAATTCCCTTTTCAAAAAGAGTTGATGCATCTGTTATAAGGCCGATTGTTCTCGAACTTTTAGCTACTGCGAGTGGTGAGAAGTGAGCGCTTTCAAGAAAAATGTTTTTTGTATTATTTGTAACGGATGTTTCATAACCTCCCATTACTCCTGCAATGGCGATCGGTTTTTTACTATCAGCAATAACCAGGTTGTTATCTGTTAAATTTCTTTCAACTTCATCAAGTGTTTTAAGTTTTTCACCCTTTTTTGCAAGCCTTATAATTACTTTTCTATCTAATTTGTCAAAATCAAATGCGTGTAGTGGTTGTCCATAGAATTTTGTTACAAAATTTGTTGTATCTACTATATTGTTGATAGGTCTAACTTTTAGCATGAAGAGTTTTTGTCTTAATTTTAATGAAGACTGTTTAATATTTACTCTTCTTATAATTCTTCCTGAATAGAAAGAACATAATTGTGGGTTTTCAATTTCTATATCAAATTTGGTTTCTTTCTCGAAATTAATATTAATTTGAGGTATAAATTTCGAAAGATCTGCTCTCCGTTTTCCATCTCTTGCTTTGAGAATTTCAATCCATCTTGCGAGCCCATTCACACTGAAGGCGTCGGCTCTATCCGGGAGCAGCGAGAGGTCTAATATGGTGTCATCTATGGGCAAAATATCTTTGAATTCTAAACCTATTGGTGTGTCCTCTGGCAGGATTAAAATTCCTGCTTTTTCTTCATTTGAAAGATACTCTGCATCGAGCCCGAGTTCCAGGTAGGAGCAAAGCATACCATCTGACTTTAATGATTTAAAATCTTTTCTCTTTATCACTGTTCCATCTGCAAGAGAGCTGCCAGGTAAAGCAATGGGTATAATATTACCTGTTTTAATGTTTGTAGCCGCAGTAATTATCTGAAGCTTTTCTTTCTCTGTATTAATTATGCTTTTGAAGAGTTTTGTGCCGGGTATTAACTCAATGCTTTCTATCCTACCGGTAATGATGTGTTTGAAATTATGCTTTATTTCTCTGATACCCTCGACTTCTATTCCGATTGAAGTAAGCTTATCTGAAAGCTCCTGAGGCGTGTAATCAAAACCAAAAGAGTCTCTTAATAATTTGTAGGATATAATCATTTCTTCCCCTTATTTGAATTGTTCAAGGAATCTTAAATCGTTTTGGAAAAACATTCTTATATCTGGAATTCCGTATTTAATCATTGCGATTCTTTCAATTCCCCAGCCAAAAGCGAATCCTTGATATTCTTCGGGGTCTATATTTACATTTTTAAGCACATTGGGGTGTACCATCCCTGAGCCACCCATTTCGAGCCACCCAGTATATTTGCAAACTCTGCATCCTTCACCCTTGCAGATAACGCAGCTTATTGCTGTTTCTGCGCCAGGTTCGACAAAAGGAAAATACGATGGCGAAAATCTTACTTTTGTTTCTGGACCAAACATTCTTTTGGTGAACTCAAGGAGGGTCCCTTTTAAATTTGAGAATGAGATTTTCTTATCAACAACAAGCCCTTCTACTTGATGAAAAATAGGTGAATGAGAGCTGTCAATTGCGTCTCTTCTATAACATCGGCCAATTGCAATTATCCTTACGGGAGGTTTGTATTTTTCCATTGTCCTTATCTGTATTGGCGAGGTTTGAGTCCTGAGCAAGATTTTCTTAGCAAGATAAAAAGTATCCTGCATATCCCTTGCTGGATGAAATTCGGGAATATTGAGTGCTTCGAAGTTATAATAGTCACTTTCTATTTCTGGGCCAGTCATTACATCAAAGCCCATAGAAAGGAAAATATCTTCCACTTCCCTTGTAATCTTGGAGAGTATATGCAAACCTCCTGTTTCTAACTTTACTCCAGGCAGTGTAACATCTATTTTTTCACTTTCAAGCAGCTTATCTTTTTCTATATTTTCTAACTCTTTTAAGTGGTATGTTATGGTTTTTTCAATATACGATTTCAGGTTATTTATTTCCTGTCCGGTATCTTTCTTCTTTTTTTCGGAGATATTTTTCAGTGCTTTGAACAAGTCGGCAATTTTTCCTTTCCTTCCGAGAAAATATGTCTCAATTTTCTTGAGTTCTTCAATACTTTTAGTTTTTATCTTCTCTTCGAATTCTTTTTTAATTTCTTCGATTTCCTTCATAGATCCTCCATTTGTTTTATAATTTTACATATAATACATTTAAAGTCAATGATTTAATTACCTTTATAAAGATAAATTATCTATTTTATAAAATTTCTATTAGGTTTATAATTCTTTTGTGAAAGCCAGGGCTTATGGAAAGATAAATTTAACGCTTGAAGTAATTGGTAAATCTTCAGGTGGATATCATGAGATTAAATCAGTATTCCAAAGAGTGTCTATTTATGATGAAGTTGAATTGAGAAAGTCGTCCAGGGAAAAAATTGAGTTCAGTAATAACATTGGCTCTGATTTTACAACGGTTCATAAGGCTTTGAAATTATTTTTTCAGACGCTACAGAGATATGAGAAAATAATGGTAGTTGTGAAAAAAAATATACCTGTAGGTTCAGGGCTTGGCGGTGGTAGCTCTGATGCAGCAGTAACTCTTAACCTTCTCAATTCATTATTTGACAAACCTTTATCAGAAAAAGATTTATTTAATATTGCTAAAGAAATTGGGTCTGATGTACCTTTTTTCTTGAATAGTTCAACTGCAATTGTTGAAGGAAGAGGGGATGTTGTGCATCCCTTACAGAGCCTTAAGGGAATTTATTTTTTGCTTGTTTTTCCTGAATTTAGAGTTTCGACTGGCGAAGCTTATACTGAACTGGATAAACTTGGCAGATTTTCTAAAGGGACCTATACAGAGAGGGTTAGTCAGGCCATAGAAAGAGGCAAAAATTATCAATTTATTAAACAATATCTTTACAATGAATTTGAGGTTTTATACAGACTTAAGGACAAAAGGTTTATTGAATTTTTCGAAAAAATAGAAAGTGCGGCTCATCTATGTTTTCATATTACGGGCTCTGGGTCTTCGACCTTTGTAGTTTCTGATAATGTTGAGTTCTTAAAATCCAAACAAAAAATAATTGAAATCGAAAACCCTGGACTTAAAACATTGATTGTTGAAACAATTTAAGAGCCCCTGATAATTGGGTATGTTATTTTTCAATCCTTATCTTTTATAATTCGCTTTTATCCGGCAAGTCATATAAAACATCTTCATATGGAGTTCTGTATAAGCTAGATTTAAGAAGTTTCTGATCGATAACATGCCCTATTATTCCAATAGTTCTTCCCAGCACGAAGAAAGCATTCAAAAGCCCGGCGTTTAATCTTTCTGTTATTTCTTCGTCAGTGAATCCGAGGGATTTAAGCATGTCCACGAGAAGCACACCTACACATCCATCAATGTTTAGAATAAGGGTATCTTTTCTTGATGTGGTGATCTTTTCTACTTTGTGCACATAATTGAGATATTCTGTTTTCGGGAAATTTTTCTTTGCATAATTTATAAGCAAGACCACTCTCTTATCAGGATTTTTGGAGGTTTTTATCTTATGTCCTATTCCTGGAATAAGCATTCTTTTTTTCTTCATTTCGTTAACAAAACCTTCTGGTGAAAGCCCACTGTCTTTGCCCCATTTAAAATAACGTCCTGCTTCATCAATTGCACCACCGAACCTTGGCCCTATAGTAAGAAGCCCGGAAGCAACTGATGAGACGAGATCTTTTCCTGCTCTCGCCGCGACAATTGCATTGTGGGCACCAGAAACGCAGGGACCATGATCAGCAACAGTTTCAATTATAAGTTCAATAAATTTAGAAGCGTACCTGGGAAGTTTTTTCTTAAGCCATAGTAGTCCGATAATATCCCCTATGCCTTTTTTATCCTCAATCAGTTTGGAGAGAGGAATTCCTGCATATTTTACTTCTTCGCCCCTATCATCAGATATTGTTGTTATAAATTGCGCTTTTATTTTAAGTTCTGACTCTTTTATTGTTTGTGTTGATATATGCTGAGCGTCTGTTGATGTTCTTTGTTCAGGAATAACAACATCAACTTTTTCTTTTTTGAGATTCTCGCGTCTATCTCTCTTTGCAAGTTCATAGATTTTTGAACCCTGAACTTTATCTTGGAATTCTTTTTTTATTTTATCTATTTTTGTCATAAACTGCCTCCGTTGCTGTGTATATTTAATTAAATGACCATAAAGGTCAAGAAATTTACTTACTTCTAAACTATTAGTTATAGAAAAACCTTTAATTAAAAAGTTTAACTGTAAAGACAGCTTAAGAAGCCCCTCACCAGAGAGGCTTCGGTGATTTTTTTAATCCTCTGTAACCTGTGATCTTTTTCATCAGGTTATAATTCGTCTTCTTTTGGCAAGCTATAAAGAACATCATCGTATGGAACCCTATAAAGATTCTCCTTAAGATGATTTTGCTCGAGGTGATGCCCTATGTAGCCAATAATTCTTGCAAGTACATTGATGCTGGTGAGTATCCCGTCTTCTACCAATTCTTTAACTTCTTCATCTGTATAGCCAAGCGATTTCAATAGATCAAGCCAGAGGGCTCCGCTAATACCCCCAATATTAAAGATGAACTTATCGCTTACTTTAGTTGTTATCTTTTCCATCTCAAGGCAGTAATCAAGATATTCGGTTTTCGGAAAATTCTTCCTCACAAATTCAATGAGGATTTTTTCTCTCCAATCTATATTTTTAGTACTCTTTACCTTATGGCCAAATCCCGGAAGAGGAATCCCCTGTTCTTTTGCTTTATCAATGGCCTGTTGCGGCGTTAAACCATTCTCTCTTGCCCACAGGTAATAACGTCCCGACTCTTCTTGTGCTGCACCGTACCTTGGCCCCATCGTAAGCAGTCCCGATGCAACAGACGACACAAGGTCTTTGCCTGCCCTTGCCGCAACCATCGTGTTATGTGCACCTGAAACACATGGTCCGTGATCTGCAAATACCGTGATTAAAAGTTCAATAAATTCTGATGCATAGTCAGGAAGTTTTTTCTGAAGCCACAAAAGTCCTATGGCATATCCAATACTATGCTTCTCTTTGATAATTTTTGTAATAGGAATTCCTGAATAGCTGAGCTCCTCTCTTTCATCTACAATCGTGTTGATAAATTCGGCATGTCTTCTTATTAAGCCTTGTTTCATGAGAGTTTCATAATCCATTGGAATCTGTGGTGGGGCAAACTCTTCGATTTCCTGAATAATTCCTTTACTTCTCAACTCTTCATAAGTTTTCTTAATTTGCTCCGGAAGGTCATCAAATGAATTTGAAACAATTGCCCCGGATTCTTTAAGTGCTTTATTTTTACTATCTGCAGTTTCTTCGTCGTTGCCTGCTCTTGCACCTGCATGACCAAATTGTACTTCTGTTGGGAAAATCTTTGAGCAAGTTCCCGTTACCCAGGCAATGAGGGGTTTCTTTATTTTTCCTTGCTTTAAAGCTTCTACAACTTTGTACTCTTCGAGACCACCAACTTCCCCGAGCATTACAAGAAACTTCACCTCTGGAATTTCTTCAAGTCTTAAAAGATGATCTGCAAGTGAAGAGCAAGGGTATCTATCTCCACCAATAGCAATACCTTCATAAGCCCCATCCGAATTCCGTGCTATTATATTAAACATTTCGTTGAGCATACCGCCTGATTTAGTAACAAGACCTGCGCTTCCAGGTCGGTAAAGTTTTGAGCTAATAATATTTTCTGTTGTGCCACCTGCATTACCGATTTTGAATTTGCCAGCAATAACACCACCCACTGTTGCAGGTCCAATTATTACCTTTCCTTTCTCTTTTGCCAGGTCGGAGAGAGCTCGCTCTTCTCTCTCAGGTACTCCTTCGGCAACTATTACAATTGTTTTAATGCTTTCTGTGTTTATTGCATCAATTGTTGTTTGATATGCAAACCGAGATGGAGCAAAATTAACCATTACCGTTGCATCTGGATGTTTCTTCGTAGCTTGAGATATAGTTTTATAGACAGGGAAGAGAATTTCTTTGCTTCCAAAGAAAAGCCTCGCAAAACCGCTTCTATCTGGGCTAACGAAGCAGGCAACGGAAGGAATTTCTCTTCTTGAGATGAAATCAAAGTCAAGCATACCTTGAGCTGCATTTGTTTGCTTACCAAAAATTATTGCTCGGGTATTTTTCTCGAAAAGTTTCATTTTTCACCCCCAAGTGAAATTTTTACTACTCTTGTCATATGTAATTCAGGGCCGTATACCTCTATTGGTATACCTGTTTCTTCTCCAAGTTTCCTCATAGATGCAAGACCTTTCTGGTAATTTGGCCCACCGCGTCTCACAAATATCTTTACATTGTTTTCTTTGATTTTGTCTTTATATTCCTGTAACGCGCTGATAATACCTTTAAAGGTTTTAGCAACATCAGTGAAGTTTGCAATTCCTCCACCAATGATAAGCACTTTACCTCTTGGATCTTTTTTCTTCGTCATAACTTCGAAAATTGTTTTTGCATATTGGTAAGTTTCTTCTTCAGATGGATCTCCAGAGTATTCTCCATAGTTTGATAGCTCGTTTCCGTATCCAAGATCTACCACAGTGTCTGCATAAATAACACTTGCACCACCACCTGCAACCATCAGCCAAACATATCCATCAGGGTTAAGGATTGTAAGCTTTAATGACGCCCCGGATTTTTCATCAAGTTTTCTTATGAATTCTTCTTCTTTTGTGAAGCTTCTTCCAAACGGTGTTGGAAATTCTATTTCTCCCCATTTTTCCTTATCTTTGAAAGATGCAGTATCATCAAGTCTCCCGACAAAATCAAGTGGTACGACTTCTTTATCTACAATAGCAAGTGGGTTTATCTCAAGATATGTAAAGTCATAATCCACAAAGAATTTGTAAAGAGCTCCAATAAATTTCTTTATAGTATCATCAACTCCTTGAAGATTGATGCTTTCTATACCTTTTAATACGGGTACGAAGTACTCTTTTACTTTTTCCCAGTTCTCCTCAATCTCTATCCCACCTTCCTCAGAAAAGTAAATTTTATCTCCTTCTTCCTCTGTTTTAATTGCAATGTAGTACTCTTTTTTGTGCGGGGTAAAAGGCTCAACAAGAAAATCAGTGAGAACACCTTTTGCTTTCCCTATTTCAACTTCTTTACCCATTCTTTCATTTATCCAATTTTTTGCTTCCTCAAAAGATGCGTTAAGAAGAACAAGTCCATGTTTACCTCTTTTTCCAAACAACATATCTGGTTTAACGACCAGTTTTTTCTCTAGAAGCCACCTATTTTTCAGAGATAACTCATCAATTGAAGTTTCTCTTCTAACTTGGGCGACCTCTCCATCATATTTGAATCCAGATTCTTGATTTTCTGAGAGGTATTTTGCTAAGAGTTTCTTTGCATGGTACTCTCTTATTCCTTTTTGAGCCATCTAAATCGCCTCCATGTTCTTTATTATCCTGTCCCCAAATTCTGATGTTGTAACTTTTGTAGCCCCATCCATTAATCTTGCAAAGTCATAAGTTACGTATTTCTCGAGCACTGTCTTTTCAAGGGCGTTCATAATAACATTTTTAACTTCGGTCCACCCCATATATTCGAACATTTCAGCACCGGAAAGGATTATGGAACCAGGATTTGCTTCGTTTTTGCCGGCATGTTTTGGAGATGTGCCGTGAGTGGCTTCAAAAAGTGCAATCCTATTTTCAAAGTTTATATTTGCGCCTGGTGCAATACCAATACCTCCTACCTGAGCTGCGGCAGCATCTGAAATATAATCTCCATTAAGGTTAGGAGTGACTATAATATCATATTCATCCGGTCTGAGCAGCATTTGCTGGAACATTGAATCGGCTATTCTGTGTTTTAAAAGGATCATTCCTTCAGGAATCTTTCCATCATACTTTTCTGTAACTTCCTCTTCAGTTATTACTTTATCTCTATACTTTTCTTGTGCTAATTTATAAATCTCTGCCTGGAAAAGCCCCTCAGTGTATTTCATAATATTACCCTTATGCATTATTGTTACAGATTTTCTTCCGTGCTCTATCGCGTAGTCAAGCGCAGCTTTTCCAATTCTCCTTGAACCAGTTATGCTGATAGGTTTTATACCTATTCCGGAATCTTCCCTCACTGTTACATTCATTTTATTTTTTAAGAAATTAATCACTTCGAGTACTTCAGGGGAATTTGATTTCCATTCGATGCCAGCATAAACATCTTCGGTATTCTCTCTAAATACAATAATATCCACAGGCTCTGGATTTTTCATTGGAGATGGGACACCTTTTATATATTTTACTGGCCTAAAACATACGAATAAATCAAGTTTTTGTCTCAATGTTACGTTTAAGGATCTGTACCCTCCACCCACTGGTGTAGTTAAAGGCCCTTTGATTGATACTACGTAATCTTTGATTGTTTCAAATGTCTCTTTTGGAAGTGGCTCGCCAAATTTCTCTATTGCCTCTTCTCCAGCAATTATTCTCATCCATTCGACCTTTCTTTTTCCACCATATGCCTTCTCTACTGCAGCATCAAAAACTTTTAACGATACTGGTGTAATGTCAATCCCAATGCCATCACCTACAATGTAAGGGATAGTTGGATTGTCTGGTACATATATCTTGCCATTTTCTACTGAAATTTTCATTTTGCGCCTCCTACCTTTCCTGTGTAGGGCAAAAGCCCCCCTGTTAAAACAAACTTTCTTTGCCTATCTGTCAATAAAATCTTTAATTTAAACTCTTTATTTGCTGTTTTGTCTATTGCTATGATTTCTTCTTGGCCATTCTCCAGTGCTTTTGTTATTTCTGGTATTTCAATTTCGTCCTCTTGATTGATCGAATCATAGTCTAAAGGCTCGGTAAATTGCAGTGGAACAATTCCAAAGTTTGCAAGGTTATCAAGGTGTATTCTTTCAACAGTTTTTGCAATTACTGCTTTAACTCCAAGATACATCGGGCAAAGTGCGGCATGCTCCCTTGAAGAACCTTGTCCGTAGCTTTCGCCTGCTACAATTACATTTGCAATGCCTTTTTCTTTGTTTGCCAAAGCTCTCTTTGAAAAATCTTTATCAAGCGGTTCAAAAACATGCTCAGCATATTTTGGTATGTTTGAGCGGTATTTAAGGTATTGTCCTGCAGGCATAATGTGATCTGTAGTCACTTTATCTCCAACTTTTATGGTAATTGACCCTTTTATATTTTGTGGCAGAGGTTCATTTTTAGGTATGGGTTGGATGTTGGGACCCCTGAATATCTCTATTTTTTCTCTTTCATCCTTTGGCAATGGGAATATAAACATCGAATCGTCAGAGATAAATTGTTCTGGCAAATTTACGTCTTCATATTTTATTTCCATCTCTTCTAATTTTCTTGGGTCAGTGATTGTACCTGTTATTACTGCAGCAGCAGCTGTCTCTGGGCTTACCAGATATACCTTTGCATCTTCAGTGCCGCTTCTTCCCTTAAAGTTTCTGTTAATGGTTCTAAGTGATACTCCTTGGGAGCTTGGTGAAAAGCTATTTCCAATGCAGAAACCGCACGCTGTTTCAAAGATTCTTGCACCGGCTTTAACAAGCGTTGCAAGCCCTCCTGAATCTGCTATCATTTCGATTACTTGCCTTGAGCCTGGGGCAACGCCAAATTCCAAATCTTTATGGGCTACATGGCCTTTAAGTATGTTTGCAACTGTCATTAGATCCCTGTAAGATGAATTAGTGCAGCTACCTATGCCTACCTGGTCAACTTTTATTCCTTCCACTTCTTTCACTTTCTTAACATTGCCTGGAGAATCAGGGCATGCAATCAATGGATCAAGCTCCGCCATGTTTATCTCTATGATTTTATCGTACTGCGCATCAGGATCTGCTTCTAGCTTAATCCAGTCTCTTTCTCTTCCTTGTTTTTTCAAAAAATCAAACGTTATCTCATCTGATGGGAAAATTGACGTAGTTACACCTGTTTCAGCCCCCATGTTTGTAATTGTCGCTCTCTCAGGAACTGTTAGAGTTTTTACTCCTGGGCCGCCGTATTCAATTGCATAGCCCACATTGCCTTTGGTTGTAAGGATCTCAAGGACTTTAAGGATTACGTCTTTTGCTGATACCCATTTTTGAAGTTTTCCTGTAAGTTCAATCTTTATTATTTTTGGATAGATTAAGTAGTAAGGTCCGCCGCCCATTGCAACAGCGACATCAAGCCCTCCGACTCCAATGGCAACTTCACCGATGCCTCCTGCTGTTGGAGTGTGGCTGTCTGAACCTAAAAGTATTTTTCCAGGTTTTGCAAATCTTTCAAGTTGAACTTGATGGCAAATTCCATTTCCAGGCCTTGAGAAAACAATTCCGTACTTTTCAGCTACTGATTCAAGGTACTTATGATCATCAGCGTTTTCAAAGCCCACCTGGATTGTGTTGTGGTCTATGTAACTTAAAGCTTCTGTTTTTACCTCATTGAATCCTATTGCTTCAAATTCAAGATAGACTGCCGTGCCCGTAGCATCTTGTGTCAATGTTTGGTCAATTTTGATGCCTATCTCTTCACCTTTTTGGGGTTTACCCTCGATAATATGGCTGTCAAGGATTTTTTCGAGTATACTTTTCCCCATCTTTACCTCCTTTCCTGTTTTTTAATTCTCTTATGTAGTTATAAATTGTAAAAATAGATACTCCTAACTTCCTGGCGACAAATTCAACAGAGTCTTTTAAGTCAAAGAAATCCTTTTCGTAGAGATCCTCAACTAAAAATTTATTCTTCTCCTTTTGAGGGATTTCCCCCTTGGTTTCAATTTTTAAAATAGCCTCTTCTAAGATTTGCTCTTTCAGGCTGCTTAACAGTGCTGAGCCACTCTTTTCTAAATTGCCATTAGAAATTATTTGATTCTCAAAATGTAAAAATGGTTTTAAAAACTCTTCAGCCTGTATTACCCTATTTATATCCATGTTTAAGCATATAAGACCTATAAGTTTGTTTTTATTTCGAATCGGGATTGTTATAGAGCGAAGTATTCTTCCATTTGGAGAGAGGCTCCTATAGGGTCCGACAAATTGCTTGTTTTCTGACACTATATCTTTGATTATTTTTGAGCCTGCTTCAGTTAGTGTAGAACCTGTCTTCCTGTTTGTTATATGGCCATTTTCGATTGCAACAACAGAGTGATCTATGTCTTTGAATGAATGTAACACTATCTCAGTGTCGTTTTCCAGAAAAAACGACAAGCCATGAACTACATTTTTCAATGCCTCGAGTATTAACTCGTCTTCTTTTTTAAACATGGTTTTACTATTCTTTTCTAATCAAAAATTTTTTAAACCCTTTCAAAAATTTTTGCAATACCATTATATTGCTTTAAGAGATAAAGTCAAGATTCCAAATTTTCTTGCTAAAAATCTATGTGAAAAATTTAACAGATAAAGAGTTAGAACAAACTAAATAAAAAAGGAATTCTGAATAGATTCATTGGAAGAGAAAAGATAAGTTGAGATATATACGAAAATCTACAGTAGCGTAAAGCATATTTATTTATCCAATTACGGCTTTTTCCTTGATTAATTTCCCTTTTTTAAATCTTTCGAGCGTGAGGTGATTTGCTTCCTCGAGAAAGAAATTGCCGTTATTAATATAACCTGCAAGAAGTTTTCCTACGATTGGGCCAAGCATAAAGCCATGGCCTGAGTACCCGCAGCCGAGTACGAAATTTGAAATTTCTGAAGGGCCTATAATTGGGTGATGGTCAGGGGTTACTACATAAGAACCTGCCCATTGTCTCATTATTTTAATTGAAGATAATACTGGCATAGTTTTTACGATCTCTATTGCAAATTTTTCAAGAAAATTAACGCTTGCAGAAATTGAATCTGTCGGACCTTCATTCATGTCAGTTCCGCCAATAATCCTTCCTCTATATGTTTGTGTAAAATACAACTCACCTTTTACGACCATTGGGTTAAGAAAATCCTCGAGAGGCTCGCTTACAACTATTTGATGTCTGTAATTTTCTAAAGGTAATTCAATTTCTATCATTTTGGCAGTTTTTTTTGCTCCGGTTCCTGCTCCATTTACCAGGAAAGAAGTGTAATAAATACCTTTATTGGTTATAACGCTTTGAATCAGTCCATTTTTTAGTGTGATATTTTTTACATCTTCAAAAGTTCTTATAGTTGTGCCGTTTGACTCAACAAAGAATTTTAAAGCATTAATTACTTCAAATGGGTATGCACTTCCATCCGTCGGACACCAGCTTGCACCAACTATGTCATCTGTATTTATTTCTGGAACTATTTCTTTTATTCCCCCTTTACTAATTATTTGAGTTGGCACTCCAAGGAGATTTTGCATTTTCGCATAGTTTTTATATTGTTTTAATTCTTCATTGTCTCTTAAAAGCCAGATATAGCCTCCCTGTTTAAAATGGATTGGTTGTTCAAGGCTGTTTTCCCATTCCTTCCAGAGTTTTACGCTTTCCCTCATAAGAACAATATGTTCCTTTGTTGTGAATTGCTGTCTGATGCCTGTTCCACATCTTCCCGTAGAGCCGGAACCCAAATAGTTCTTTTCTATTATTAGTACATTTTTTACTCCCATTTTGTTTAGGTAATATGCTGTTGAAAGTCCTGTAATACCGCCTCCGATAATCACGACATCAAAGGATTTCATTCTTTTTTATCCTCTTTTATAAAAACTCCAAATGGAACCGGGGATTCAGGGGGACGTGTTGAAATGGTTTCGATTTTGTTTTTCCCTGAAAGTTGAGCCAGAGTTTTTTCTAAAAGCGGAATGCATGTTTTTCCCTGGCATGGGCCAGTGCCAATTTTTAAATGTCTTCTTAGCGATTCAATATCTTTGAATCCTTTATTAAATGCTTCTTTAATCTCCTCAAGCGTTACATCCTCGCATCTGCAAATAAAAATTAAATTATCTTTCATGTTATCGATTTTATATTTCTAACAATTTTTATAAGTTCGATGTTGTCGAAAGTAATCGTTACAAGTGCAGATTTTGTATTTTTATCAGGGTAAAAGACCTTTTCAACTGTGCCGGTACCAACCTTTTGTCCTTTTCTATCCAGTAAAATAACTTTCTCACCTTTTGATGGAACTTCAAGCATCTCATACGGAAGAGTAACTAAGCCTTTTCCATTTCTAATACCAACTAAAAATAAGGCAAGTCCAGGACACACTGAAACGCACATACTGCATCCGGTGCACTTTTCGAAATTGACCACCGGGATTCCATTTATTCCTTCCATTGATATTGCTTGAACTGGACATGAAGTAACGCATGGATTACAAGGTATTTCCTGTATGCATTCTGAAACTGCAACAGGGTGATTTTCGACAATTTCTAATGGGGGAAAACTAATTATATCCTCTGCATTAATGTAGCCATATTTTAAGTAATTATTCACATTCCGCCTCTTTTAACCCCTCAATAATTTTTTTCGAAAAAGGGCTACTTCTCAGGTTATTTAAATCTTTGATTGATTCAATTTTTGATTTTTTCGTTTCGAAACCCATTCTTTCAAGTATAGCAAGAGCGGCGATATGCCCTTCTAATATTGCCGTAGAAGCTTCTTCGATACCTGCTACATCTCCTGCTACAAAAATATTTTCTCTAGTTGTTTCAAGATCATTATTTCTTAAAGGCACGAATCCACCAAGAGATGGTACATATTTTAGTTTAGAACCAGCCTGCGCAAGCAAATTTACGGAAGGGATTAATCCTGTAGACAAACAAACAGTATCAACATCCCATACGATTTCTGTACCTGGAATTTCTTCAAACCTTTTGTTTAAAGAAATTGTTATGGCTTTTTCGACCCTTAAGTTGCCGTTTACTTCTTTTATTGTGGTATTTGTAAGTATGGGAACGCCAAATCTTCTTAGTTTAGCCGCGTGCACGAAGTATCCACCGATTGTTGGCATAGCCTCAACGACCGCTTTCACTTCGACACCAGCCTGTAATAATTGGTAGGATACAATAAGTCCAACATTGCCTGCACCTACCATAAGCACGCTATTTCCGGGTTTAATACCGAAGACATTCATAAGAGTTTGGGCTGCACCTGCTCCAAAAACTCCTGGTATGTCATTTCCAGGGAAAGGAATCATTTTTTCAGCGGCACCTGTTGCAATTAACAAGTATTTTGTATGGACTTTTATGTACTGATTGTCTTTAAAAACACCAATTGTGTTATTGTCTACTGAGAAAGCTGTTGAATTTGTAATGAATTTAATAGTGCTGTTCTCTATGTTTTTTATTAAGTCTTGGGCGATTTCGAAACCTCTTGTTCCGGCTTTTTCTTTTTCTGAACCAAAAAATTTGTGGGTTTGTTTTATTAACTGACCTCCGAGTTGCGGGTTCTCCTCAATGATTATAGTTTTTATGCCAAATTCTTTAAAAATATTAGCAGCGCTCAAGCCAGCAGGACCTGACCCTATAACGGTTACTTCTTTGTCAATTTCAACTGGTTCTCTAAATTTCTCTATATAATCAGGCAGTTTCCCAAACCTCTCTTGTTTCTCTACAATCATTCCCTCTCTTATAGGTAGAATACAGGTTCTTATGTTAGGAATCCCGTTCACCCTCATCATGCAGGAAGAACATTTACCAATGGCACAGAACATGCCACGAGGTCTGTGTTGCTTTGGACTCTTAGAAAAAATGTCAATACCAGACCTGTAAAGGGCCATTGCAACTGTTTCTCCTTTATAAGCCTTTACTGTTGTGCCGTCAAAGGTAAATTTTAATTCTTTTCCATGACTAAATTGAAGTATAGGGTGTATATTTATTTCTCTCATAGCTTTTCTCTTTATTCATGCCAGTTCTTATTATATATATTTTTTTCTAAACTAAAAGATTATGAACAAAAATAAGCTAAAAAATTCCTAAATCTCTTAATTCCTTTTCTGAAAGCCCGAAGTAATGACCAATTTCATGTAATAAGACACTTCTAACTTTTTCCTTAATATTTATACCTTCTCTTTCGGCTTCTATAATTATCGGGTATTTAAAAAGTGTTATTCTATCAGGTAGTACCCCCTGGTAGTTTCTTCCTCTTTTGTTTAATGGAATTCCTTCATAAAGTCCAAGTAAAGAACCTTTTCCATATATTCTGCTCTTTATAAGCATGTTTAATGTGGGCTTATCCATCAATAGGAATTCTACATTATCTATATGTTCTTTGAATTGTTCAGGTATGTTTTTGAGGGCATCTCTGATCATTTCCTCAAAATCTTCTTGTGATACGTTCATATTAAATTATAATTAAATATCGTAAGAAGAGAATGAACTTATTGAATGATTTTTTAAAAATTTTTTTTGAAATAGAAATTATTTTCCATTATGAATTAGATTTAGATTCTATTAGTTCCTTAGATGTTGGGATTCCGTTCAAAAACAAAATATTTCTTTCGTTAGACGAAGTCCCAGAAGCTGTTTTTGAAAAGATCTTGAAGTATCTTGGAATTAGAAATGCAAAAATATTTACTTCAAAAATAACTGACAAAGCTAAACTTGTAATCTCTTTTTTGGATGAAGATATTGCTTCATATTGTTTTTTCGGATTTAAGGAGCAAAGATTTAAATTTTTCCATCTTGGGCCTGAAGAATTGTATTTCTTTGATTGTTTTACGTTTCCAGAATATAGAGGGTTGGGTGCAATTTACTCCGAGGTAAGTTTCGTTATTAATAAATTTAAAGAAATTGGATATAAAAAAGCAAATGTTGAAATTGAATCATTTAATACTAATTCCATTAAGGCGTTTAGCAAAATTGGCTTCCATAAAACAAGAGAGTATCAATACATAAAGGTTCTTTTTCTTAAACGAGTAAAGGAAAAATCATTTAAATAGCTTTTTCTTATTTGAATTTATATGCAGTAAGTTATAAATCGGGCAAAAACCGTTTGCTCCTGTAAAAATCAGTATAAAACCTAAAAACCAGCCTGAAATTCTCAATAGGTTTTGATATCTAGTTATTGTAGAGGCGATTGTAAAAGATATAGTTCCATTTTGATAGTAGCCGCTACTGAACATTTCTGAAACTGTAGATACTTTTAAACCAAAATAAAATAGCAGTAATCCTATGGCTACTCTTATAATTCTTTCGATAGGTGAAAGATTAATATTCTCATTTTCTTTTATCATTTCTTAGGTTTTTCTGGTGGAATAGCCCCTGGTTTCTTATAGGGAAGGGGAACATATTGCACTGACGGTCTTAACGAAGGATTCTGTGGGTATAATTCCATTAGATCATAAATTTCTTTAGGCATTTCAGAAACAACATTTAATCCTATTTCTTTTGCCTCTTCAAACGTTATAGGATAGTCGTGTGTCCATCTTCCTTCTGAAAGTGTTTGCGAAATTCTTTCTGTGTTTTCCTCTGAGTAGTTATTTGCTAATAGAATTCTCTTAACGAAATCTTTAACCTGCTTCATTGCTTTTTCTGATATATCTGCGAGAATCAAGGTCTCATCATCTATTTTATCTTTATTTTTTTGGACTACTGTCTTTAATATGGATATTGCAGGGTATTGTCCAACCTGCGGATCAACTGGTCCAAGCACTGCATTTTCATCCATTATGATTTTATCTGCTGCAAGCGAAATAAGAGTACCTCCACTCATTGCATAGTGAGGCACAAAAACAGTAACACCTGCTTTATGCTGGATTAGCGCATGTGCAATCTGTTCGGTTGCAAGCACCAGTCCTCCCGGGGTATGAAGTATTATATCTATAGGCATATCTGATGGGGTTAATCTTATTGCACGTAAGACTGCTTCCGAATCTTCGATATTTATATATCTTGCGATAGGTATGCCCAGGAGGCTCATTGTTTCCTGCCTGTGAATCATTACAATTACCCTTGATTTTCTTTTATTTTCTATAGTTTTTATTAGAGATATTCTTGCTGATTCAATAGCTCTTTGTTTTAAGTACGGGGTGATGAGTAAAATTAAAAAAAGCACCCAAAATATTGAAGTTATAATGCTTGAAAAATTATTACTCATTTTAGACCTCCTATTTTATTATATAATATGTTGTTAAATTAACCAATTGGAGGTTTTATGAAAACTTTTTTTGTAGTTTTTATTTCTGTTTTTCTTGCAGAGCTAGCCGACAAAACGCAGTTTGCAATTTTTTCTTTTGCTACTTCTACAAAAAGTAAATGGTTAGTGTTTTTAGGAGCAATTGCTGCTCTTTCGTTAACTTCTCTTTTAGCAGTTGCATTTGGAGAAACTCTTTCAAAATTCGTTCCTTTTAAAACTCTTAAAGTTATCTGTGGGATTATTTTTATTGCTATTGGTATTTTTGTGTTAGTTCTTAAAGATTAATCTTGTTGGAGTTTAAATCTTAGGGAATGAATTTTGGAGATGTAGATTTGTTTTCTTTTTGTTTTGAAAAACGAACAAATGTTCTTATAATAGGATAAGGAGTAATTATGAAAAAAATTGTTATGCATATAGATATGGATGCTTTTTTTGCTTCTATCGAGCAAAATAAAAAGCCGTGGCTAAGAGGCAAACCAGTCGGTGTTACCGGAAATCCTGAGGGACGTTCTGTTGTTGCAACAGCCTCTTACGAAGCTCGTACATTTGGTGTAAAATCCGGTATGTCTCTCTGGACCGCCAGGAGATTGTGTCCTGAAATGATTCTTGTTCAAAGTGATTTCAATGAATATATAAGAGTTTCAAAAGAACTTATAAATCTATTTTACTCTTTCTCTCCAGCAGTGGAAGAGTTTTCGATAGATGAAGCTTTTTTAGACTTAACATATGTGGTAAAAGATTTCGATGAAGCATATAAATTAGGCAGTATTATTAAGAAATCAGTTAGAGAAAAGTTTAATCTTACGTGCACAATTGGTATAAGTTTTAATAAACTTCTTGCCAAGTTAGCTGCAAAATTATCGAAACCCGATGGCCTCAAAGTGATCAGGTATGATGATGTTTCAAGTATTTTAGAATCCCTACCTGTCGGAAAGATTTCAGGAATAGGCAAAAAAACTGAATTAGCCTTGAAGGAGAAGTTTAATGTTGAAACAATGGGGCAATTAAAAAAGATTCCTTTAAATGAACTGATAACAGTTTTTCACACGTATGGTAAATTTCTTTATAATGCTTCTTTGGGCATTGATAATTCTGAGGTGGTCACAGCAGTGGACAGAGAAGATGTGAAGTCCATAGGCAATTCAATGACTTTTGATTCTGATACCGACGATTTCGACTATATAAAAGGAATCTTAAGATTTCTGAGCGGCAAAGTTGCAGATAGGCTTAGAAAGGCTAATTTGTACTGTAGTTCTGTAACAATCACGATAAGATACAGCAGTTTTTATACGATTACTCATGGGAAAATAGTTTCTCCGACAAATCTCGATAGCACTATTTTTATGACTTCGATTGATCTGTTTCAAGAAGTTTATAAGAAGGGTTTAGAGGTACGGCTCTTAGGAGTAACCGTTTCTGGTTTTGAGAGAACTGTTGGTTGTTCGTTATTTACTGACGAGTCTTCCGAAAAAGAAGAAAGAGTTCTATTAGCGATGGATAGCCTCAGGGAACGTTTTGGTTTTGATAAAATTAATTACGGGAGTAGTAAATTATCAAATAGTAATTCTGTAAATCCCCCACATTGTGCTAATGTAAAAGGACTATCATAACCCCTGCAGCAACTGCTGCAGCGATTGCACCTCCAACATTAGGTCCCATTGCGTGCATTAAAAGGAAATTGCCAGGGTTTTCTTCTTGCCCGACTTTCTGCGACACTCTTGCAGCCATTGGAATTGCAGCTACTCCTGCTGAACCTATAAGAGGGTTAACTTTCCCGCCACTCACATAATAGAAAACTTTTCCAAGGAGTAAACCACCTGCTGTTCCACCTCCAAATGCAACAATGCCTAATTCTATTATCTTTAAGGTCTGTACAGTTAAGAATGTTTCGCCTCTCATCGTTGCACCAATTGTTGTGGCCAGGAAAATTAGAACTATATTCATTAATTCATTTGCAACAGTATTTACTAATCTATCCACGACTCCAGATTCTTTAAAAAGATTACCTAACATAAACATTCCTATAAGAGGTGCGACTACGGGCAGCAAAAGCCCAACGATTATAGTAACAATGATTGAAAAAGCAATCTTCTCGATTTTGGAAACAGGTCTCAATTGCTCCATCACTACTTTTCTTTCCTTTTCGGTTGTAAGTAATCTCATAATTGGTGGTTGAATAATGGGCACAAGTGACATATATGTATATGCTGCAACTGCGATTGGTGCCAATAACTTAGGTGCAAGTATTATAGCTGTGCTAATGGAAATAGGTCCCATGGCTCCGCCTATTATTCCGATGGAAACTGCTTCTTTTATGTTAAACCCAAGCAATGCGGCAAATAGAAAAGCGAGAAAGATTCCCAATTGTGATGCTGCACTAAGAAGTAACGTCCATGGATTTGCTATAAGTGGTCCGAAGTCAGTCATTGCTCCTATCCCCATAAATATTAAGATTGGGAAAATTTCTGATTGTATTCCATATTTATAGAATAAGTAAAACAAACCCCAGGGTGGGTCAGTCAAACCTGAAAGTGGCAAATTAGCAAGTATACACCCAAACCCAATAGGGAGCAACAACAGAGGTTCAGATTTTTTGAAAATAGCAAGATAAATTAGCGCAAGGCCAATGACAATCATTACTCCTTCTTTCCATGTCATTATGACAAAGCCGCTTGATTTAAAAATTGCAAATAAGGAAGAAACCATTTTCTGTCTCCTTTATTCTATTCAAATTCGAGTAGCTTTTCTTTCGTTTCAACGTTTTTGCCAGTTTCAACAAACACCCTTTTTACAGTCCCGTTCATAGATGCAAGGATTTCGTTTTCCATTTTCATAGCTTCTATCGTCATAAGCACGTCCCCTCTTTTTACTTTGCTTCCTGAAGAGACGTTTACTTTCAGTACTTTGCCTGGCAGCGGGGCAGCTACAATTTTTTCACTTTTAGGCTCCGCAATTTCTTCTTTTTCTTGAGGTTTTTCTATTGTTTTTGGACTATAATTTACTTTTGTTTCCACCGGTTCCTTTATAACTGCGACGCTTTCTTTAATTTCTCTTACGCTTTCTACCCTTAATGATTTATCCTCAATTTCTTCTACAGATACTTCGAAAGTTTCCCCATCAATTTTAACTCTAAATTTTTTAAGCATTTTTCCATCTCCTTTCTTTTATCGTTGATTTCCTCTGAGTAAGAAGGTTTTTAAACTTCCATTTATTGACTTCTGATGATTCTTCTCCTGGTGAGATAGTATAAGTTTCTTTTTTAGAAAGGTATGTCGTAATTGCGGCAACTATTGCTGCATATTTTGTTTTTTCTTTGCCTTTTTCAACAATTTTTGGCTCCTCAGTTAATTTTTCTTCAACTTTTAAGACCTCGCGCTTGACTTTTCCTTCTTTGTAGAAAATTACTTTAAATAATGATATAACAAAGCCTAAAAGAGCAAGCACTAAAAACACTATGCCCATTGCAAAGATGCCAAAAGTGAAAGTTTCTCCAAATGTTTTAATTTCCATATCTTTACCCCCTTATTATAGTGGTATATTACCGTGTTTTTTCTGAATAGGTTCTTCGCTTTTGGATCTTAAAAATTCTAAAGCGTTTGCAACAATTTTTCTGGTATCTTTTGGATCAATTACATCATCAATATAACCACGAGACGCAGCTATATAAGGATTTGCAAATTGTTCTCTGTATTCTTCGATTTTTTGTTTTCTAATTTCCTCGGGATTCTTTGCAGTAGTGATTTCCTTTCTGAATATGATGTTTGCAGCTCCTTCTGCTCCCATCACTGCAATTTCTGCTTGCGGGTAAGCAAAAACTGCATCTCCACCAAGATGTCTTGAGGACATTGCTATATAAGCTCCGCCATAAGCTTTTCTGAGAATTACAGTTACTTTTGGTACTGTCGCTTCAGAATAGGCATAAAGTACTTTTGCCCCATGCCTGATTAATCCTCCATGCTCCTGTGAAGTTCCTGGTAAATATCCTGGTGTATCTACAAATGTTAGCAATGGAATATTAAATGCATCACAAAATCTTACAAATCTTGCAATTTTATCAGAAGAATTAATATCAAGCACTCCTGCAAGATATTTTGCTTGATTTGCAACAACACCCACTGTCCTTCCCCCTATCCTTCCAAAACCTACTACAGCATTTTGTGCGTATAATGAATGAACTTCTAAGAATTCCCTGTTATCTAACACTTTCCTAATAATATCTTTTACATCATAACTCTTTGTAGGATCAGTTGGTACAGCTTCTCTTAAGCTTGTTTCTTCTCTGTCAACCGGATCATCACAGGCAACTTGCGGAGGTTCCTGAAGGTAATTATCAGGCAAATAGGAAATAAGTTTTTTGGCAACTTCTAATGCTTCGTTGTCGTTACCTGTGAGAAAATGTGCTACACCACTTTTTTTATTGTGAGCTTCTCCACCGCCGAGTTCTTCATGAGTTACATCTTCTCTCGTAACTGCTTTAACGACCTCGGGTCCAGTGATATACATTGTTGCTTTTTCCGTCATGATTACAAAATCCATAATCGATGGTGAATAAACTGCACCACCTGCTGTTGGACCAAGTTGAAGTGAGATTTGTGGTATAACGCCAGAGGCTTTTACATTTCTTATAAAAACCTCACCGTAACCTCTTAGAGAATCAACTCCTTCCTGGATTCTTGCTCCGCCCGAGTCATTTATTCCAACGATTGGTATCCCAAGTTTTGTAGCCATATCCTGCATTTTTGCAATTTTTAAGGCATGCATTTCGCCGAGTGAACCGCCCATTACGGTAAAGTCCTGCGAAAATAATACTATCCGTCTGCCATTTACTTTGCCAATACCTGCTACAACTCCATCTGCGGGGATATTCTTTTTATCAAGATCAAAATTCGTTGAGCGGGTCTTGACAAAAAGATCAAATTCTTGAAATGTTCCTTGGTCAATTAAGAGATCTATTCTTTCTCTTGCAGTGAGTTTGCCTTTTGCATGCTGTTTTTCTTTTTCTTCCTTTTCTTCTCTTCTTTCTATACTTCTTTTCTTTTTTTCTAAATCAATAATTTGATTTTCAATCTCCATGAACTACCTCCCTTTTGATTTTGAAAAA
>CAZJKI010000012.1:0-30161 GCA_964546685.1 uncultured Caldisericum sp. | reverse complement strand
CATACTTGACCGAAGATAATGGAGTTCTTGAGGGGTATAATGCATCTGATACAGGCTATTTCAAGGTTGGAGTACCTGCAGGAACCGGATATACTCTTGAGCTCTGGGATCCTTCAACAAACATTCCTTATCTAGGAACCACAACAGGTATTTCCGTTACTGCTGGTGCTGTTACTTCTGGAGTTAATATTAATACAACTTTGAATGCATCTCCTACCCTTGATTGGACAGGCGAAACAAACTATATTTCCGATGGGCTTAATCCCGAGATCGGCAGTAATATAACAACTTTTGCTTATAGAGTTAAATATACTGATGCAGATAACGATGCCCCCCTTTATGGATACCCAAGAGTGCATATCCTAAAATCGTCTTCTGAAATTGCAGGAAGTCCATTCACAATGTCTGAAGTTGATCCTTCTGACACTACCTATACAGACGGGAAGCTTTACACATATTCGACAACTCTTACCGCAGGAAGCGACTATACTTATTATTTTGAGGCAAGAGATTCAAATGGTGCAAGCGCAACCGGTGCCCCTACAATTTCTACAAATGGGCCAACTGTTTCAGGCGATTCAACACCTCCCGATATATATAACCTTACTCCCCCAAGATATTCAACAATTTATGAAAAAATGCCGACAATTTCAGCAGATTATAGTGATAGCGAAAGCCCGATTGATACCTCTTCAGTTGTAATTACAGTTGATACTGTTGATGTAACGGGCTCTGCAACAGTTACTGTATCTGATGTAACTTATACTCCAGCATCTGATCTATCTTTAGGTACTCATACTGTTACCGTGAGCGTAAAAGATAATGTCGGTAATGAAAAGAATGTCGGCTGGTATTTCACTGTTATAGAAGCCTTATCAACTCCAAACCATTATCTGGGAGACATTCATTCCCATACCTCTTATTCAGACGGTGCTTTGACTCCTTATGATGCTTTTACCTATGCGAGAGACACTGCAAATATTGATTTTCTTTCAATTACAGACCATTCCAATAGTTTGAATTTGACTGAATGGACAGACACGCAGACCCAGGCAAATAACTTCACCCAGAATGGTTCATTTGTTGCCCTTGCAGGGTTTGAATGGACTCACACGAGTCAGGGTCACATAAATGTATACAATACTTCTATGTATGTAAGCAGAGATGATTCAGATTATAATACACTTGCCAAGTTCTATGCATGGTTAAAAACGCAGCCAGATGCTATTGCAGAATTCAACCATCCATTCACTCTGCAGGATTTTGATTCGTTTGCTTATGATTCCGATATTGATCAAAAGATAACCCTTCAAGAGGTTGGAAATGGTTCTCCTCCATATTCCTATGCGAGACTTGAGGAATCCTATATTTTTGCTCTTGATAAAGGCTGGCACGTTGGTGCAACAAACAACCAGGATAATCATTCTGCAAACTGGGGATATCCACCAAATAACCTTACCGGTATCGTTGCAAATGCACTAACAAAAGACGATATTCTTGATGCAATGAAAAATATGCGTACCTACGGAACTGAAGATAGAAACCTTCAACTCTCGTTCCTTGCAAATGGTTACTTGATGGGGTCAACGATACCTGCAGTAGAAGGTGATATGATTTCATTCCATGTTGAACTTTTGGATCCTGATTCAACAGATAGAATAACTTCTATTCAGATTATTACAACTGGAGGAATAGTTCTTGCTTCAACCACAGCAAATTCCAACAGTGTAAGCTGGGATTATTCATATGCAAATCCAGGTGGTGGAAACTGGTATTACCTTAAAACAGTTGAAGCCGATGGTGATATAGCGATTTCTTCACCGATCTGGACCCCTCCTGGCGATGTTGATCTGAGAGTGACTAACCTAATTTCGTCTCCTTCAGTAGCATTCCCCAACGAGCCTTTGACAATTACTGCAACTGTTAATAATTATGGTTTATTTGCATATTATGATTTGACCGTTAATTTCTATCTTGGTGATCCTGATAATGGCGGAACTCTTATCGGTTCTGATTTAGTTGATCTGCCTGTCGGTGGGAGTGATACAGCAATAATAAACTGGACACCAACAGATAGCGGTATAGTAACAATTTATGCTGTGCTTTCGGGTCCTGATGGAGACCCTACCGTTGATAATACGGCTACACTTGATATAAACATTATTCAAACTATTGGCAAAACAGTTCTTATTGACAGGTATCATAAAAATGATTATACCTCTGCTTCTGGACTATATTATTTGACTGAATTTGCCGATCTATTGAAAAACAACGGGTATAAAGTTTTGGAAAATAGTGCACTCATTACTGCTTCAACGCTTCAAAATGTTGACCTGCTTATTATTCCGTATCCACAGAGTGGGAGTGGAAGGAGAGATATTTCTGCAGATGAGCAAACTGCAATCAGCGATTTCGTGAGTAATGGTGGTGCACTACTTTTTGCAGGTAAATCTAACTACGGTGAGGATCCGACCAGGTATAACAGTTTCCTTACCTCAATGGGTATTGGAATAAATTTGAACCATGACAACATATATGATGATGTTAATAACTATGGATATCAGTGGTCTCTTAATCTTTACAACTTCCCTGATACTCCCAGCGGCATCGGAAAAAATATAACTAATGTTAGATTTTTCAGCGGAGATACACTTATAAAACCAGATAGAACACCCCTTGTTTCTGATCTAGCTAATAATATTGAGGTGCTTGCCTATGCAAACCAGACAAGCTGGGATGAGGACAATACTACGGGCTTAACCCATGTTGGAGCTGGTTACTATACTTTTAGTTATCATTCAAATCCTGACGGGTCCGCTATGCCGGCACTGGCAGTTCAAACTCTTTCAAACGGTACGAGAGTTGCAGTTCTTGGAAGATCGATTTTCTCAAATTATGAACTGGGAAACTGGGTAGAGGGACAAGCAGCATGTAATAACGAAGCATTTACTCTTAATCTTGTTGATTGGCTATGCAAGTATGATAGGGCGATGAGCATTTCTGAGGCAAGAAAGGATGATAACCATGATGGTGTTCCTGATAGACTCGGGCAAACCGTAACAGTTAAAGGTATTGTTACTGCTGGTTCGGGAACATTTTTCGATGTAATTTATGCCCAGGATGAGACTGGTGGAGTAACGACATTTGGTTCTATTCCTTCTGATAAAATTATTCCTGAGGGAGCAGTTTTACAAATTACCGGTGTAATTGACCAGTATAATGGTGATACCGAGATTCAATTCAGCAATTTCTATAAAGACTTTATCTGGGTTGGTTGGACAGATGTCCCACAGCCAAAAGATTTTACTACGGGTGCTCTTAACCTTGAAGAAAACGAAGGCTGGCTTGTGAAAACAGAAGGTTTTGTGATACAAATTATAGATTCAGGCACTTGTATAATAGATGATGGCTCTGGCCCAATTATTGTATTTATAGATGCTTATATTGGAACGCTTCCTGCGGGTTTGAGAGTGGGAGATTACCTGTCATGTATTGGTCTTTCAGGTGAATATGCTTATGGTCGCAGAGTAAGAGTGAGAAATCAAGACGAAGTTGCTATTGTAAAGGACAGAGGTATAACTTTTGATTCCATAGATGGTGATGTTATGATACTTGTTGACCCGAAGTTTGAAACATTTAGAGTTATAGTTAAAAGCTTGAATTATGATAGCGGAGCAATTGTTCCTCTTCAAGTATTTAAATACGATCCATTAACTGGTTTTTGTAATATAGCACATGCTGAGAAGAGTTTAAAGTTTAACTTAACATGTCCTGATGGCTATAGATTTAGTGCAGAGCTTGTTATTGTAACAAAAGGACTGCCTACTAGGCCTATTCAAATAAAAGGTTTTAGAAGATAAGGTTTTTAGGGTGCCTCAATTCTTATGGAATTGTTAAAAGATTGAGGCACCCTCTAGTAGATGTTTTTGAAGTATAAGTTAATTAAAACTTTTACGACGATTTTCAAATTCTCAGATGATCCTTTTTATGCCATCTCTTTTTAAATTTATAGAACCTACCAATTTTTGACCTCTGTTCAGACTTCTTTAATTTTTATACTTCTATCTGTCAATTATTGGGAAAATTCTCTTTTTTGATTAAAATAAAAAATTGTGTTTGATTTATTTAATTGAAAAGATAGGAGGATTTAATGAGAAAAATATTCACTCTTTCTCTTGTGGTTCTTATTTTTTGTACTATTTTAGTACCAGCAAAGTGGTCCGTGAAGTCTGTATTACTTTCCACTGTAATCTATCCGAAATATCTTCCAACTAACTGTTCAACCGGTGTAACAACTCCAGGTGATGGTACGCCGTTTGCTGTATACGTAGTTATACAGGGCTATACGGCAAATAAAAATTATGCAATCAAAAGTAGAATTGGGCCATACTCAACTGATATGACATACGCGATTTCGTGGAAGAACGAGTTAACTAATCAATGGGCAAATGATTCTACAGCTTTTTCAAATCTTTTGAAAATTACTACTGATGCCTCTGGGAACTGGAGTGGCTGGCTGATAGCAAAAGTGCAGAGAACTGTGCCTTCGGGGGTTCTTCTCTTCAGAATGCGCATGAAAGTTGAACCATATGATGGTGGAAATCTAGATTCGTTCCCTGTAGCTGTAAATTCCTTAAACATGACTACAGAAGGCGGTTGGATTGAGGGGCACGCATATATAGATGATATACCTGTTGCAAACGGAGTTGTTGTTGTAAAAGATAGTGCAGGAAATATTGTTGGTACTTATCTTACTGAAGATAATGGAGTTCTTGAAGGGTATAGTTCACCTGATACAGGTTATTTTAAGGTGGGAGTTCCGGCAGATAACAATTACACTATTGAATTGTGGAACCCCTTGACAAATATTCCTTACCCTGGTAATTTTCATGATATCGCAGTAAGTTCAGGGCAAGTCACTTCATTTGATATTCGAATAAGTACCAATACTTCACCAACCCTTGACTGGACAGGAGAAGAATATTATGATTCCGATGGCTTGAATCCTGAAACTGGTGATATATTGACAGATTTCACCTACAGAGTCAATTACTTTGACTTTGATAACGATCCACCTATGGATAGTTATCCAGAAGTTCATATTCTGAAGGATGGCAATGAAATTTCTGGAAGTCCCTTCTTGATGGGTGAAGATGATCTCGCCGATACGGACTACCGTGATGGAAAAGTTTATACATTTTTTACGAAACTCGAGTCGGGCAATTATACATATTTCTTTGAAGCAAAGGATAACAAAGGATTCAATGCCTCAGGTGTTCAATCGTTCAGACAAACAAGCCCTTCCGTATTTAATCTTTTTTCTATAACTGCTTCTTCAACTCTGGGTGGAAACGTTTCACCATCAGGAAATGTTGTTGTGAGATTTAATGAATCTCAGGAATTTATATTTACTCCCGAGCAGGGTTACCATATAAATGATATATTGGTAGACGGAGTTTCTCAGGGCTCTATATCAACTTATACCTTCACAAATGCCACTGCCAACCACACAATTGAAGCAACTTTTGCAAAGAACACCCACGCTCTCACTGTGAATGTAGTGGGTAGCGGTTCAGTGTCACTAGTGAGTGGAATATATGAATATGGAACTGAGATTACACTCAATGCTGTACCAGCAACAGGCTTTCACTTTATTGGATGGAGCGGAGATGCAACAGACACTGATAATTTTCTTACAATCACAATAGACTCCAATAAGACCATTGCTGCAACCTTTGCAATCAATACCTATACAATTACTGCTTCAGCAGGGACTGGTGGGACAGTTTCTCCTTCAAGTATAGTGACGGTTAACTATGGTGACAGCAAATCCTTTGAAATTAAAGCATACAGCGGCTTTATGATATACAGGGTTCTTGTTGATGGTTCGCCTATCGCCATCTCAAATCCATTAACAATAGCCTATACTTTTAAAAATGTAACTTCCAATCATACAATTTTAGCTGAATTTATGAAGATTCTAGACTTTACTCCTCCAACAGTAACCCTTCCAAAGGTTAATGGTATTGATCTTAATATCTCGGGTACTTCATTAATGACTTCATCTGATACATTCACCTTTATTGTTGAAGCTTCGGATGCCTCTGGCATTGCACGAATGGTTGTCAAAGTAAACGGAGTTGTCCAGGTCGACAAGAACAACCTTGATCCAGTGATTTACCTTTCAGAAGGAACAAATAACGTTGAAGTAATAGTCTACGACACTTACGGAAACTACACAACAAAATCCTTCAAAGTCTATTCAGACACAAAACCACCAGTTGTAAACCTCACAGTTCCTGAATACACCTCAACCTCACCACTTTCAATTTCAGGCTTCATATACGATGAAGCTTCCGGTGTAAAGAAAGTCCTCATAAACAACACAGAATATCTTGTTGGTCCTTCAGGCACATTCGAAGCCCTCATTACTCTTACCCCAGGCGTTAACACCCTTACCGTAAGAGCAGAAGACAAACTCGGAAACTACACCCTAAAGACCTACTCTGTAACCTATACTCCTTCTACCTCAAAGACAACCATCATCACCCTCACGATTGATTCCCCCTACATCAACGTAAACGGCATTTCACAGAAGATAGATGCCCAGGGCGGCAAACCCCTTATCAAAAAGGGAAGAACTTTTCTTCCAATTAGAAGCCTCATTGAGTCTCTTGGTGGAACAGTTGATTGGAATGCAAAAGAACAGAAGCTTACCACCACCCTCAATGGTCACTCTATCACTCTCTGGATTGGTAAAACTATAGCCCTCGTTGATGGAAACAAAACTACCCTTGATGTTGCACCATTTATCTTAAAGGGAAGGACTTACTTACCTCTTCGCTTTATCTCTGAAAACTTCGGTGCAGTAGTTAACTGGTATGCCACAACTAAGGTCGTAACAATCTACTACTGGCCATAAGATCAAAAATATTAATTAACTTTAAAAGGAGAGCTTGATGTCATCCTTTTAAAATATTGAGAAAATGCAGGCGTAGCTTGCCTGCATTTTCTTCTTTCTTAAAAAGGAAAAAAGAGATTTCTCGGGTAAAAATAAAGCGTTCTTGAAATGGCAGAGAAGATGCTCTTTAGGCAATGTTTATTTTATCTTCGAAATAACCTATCAAAGAAAGTTTTCTTTAACGAGGCGAATTCGTCAAGAATTAAAAGCAAATCGTCTGTACCTTTCACATAGTACTTTGCCATTGTTTCAGAATCGCCTACTTTAATTGAACAAGCTCCTTCGGGAAGCACATCAAAAATCTCTTCATCAACTGTGTCATCTCCTGCTGCAAAAACGAAATCAAACGGCTCCCTGAGGAAGTGAAGCACTGGCAACCCTTTATTTATATACATACTTTTAACCTCTATCCCTTTGCTTATGTTTGTGACGAGTATTTCTGTGTTTGAGGTAATATCCGACAGAACATCAAAAACCTCAGGTATAATTGATGAAGCGAGTGCTTCATCACAATTTCTGTAATGCAAAACTATAGAGTATTCCTTCTTCTCAACAAAAGAACCCGGGAGTTTATCTGCATAGAGATTTAAAACATCAAAGATATCGTCTTTCCAATTTGTATTCAGTTTTATTGTAAGTGCCCATCGTTTTCCTTTTTCTTTTAGGTACACTCCGTGCTCTGCTGATAAATTTATTCTTAACTGTCCGAACCAATTATCAAGTGTTTTTCTGTCTCTTCCACTTATAATGAGAATATTGTTTGAACTGTCGCTTGACAATTTTGAGAGGACTTCGATGAGCTTTTTTGAAGGTTTAGCACTCTTTGGGTCATTTACAAGAGGAGTGAGCGTCCCATCGTAATCTAATACAAAAAGTTTTCTTTGAGAGGTTTTGAAGGTTTCGATTATCTTTTTGAGAATTTCTTTTGATAAAAATTTTGGCTTACTCAACTTTTCTTCTTGTTCGATAAGTTCGCTCATAAATTTTTCAGTCCACCATTTTATGTCGTATTTTTTAAGATAGTTCTGAATGCGAGCGTTAATTTTCTCCTTTTGAAGAAGGTCCATTTCAAGTGCAGTTTTCATTGCTCTGGCGATTTCCTCGATATCATTAGGGTTTACGATAATCGTGTCTCGCATTTCCTCAAAGGCACCTGCACATTCACTTAAAATAAGCACTCCATTGTAATCCTTTTGTGCCGCGACATACTCTTTAGAGACAAGATTCATACCATCAGCAAGAGGTGTCACAAGAATAGCATCTCCGAGATTGTAGACTGCCGAAAGTTGTTCAAATGGAAGGTTTTTAAATTGGTATATTATAGGTGTCCATTTGATGTTTCCAAATTTACCGTTAATTTTCCCGATGATTTGGTCAATTGTGTTTTTCGTTTCCTGATATTTATATACACCAATTCTTGAAGGAACAACCACCGCAACAAGTGACACCTTCTCATGCCACTCTGGAAATTTTTCAAGAAAAAGTTCAAATGCCTTAAGCCTGTTTACAATGCCTTTTGAATAATCAAGCCTATCAATAGAAAGGATAATTTTTCTTTCGCCTGTAGATTTTTTGAGTTCTGAAATTTCTTTTGAGACATTTTCATTCTCACAAGAAAGATTATATTTATCAAAGTCAATTCCTATAGGGTAAACTCCTGTTTTTATACTTCTTTCTTGATAGAAAATCTTTCCAAGACTATGCTCTAAGCCCAAAAGCCTTCTTATACTCCTTAGGAAGTTCTGTTGATAAGCAAAAGTGTGGAAGCCCACAAGGTTTGCTCCCAAAAGCCCTGAAAGAATATCCTCTCTCCAACTTTTGGGTATGAGTTTTATGGTTTCAAAAGAAGGGAAAGGAATATGTAAAAAGAAGCCTATTTTTGATTTTGGAAGCCCCTCTCTTAAAAGTTTTGGAAGAATCATTAAGTGATAATCATGTATCCAAATAATGTCTTCTTCCTGTGCAATTTCAAGGATTGTCTTCTTAAATTTCTCGTTTACATTTTTGTACTCTAAGAAATCGCTTTCTTCATAGGTTGCAAAGGTTGAGATATTATGGAAAAGCGGCCAAATCGTACTATTGCAGAAGCCAAGGTAAAATTTCTCCATTTCTTCTTCTGTAAGAAACACAGGATATGCATTTAAACTATTTAATAATTCATTCTTAATGCTTTCTTGCTCATCTTTTTTAATAGTTGCTCCGGGCCAGCCAACCCAAATATAGTCTTTAGAACCTGTTAAACTCATTATTGTTTCAATGGAGGCGCTTAAACCTTGAACAAGCCCGCCTGCACTCTGCTTAAATGCGAGTTTTCCTTTATTGCTTTCCACAGTAACAGGTAGGCGGTTAGAAACAATTATAAGCCTCATAATTCTCACCCCCTTCGATTAATTATAATCTATTGTTTACAATGAGCAAAATGCTAGTCTGTCGAACGGGTGTTTTGTAATTTACTATCGAAATGTTTTAACTGTATTAAAGAAAAGGAAGTGATTGTTTAAGCAAATTTGCAAAGTCTTTTGAATTGAAGGCTTTTATTTATAATATCTAAAAATGTCTAGAGGAGAGAAATTAGTTTTCTCAACCAATTCTGATTATAAAAAGATAAGAGATGCCTTTAACACTCTTTTTCATTCTTTATAGTTCATTTCAATGTGATTGCTTTTTGCTCAGTTCATAAATAAAAAATAGAGGGCGGGTGCTGTACCCGCCCTCTTCAAAACTAAGGTAAGAATTATTAACCTTTCTTTAATTTCTATTACAAGATTCTATGAAAAGTGTTTCTTTTGCATTAAATCTATTAATCTTTTAATACTTTCGACTATGTTTCCTGCTTCTATAGTTTTGTGGACCATAAGCCGTGGATATTGCAGTATTCTCTAACTTCAATGATATCTTCGACACTCCATCCTATATGAGTTTCGGGAGTATCCCCCGGTCCAAGAGGAGTTCTTACTCTTTTTCCATCTTTCCTTACAGCCTCGATCCATTCGATGTAGTGTTTTTCTTCCATTGGGTGCGGAATAGAGCCAACCTTTATTATTGTTCCATGTTCTGCTTTTTCAACAACTGGTTTATGCTTTTCTGTTCCCTGTTCAGTCTCTTTTTCAGTCATTAAAGTCATTGGCTGCCCACAGCATACCAGTGTACCCTGTCCTTCATGAAGTACTTCAACAATGTTTCCGCAAATTTCACACTTATAAATCTCGTGCTTTTTTGTCATTTTTGCCTCCTTCTTAATTTTAAATTAGATAATTCTAATTTAAAATAATTCTAATTAATTATACTATTAAGCTAAATTATTGCAAGTGCCTTGTGTTTTTCGATTATTTTTTCAGCAAGTGCATTAATTGAAGCAAAATTCTGACTTTTTGGAAGTCCTTTAATCGCTATAGGGTCGATAAATTCTGATTTCAAATTCGTGGTGTGTTGTTTTATCCAATCAGCAGTTAGTCCGCCCCATTCGTATGAAGTAATTATGCCAAAAAATTTTGTTTTCGGTTTTATTGCGTTAAGGAATATTGTTACAAAAGCAGCAAGAGGATGAGGTCCTGCAAGCACTGTCGGGGTTGCGATGATGATTGTTGCGGCATCTACCGCATTTATTGCAAGTTCTCCTATATCACCGGTTGTAATATTAAAGGGAATTACGGTTATACCTTTTTCTATTAATTTGTCCACTAAATAGTCTACCGCAATCTTTGTGCTTCCATGCATAGATACGTATGGTATAAGCACCTGATTTTTAACATTTTCTGATATCCAATCTTTGTATGCGTCGATAATAAATGAAGGCTCTTTGTGAATAGGCCCATGACTTGGCGCGATTATGTCAATTTCAAGTTTCTCGATCTTTTGGGTGTTTCCTTTTATAAAATTTCTGAAAGGCATCATAATTTCTGCGTAATATCTTTTTGCCGCCTCATATACCTTTGCTTTGTCATTTACAAAGAGTTCGCTTGTTGCAAGATGTGAACCGAAAAAGTCGCAGGAGAATAAGATTTTGTCTTCTACAAGATATGTGCTCATTGTTTCAGGCCAGTGCACCCAGGGAGTGAATATAAATTTTAAAGTCTTATTACCGAGGCTGAGGGTTTCATTATCCCCAATATCGATGAATCTTTCTTGCTCTATATGCAGAAGGTCAATAAGAAACTCTTTGCACTTTGCGTTTGTTACGACTTTTGCATCAGGAAAAAGTTTAAGTATTTTTGGTATTGTTCCTGAATGGTCCTGTTCTGCATGATTTGAAATTACATAATCAATTTTAAGGTCATTAAATTTCTTTAAATTTTCAAAGAGCTGGTTTTCAGTTGCAGGATCAACTGTATCTATCAGCACAGTTTTTTCGCTCCCAAAGATTAAGTATGCGTTATAACTTGTCCCGTCTGGCAGAGGGATGATTTCATCAAAAAGCCTTCTATCCCAGTGAATTGCCCCAACTGAATAAATATCTTCTTTGATTTTTCTTATCGCCATATTAATCAACCTCCTGGGAAAATTCTACGCTATTTAGAATATCTGTCAAGCGTTGTTTTTAAAAACATCTTGCAAAAATTGAATAAATCTGCAAAATATAGTAATGACAAATTTATTAAATATAATTGAAAATGTCGGGTGGGGAAGCATTATACTTACTGTTGTTGATATTCTAATAGTAAGTGCAATTGCATATTTTATACTCAGAGCAATACAGCATACAAGGACTCTTCAACTTGCTGAGGGTATTGCATTATATTTTATAGCACTCGGACTCCTAGCTAAGCTCAGTACATCTCTACGTTTAATAGCGTTCTCATATTTAATGAATGGTGCGTTTAAATTCTCATTGAGTTTTTTGCCTTTTCTACTTGTTGTTGTGTTTCAGCCCGAACTAAGAAAGTGGTTTACAGGTTTGGGAAAAGGTATAACGCTTGCTGAAATTGGGGAAACTGCGGAGGAAAATTATCGGAATACAGTGGAAGAGATCGTAAAAAGCGTAAATTATATGTCTTTAAATAAGATCGGTGCAATTATTGTTATGGAAAGGGGTGTTCCTTTAAATGATTATGTTGAAACAGGAGTCCCAGTTAAAGCTCTTGTTAAAACAGAAATGCTTAGTACTATATTTTTTCCGAATACAATACTCCACGATGGCGCCGTCATTATAAAGGATGGAAGAATCCTTGCCGCAAGATGCGTTTTACCACTTTCAATGGATAAATCTCTGGATAAAGATGAAGTTGGTACAAGGCACAGGGCTGCTGCCGGGATTACCGAGGAGACCGATGCTCTTGCCGTGGTAGTTTCTGAAGAAACAGGAATTATTTCCCTTGCTGTAAGAGGTAGATTAACCCGTTATTTAAGCCCACTTGAACTCAAAGGTATGCTCCTTGTTATGGCAAGGCCTGTTGAGAGAAAGGAGACCAAGAGGAAAAAATAATGAAAAACTTCTTTAAAAAAGTCTTCAATATAAAGGTTCTTTCAGTGCTATTTGCGATCGCTCTTTGGTATTATGTTGTAGGGATTCAGGGACCTACTATTGTGCGTAATTATACAAAAGTACTCGTAGTTCCAGTTAATGTGCCTCCTGAAAGTTTTGTGGTGAACAACCTTGGGTATGTCTCTATAACGGCTGAAGGTCCGAGTAAAGCGATTCTTGGGATTAAAGACTCTGATTTTACAGCACTTGTTGATATGTCCGGAAAGGAGTCTGGGGAGTATTATTTAAGTGTGGAAGCACGTTCTCCTCTTTCAAATGTGCTCATCAAAAGTGTATCACCTGATAAGGTTAAAGTGCAACTTGAAACACTTTCTTCTCTTAGCTTGCCAGTAGGTGTCGTTTTCGAAAATATACCTCAGGGCTTTTTACCTGACACTCCTATTATATCACCATCATCTGTAACAGTTCTTGGTCCCGAAAGTGTGCTGAAGAATGTTGACAAAATATATGTCACAGCCGATTTTAAATCGATTGGTGGGGAGGGAACATACACCCTTCCGATTCAAATTGCAATGAAGGAAGGAAGTACAATTGAGCATGTTTATTTAAATCCCTTGAGCTGTGTTGTTATAATAAGGAAATTAACCGGCGGGGTGAATCTTAATATGCCTATTACTCCGAGCATACAGGGCGTGCCTTATACAGGTTTTGGCCTGAAGTCTGTTTCAGTCACACCTTCCACCATAATGATTAAAGGTAATTTTGAGGTTCTGTCAAAAATTACGAACATTCAAACAGTTCCGATTGATATTTCTAATCTTACAAAACCTGCCGATTTCAACATTAATCTTGTTTTTCCTGATGGTATTTCTTCTGATTCTCAGAAAAGCTGTACGGTTAAGGTGGACATAGAACCTATAGCAAATCAAAGTTTTAAAATACCAGTTACAATTCTCCATTCTTTTGATAGAACTGTTTCCTCAAACGTGGATTCAGTCGAAGTTTTGTTAACTGGATTTAAAGATATTCTGAGCACAGTAGATATTGCATCTGTGAAGGCAGAAGTAGACGTAACAGCTTTTGTTCCCGGAACTTATAACCTTCCCGTTCGTTTATCTAACCTGCCACAAGGTGTTTTTGTTAATATAATAAACCCCTCTTCGGTTGAAGTAAAAGTTTATTAATGATTTATTGTGTCAATTATTTTGGTATTTTGCTTTCAGTATACGTTGAAGATGATATAATTATAAAGACATCGTTTTCTCAAAATTGCGAAGGTATGCAAAGAAATGATTTTCAAAGAGATTTCGAAAAATTTGTTCTCAGAGACAGAAAAGCTTTGAATTTCACTTTTGGAAATATTGATGACAGACTCAGGAAAGTCTATCTTAAAACAATGGAGATACCATATGGATTTGTGTCTTCTTATGGTGATATATCCAGGGCTGTCTTTGGGAATAAAAAATATTCGCGATTCGTAGGATATGCAATGAGCGTAAATCCTCTTCCAATAATTGTTCCCTGCCATAGAGTGGTTAGAAGTGATGGAAGTATTGGAGGTTTTTCCTCGCCTATTAGCATAAAATTGAAATTGCTTGAAATCGAGAAGGTAAAAGTTATAAATGGAAAAATTGGAAAAGCCTTTTTTGCTAATATCTAAACCAAAAGGAATTACCTCAAGAAAGTTTCTTAACGAAATTATAAAGATAATGTCCTTTAAGAAAATGGGTTACGCAGGCACCCTTGACCCTATGGCGACTGGCCTTCTTTTTATTGCAATGGAAAAAGCTACAAGATTGCTTAGGTTTGCAGATGCTTCAACAAAAGAGTATGTTATAAAAGTAGATTTTGGTATTGAAACAGATACTGATGATATTACTGGGAATGTTATAAATAGAAGCGAAAAAAAGATTGTATTTCGTGAGTTACAGGATTGTATTTTTAGTTTTAAAGGTAAGATAAAGCAAACACCTCCAGTTTTTTCTGCAAAGAAGTTTAATGGGAAGGAAATGTACAAATATGCACGGACAGGAAAAGTGGATGTGCCAATTAAGCCTGTTGATGTGGAAATCTATGAGATAGAGATCAAAGGATTTGTAAATAATTCTGCAGTTTTGAGAATATCGTGTTCATCAGGAACTTATATGAGGTCGGTAGCTCGAGATCTTGGAAGGTGCCTTGGAACTTATGGGACATTGTCTGCCATAGCGCGAACCAAGATAGGGAAATTTACCATAAAAGATGTAACTACTATATCTTCTATAGCAAGAGGAGATTTTTCGAAAGGATTTTTTAGTATTGATGAAGTTATGGCTTTGCCGACGATTATTGTCGAAGATTATGATAAGTTACTTAACGGAGTTGATATTGAAGTAAAACATTTTTTACTAAAGGCAAGCAGTGGTAGAATTATTGGTGTTGGTACCCTTAAAGGAAGCGCAGTCCATCCAGAGGTAATTATCGATGAAGATAATTAAGCATAGAGAAGCTTTTGAAGGTAAAAGTGTTGTGACAATTGGAATGTTCGACGGTGTTCATAAAGGGCACAGGTTGCTTATCTCAAAAACGATTGAGCTTGCAGAATCTCTGCATTGTATTCCTCTTGTTTACACCTTTGTTAATCACCCATTTAAGGAGAGGAAGAGAGATTTACTTACAGTTCTTGATGAAAAACTCTGTCTCCTTGACACCACAGGTATTAGAGTCGTTTATCTTGCCGATCTTAATAAAAAGTTTATGAGTATGACTGCGGAGGATTTCTTTGTTAAAGAGCTCATGGAGCACCTTCACGCAAGCGCAGTGGTCGTAGGTGATAGTTTCAGGTTTGGATTTAGGAGAGAGGGAGATGTTAAGCTTCTAAAAGTACTTGGGAGAAAATTTGATGTGCATATTGAGGTGGTGCCAGTTTTTTTGGTTGATAATGAAGAGGTAAGTAGTACAAAAATTCATGACTATATTACAGGTGGAGAGATAGAAAAAGCGAATAATCTTCTTGGTTACAGCTTTTTTCTTACAGGCAATATTACTCAAGGGAAAGGACGTGGTAGACTTCTTGGTTTTCCCACTGCAAATCTCGCGTACAGAAATGGTAATAAAGTGCTACCGAAAATAGGTGTTTATATAACAGTCGTTGAATTAGATGGAAAAATTTATCCATCTGTGACTAATGTCGGGTTTAATCCTACTTTTGAAAACGACAACAAGATAAGGGTTGAAATTCATTTTCTTAATATAGACGCGGATCTTTACGGAAAAGAAGTTCGCCTTCATTTTCTCGAAAGATTACGTGACGAGAAGAAGTTTGATAGAGTAGAAGATCTTGTAAAAGTGATGCAAAATGATGTTGAAACCGCCGAAAAATATTTTAAAGAGAATAAGATTTCTAAAGTTCCAATTTGTTTTGTGAAAAAATAATACTTCTTGTCATTTTATTATTAACTTAGCGTCTTGCACAGAAGCGGAGTGTTTTGTATAAAAATGATATTTTTACCCGGCGAATGTTATTAGTAAAATCCCAGCAAGTATTATGATCGATGCGGTTAGTCTTATCTTTCCGTATTTTTCTTTTAAAATTAAAGAACCAAGGAGTACTCCAAATACAATGCCGGCTTCACGAATTGACACGACATAACTTACAGGGGATCTTCTCATAGCAAAGATTGCAAGAGAGTACGAAAGTATAACCATTATACTTGTGAGAAGTATTCTTGAGCGATTGTTACTCCACTCTGTTTTTATTCTCGATCTGTTCCTGCTAAACAAAATGATAGGTGAAATACCAATAAAGGAAATTAAGTCGAATAAATAGACATAGACAATCGGATTTACATATTTTGAACCAATTTTATCGATAAGAGAATATAAGGTTACGGTGAGTAAGGTGAGAAGGGCAAATGCAACACCTTTGTTCTTTAGTTTTTGGAACGAGCTTAGAAGTATATTTATTATAAAACTATTAATTGAAATAATGTACACTCCAAGAAGTACTACTCCAATGCCAATGATTCCAGGCCAACTTACTTTTTCATTTAAAAATATGATAGCAAAAATCAAGACAAATGCAGGCGAAGACCTTGCAATTGGGTATACTAGAGAAAGATCTTCGTTGCTGTAAGCCTTTGCAAGAAAGAACCAATAACATGTGTGAATAGTTCCGCTTGCTAAAATTGCATACCAACCATAGAGAGGAATTTCGTTTTGTTTCAACAGGACGATAATTAACGGCAGATATATAACGGCTTGAAATATTTTCGCAAGCCAGAAGAAGATGAGTTTATCTTTGCTTTGTTTTGCAAAAAAATTCCATAATGCATGAATAAATGCAGATAAAATAATAATTAAAACGACCAATGTACTCATTGCTTTATCTTATCGTTTTGTTTAAAATTTCAAAAAGTCGTAGAAATTGCTGAAGAAATTTTTATATTATCTGGTGATGTGAAGACGAGATTTCTAACTTTAACTTATCGAAGGCTCGGAAATGACCGTGAATGGCTAAAAGGAGGAGTTGTTCATGATAAAGTTTTACAATAAAAGTTACGGTAAATTGCCTGGTATCAAATTCTAATTCCTGAACTCTATGACGAATGAAATGGTTTTTGCTACATGCTTGCCTCTGACAAGGAAAAGAGTGTGAAATGATGATATTTTTAGAGATTTGTCGCTACACGGTCTTATGTGATTCATACATTCTCTTGCATAAGTTTCTAAAAATATTATAATATCTTTGTCTTTTAACGAGGGATATCGATGCTCCGACGGTTTCCTTTGCTAAAAGAGGTTTAATTGTTAAGGAGGTTTATTATGATTTCAAAGGAACAAAAAGAAGAAATCATTAAGAAGTTTCAGAGGCATGAAGGAGATACAGGTTCTCCCGAAGTACAAATTGCTCTTTTAAGCACGAGAATCGTAAATCTTACAGAGCATCTTAAATTATTTAAAAGCGATTATTCTTCACGTAGAGGCTTGTTTAAACTTGTAGGCGAAAGAAGAAGGCTGCTTAACTATCTGAGGGAAACCGATAAAGCAAGATATCAGAGAATTTTGAAAGAGCTTGGTTTAAGAGCGTAATATGATAGAAAAAGTGGAAATAGAAGTTGGCGGTAAGCTAATAAATTTTGAAATAGGAAAGGTTGCAAAGCAAGCAGGCGGAGCAGTTCTTGCAACTTGTGGTGATACTCAGGTGCTTGCAACATCAACGATGGACAGGGAACCATCAGAACCTACAGATTTCTTCCCGCTTACGGTAGATTATTTCGAGAAAATGTATGCTGCAGGGAAAATACCAGGCGGTTTTTATAAAAGAGAAGGAAGGCCTTCGGAACTTGAAATACTGGGTTCTCGTCTTATAGATAGATCTTTAAGGCCACTATTCCCTGTGCAATTTAGAAGGCCAGTACAAATTGTTGTTTATGTTTTGTCGTCTGATGGAGAGATTGCTCCAGAGATTCTTGGTATAAATGCGGCATCGCTAGCTTCACTTCTTTCTGACGAGCCGTTCAAAGAGGCAGTAGGTGCTGTAAGGATTGGTTTAGTTCAAGGCAAATTTGTTATCAACCCCTCTGAGAAAGACATCGAGGAGAAAAGTGGTCTTAACTTAAGTATTGCTGGCACAAAAGATGCGCTTATTATGATTGAGGCCGGTGCAAAAGAATTATCCGAAACACAGATGATCGATGCAATGGGGCTTGCGCTCGAGGAAATTGAGAAAATTGCTGTTGTTCAGGAAGAATTTGCAAGTCGTTTTGGAAAACCAAAAGTAGCTGTTCCTGAGATTGTTGTTGATGAAGCAATTAAAAATGAAATTGAGCCGATATTACTCGAAAAAATAAAGCTTGCATTGCAGAATAAGGAGAAGCTTACAAGAGAGCGAGCTCTTGAAGATATAAAAGATGAAATTATGGGGGAGTATTCAGAAAAATATCCTGATAAGATAAATGATATAAGCCTCATTTTTGATTCTACTCTCAGGAATTATGCAAGAGAGCAAACTCTAACAGGTGTAAGGCTGGATGGAAGAGTTCCAGCGGAAATAAGGACTATAAGCATTGAAGTTGGTGTCCTTAAAAGAACACATGGTTCAGCGCTTTTTACAAGAGGCCAAACTCAGGTACTTTCGATTGCAACACTTGCAGGTAAAGGTCAGGGCCAACTCATCGAATCTCTTGATGAGGAGTCAACTAAAAGGTATATGCATTACTATAATTTCCCTCCATTTTCTGTAGGAGAAGCTAAGCCGATGAGGGGTCCTTCAAGAAGAGAGATTGGCCACGGTGCTCTTGCAGAGAGGGCATTAGTTCCAGTACTTCCGCCCGAAGAGGAGTTTCCCTATACAATGAGAGTTGTTTCAGAGGTTCTTGAATCTAATGGCTCGACTTCGATGGCTTCAACCTGCGGATCAACTCTTGCATTGATGGATGCAGGCGTTCCTATCAAAAAACCTGTTGCAGGCATAGCAATGGGGCTTATTAAAGAAGCAGGGCAATATGTAGTTCTTACCGATATTCAGGGTGCAGAAGACCACCTCGGTGACATGGATTTTAAAGTCACGGGCACAACAGAAGGAATAACTGCACTACAAATGGATATAAAAATTAAGGGTATAGACCTTGATATATTAAACAAAGCCCTTGCTCAGGCAAAAGAAGCAAGGCTTGCGATACTTGAAAAAATGGTTGCTGTAATTCCAAAACCAAGAGATACAATTTCACCTTATGCACCAAGAATCTTTACCTTACAGATAAAAATGGATAAAATAGGTTTGCTTATAGGACCGGGTGGTAGAACAATAAAAAGCATAATTGGAGATACTGATTCGGAAATTAACATTGAGCCGGACGGAAAAGTATATATAGCTGCTCAATCTGAAGATATAGGGCAAGAGATTGAACAAAAGGTTCTCGACCTTGTTGCAGAGCCAGAGGTTGGAAAAATCTATCATGGAGTTGTTGTAGACGTGAGAGATTTTGGCGCACTTGTCCAGATTCTTCCAAACTATGTGGGACTTCTTCACATTTCCCAGGTCTCGGAAAAATTTGTTAAAGATATAAGAAAAGAAGTTCATATAGGCGATAAATTTGAAGTAAAAGTAATGAAAGTTGAAGATGATGGTAAGATACAGCTTACAAGGAAGTTTTCCAATAATAATGGAAACAGAAAATAGAAAGAGGATTAAACCAGAGTGTCAGAGAGGGTTTTTGAAGAAATAAAAATTGCAAAAAATGGTATAAAATATTTCCTTGAAGAAAATCATTCGTTTCCGTCTCTTTCTATTGGTGTTTTTGTGCGATCTGGGAGCCGATATGAAGAAGAAAAATTTCAGGGTATTGCACATTTTATAGAGCATACGGTCTTTAAGGGTACAAGGAAAAGAAATGCTTTTGAGATATCAAGGGAAATTGAAAAGCTTGGTGGAGAAATAAATGCATACACATCTAGCGAACACACGCTATTCTATGTAAAATTACTTGCGAAGGATGCAGAAAAAGGATTTGATATTCTTTCCGATATCCTGAAAAACCCTACTTTTGAGGATTCTCTCATAGAAAAAGAAAGAGGAGTAATCCTTGAGGAAATCCAGGAGTATTTTGATGATCCGCAGGACATATGCCAGACCGAAGCTTTGAAATCAATTTGGGGGGATAGTTCTGCTGCAAACAGCCCACTTGGAGGAGAGGGAACCGTTAAAAAGATAGAGGCTACGGATCTTAAAAATTATTTCAACAAGTTTTTTAACTCGAACAATATATTTATCTCTGTTGCAGGTGATATTGATGATATTTTGCTTAATAAATTTATAGATAGATACTTTTCTGATTTTAATAAAGTAAAATTCACCCCTGACATTGGCGAACCTTCTTTTGTCTTTGAAAATCGAAGATTTGAAAAAGATACAGCACAAATCCATATTGCATTTACTTTTAAAGGAAGTAAACTCTTCTCAAGGGAGAACGTGGTGAGCAGCATTTTTAACACGGTACTTGGTGGTAATATGTCTTCGAGGCTTTTTCAGAAATTAAGAGAAGAAAGAGGGCTTGTTTATACAATTTATACTTATCCCGTAAGGCTTTTGGATACAGGTGGAACAGTTATATATGTTTCAACAACGCGTAATTATCAGAGTGAAGTTGAAAGCATCATTACAGGTGAAATTGAAAGTATAAGAAGAGATGGAGTAAGTCAGGCAGAATTTGAAGATGCTAAATCATTTGTATCGGGTAACCTTATCCTGGGGCTTGAGAGTACCTCGTCTAAAATGCAGAGAAACGGAATTCAGGGTCTTTTAATAGGTAAAGTAAAGAAGTCTGAAAAATTGCTCGAGGAAATTGAATCGATAGATCTTGACGAAGTAAATTTGTATGCAAAAAACGTGCTTGATACGAAATTGGGAAAGGTTGTTGTTGGTAAAATATAGATGGATAAAAAAGCGCTTTTTGAAGATATTTCTAAAAGTATTCTAACTTGTAGAAAATGTGCACTTGGTAACGGGAGAAAAAATGCAGTTCCAGGTGAAGGTTCAGTAGATGCTGAAATTATGTTTATAGGAGAAGGGCCAGGAAGAGAAGAAGATTTGCAAGGAAGACCTTTTGTTGGTGCGGCAGGGAAACTGCTTGAGGAATTACTGTATAGTATAGAATATACGAGAGAGACGGTTTTTATTGGAAATATCATTAAATGTAGACCTCCCAACAACAGAGTCCCCTCACAATTGGAAGTAGATGCCTGTATTCCTTATTTATACGCACAGATTGCTATTATTCAGCCAAAGATAATCTGCACGCTCGGAAATACTCCACTCAATGCTTTGATTTCGCCTAAGCTCACAATAGGAAGTGTCCATGGCAGATTGCTCGAGAAGGATGGATTTAGATTCTTTCCTATGTATCATACAGCGGCAGCTCTTTATCATGGCGAATTGAAGGAGATTTTAGAAAAAGATTTTATTAAATTAAAGGAGCTTTTAAATGATGAACAAAAATAACCTGCAAGATGTTCAGCAGGTTCCAAAGGATTGAAGATTTTAGGAGGATTTTATAATGAAAAGGAATAAGATTATAGGAATTATTCTTATTTTAATCGTTTTTGCAATAGCCCTTTTTGTCGATGTAAAAGGTTTTATGTCTTCGGGTAAACCTCTTGAAACACTTACCAGTTTTGAAAAAACAATTACTCCAAGATTTGGGCTTGACCTGCACGGAGGGGTAAGATTTGTTCTTGAGGCAACCGACACTCCTCAGGTCAAAGTGACTTCTGAAACAATGGATACAGCTCTGAATGTTATAAAGAGAAGGGTTAATAACCTTGGCATTAGTGAGGCAATTGTTGTTCAAGAAAGAGGAACAAACTGGAGAAGGATCGACGTAGAACTTCCAGGTTGGAAGGATCCTGAAAGGGCAAGGCAACTTATCGGACAGACGGCATTATTGGAATTTAAAACAGAGGATGGGAAAGTTGTTTTAACAGGAGCAGATTTAGCTAGTGCAAATCTTGCTTTCAGTAGAGAAACAAAGACACTCGGTCAGCCAATTATACAGTTTAAATTGAATACAGAAGGCGCAAAGACTTTTGCTGAGGTTACACAGGCGAATATTGGTAAGAAAATTGCAATATACCTTGATACCAAACTTCTTATGAACCCTGTTGTGAGTAATGCAATTACAGGTGGAGAGGGTGTCATAGAAGGAGGTTTTACTCAGCAGGAAGCTGCAGATTACGCAGCACTTTTGAGAAGCGGTTCTTTACCTGTAAAACTGGATTTTATAAGCGAGGAAGTTGTAGGGCCCTCTCTTGGTGCTCATTCAATAAGAATGGCTCTTATTGCAGTTATAACTGCAATTATACTTATTTTTATTTATATGATTGTTTTTTATCGTTTGCTCGGTCTATTTTCAGTGCTTTCACTCACGATTTACCTCACAATAGAAATTGGAGTGCTTTTTTTGCTTCATGCAACTCTTTCGCTTCCTGCAATTGCTGGAGCCATACTCTCGCTTGGCATGTCTGTAGATATAAATGTTATTGTTTTTGAAAGGATGAAAGAAGAGCTAAAACTTGGAAAATCAATAAGATCGGTAATTTCTGCTGGTTTTGCACATGCTATTAGAACTGTTTTTGACTCCAATCTCACTGTCATTGCAGGTGCAGCGCTGCTCTTTTACCTCGGTACAGGTGTAATAAAAGGGTTTGCTGTAACGACTACAATTGGAATACTTGTTGGTTTCTTTAGCGGAATAGTTGTGTTAAGGTTGATTTTAGGCCTGTTTCTTTCACAAAGTACTTCAAATAAACCCTGGCTTTTCGGGGTATAGGAGGAAATGATGAATTTCAGAGACAGAATATCTAAATGGAATATTATAGGCCGTTCAAAACTCTGGTTTACAATATCTTTAACTGTAATCATTGTTGGTATTGTAGCAATGGTTGTGAGCCAGGTAAGGACTGGCTTCCCATTAAATCTTGGTATAGATTTCAAAGGCGGGACAATCATTAATATTACCTGTTCAAGCCAGCCCGATCTTGCTAAGGTTTCAAAAGTTCTATCAGATGCTGGTTATAAAAATGCGGTCATTCAGGAAGGAACCGGGAATAAAATTACTATTAAGCTCAGCGTTGAGACAATCAAAGCCGAGGATGCAAATATTATTATTGACAATATATCAAAAGATGTTGCACCTGTTATAAGCGATCAAACTGGAATTACTTCTATTGCTCCTGTCATTGGAAGAGAGCTTGAAAAGAGTGGGGTAATTGCACTTGGACTTGCCTTACTTTTTGTACTTTTTTACATTACCGTAAGATTTGCGTTTAAATTTGCTCTTGCCACTGTTATCGCTCTTTTCCACGATATCCTTATTACGCTTGGAATGCTTGCTTTATTCAGGGTGGAACTCAATGCTCCTTTCATTGGTGCCTTCCTTGCCATTATCACTTATTCTGTGGAAGATACCGTAGTAGTTATGGATAGAATTAGAGAAAATTTAAGATTTCGAGGTAAGGAACACTTTAAAGACCTTATTAATAGAAGCATAACCGAGGTTTGGGTAAGATCAATGAATACATCTTTAACTACATTCTTTGCGTCTTTCTCTCTCGTCCTTTTCGGTGGCCCGACTTTGAGAGATTTTTCAATGACACTTATGTTTGGTCTCCTTTCTGGAACTTACTCTTCAGTTTATATTGCATCACCTCTGCTTGTTATATGGCAGAAAGAGAAAAAACCTGAAAAAAGTGTTGTGTCAGTTACTCCTGATAAATCTGTTTTAAAACCAGGTGTGAACGATAGTCAACAGGAAGGTTATATATCAGAACAAGCTGAACAGATTGAGAAAAAAAATGTTCCTTCAAAGAAATCATTTAAAAAGAAAAAGAAATCAAAGAGGAGACATTAAATATGTTATATTTAAAAAGGGATATGCAGGATTTGTTAACTTTTTGTTTTTTGTATAATTAGATTATGTTTAATGGAAGGAGGCAGAAATGGATTTGAAAAATTATATAAGGAGTATACCTGATTTTCCGCAAAAGGGCGTTCTTTTCAGAGATCTTACCCCGCTTATGGGAAATGCAGAGGCTCTGAGCTATTCGGTGAAAAGTATTGCTGATTTTTTTAAGGATAAACATGTGGATAAAGTGGCTGCAATCGAGGCGAGGGGTTTAATATTTGGCGCACCCATTGCTATGCTTTTGAATGCAGGCTTTGTTCCTGTAAGAAAACCCGGTAAGCTTCCATTTGAAATTATGAGAAAAGAATTTCAGCTCGAATACGGAATGTCAATACTCGAAATCCATAGAGACGCCATAAGAAAAGGTGAAAAAGTACTTATGATAGATGACCTTCTTGCAACTGGAGGAACTGCACTTGCTGCATCTGAGCTTGTTGAATCTCTCGGGGGAGAGATTATCGGCTGGGGTTTTGTTGTGATACTGAAAGATTTGAAAGGGGAAGAAAAGCTAACGAAATACCCTGTATTTTCTTTAATAGATTTTGAATAAGTAGTGGATAACCTGTTCGAAGAATTAAAAAACAAGGTCTCCTCTTACGTTGATGAAGAGGGGATTTTGCTTATTAAGAAAGCTTATGAATTTGCAAAAAATGCACATGAAGGCCAGAAAAGAGAATCTGCTGAAGATTATATTTCTCATCCGTTGAATGTTGTCTTAATCCTCGCGGATCTTCATCTTGATGCAGAAACCTATATTGCTGCTTTATTACATGATGTTGTAGAGGATACAAAAGTACCGGTAGAGAAAATAAAAAAAGAGTTTGGCGAAAACGTTGCATTCCTTGTAAATGCTGTTACCAAGCTTAAAGATATAAAAAGCGTGCCATCAGAAGAAGCAAAGCTCGAAAGTTTAAGAAAGATGCTTCTTGCAATGGCGCAAGATATAAGGGTTGTTATTATAAAACTCGCTGACCGTCTTCATAATATGAGGACTCTTAATTTCTTGCCCCCAGATAAGCAGAAAGAGATTGCTCAAGAAACTATGAATATTTATGTTCCTCTCGCTCATAGACTTGGAATATACACAATTAAGTGGGAACTCGAGGACCTATCCTTTAGATATCTTGAACCGGAAAAATATCGAGAACTTGCAAAAAAAGTTGCAATGAAAAGGAGTGAAAGAGAGGAATACGTAAACAGTCTCATTGAAGAGCTTAAGAGCTTAATGGAAAAAAACAGGATAAAAGCGGAAGTTTCAGGAAGACCAAAGAATTTATATGGGATTTATAGAAAGATGGTTCGTGATGGTAAACAATTTGAAGAAATTTATGATATTATAGCGCTTCGAATCATTGTGAGCGATATACCAACATGCTATCAGGTACTTGGCATTATAAATAATTATTATACGTTTGTTCCAGGCAGGATTAAAGATTATATAGCATTGCCAAAGCCGAATATGTATCAATCACTTCATACAACTGTTATCACTAAGTCAGGTGAGCCATTCGAGATTCAGATAAGAACAAAAGAAATGCACCTTCACGATGAAGTTGGCATTGCAGCCCACTGGAAATATAAAGAAGGTAAAATACTTGATAAAGATTATGAGGCGAAGATAGCCTGGCTGAGACAGATTGTTGACTGGCAGAAAGAGATTCGTTCTTCAAAAGAGTTTGTGGAACGCGTTAGAGTTGACCTTTTTAGCGAAGTAGTTCTTGTTTTTACTCCGAAGGGTGACGTGATAGAACTTCCACAGGGAGCAACACCTGTAGATTTTGCATTCAGGATTCACACTGATATAGGCAATTACTGTGTGGGGGCTAAAGTTAATGGAATAATGGTGCCTTTAAGCACTAAACTTAAGACAGGGGATAGAGTTGAAATTGTCACTTCAAAGGCTTCTACTGGACCTAAAAGAGACTGGCTAAGATTTGTAAAAACTTCTTCTGCGCGTTCAAAGATAAAAGCGTATTTTAGAAAATTGAGCGAAGAAAAGAAAGCAAAAGAAGTTGTTATTGAAAGGCCTGTCTTGCAGCAGGTTAAAGTAATTCCGCCACCACAAAAAAAGGAAGAAGGAGAGTTTTTTCCAGTCGTGAACGGGGCTTCCGGTGTTAAAATTTCTATTGCGAAATGTTGTGAGCCAAAAGCTCCAGACGTGATCGTAGGTTATGTAACCAGAGGCAGGGGGATAAAAATACACAGAAAAAATTGCCCGAACCTCGAAGATATATTGGAAAAAGGAGGGAAGATCTTGCCAGCCTACTGGAACAGGGGTTCGGCAAAAAAACTTATTGTCTTTTTCAGAGTTACATCCTGGGATATACCCGGTATCCTTTATAAAATTTCAGGAATTTTTGCAAACAGGAGTGTAAATATCGACAACTTTCATTCTTCAAGAAAGACTGATAAAAAATCTCACGGGCATTCTCTCGCTTATATAAGGTTTTCTGCTGAAATTGATTCAAATACTCCCATTGCCGATATGGTAAAGGAACTCGAAAAAGTAGAAGAAATTGAGAAAGTTAGGGTAAGTAAAAGGTGGATATATGAGAATAGTGCTCCAGAGAGTAAAGAAAGCAGCAGTGAGAGTTGACGGAAAAACTGTTTCTGAAATTGGAGTGGGCTTGCTCATTTTTCTCGGCGCAGAAAAAGGTGATACAGAAGCCGAGGTTGCATATCTTTCCAAAAAGATAGTAAACCTGCGAGTTTTCCCGGATGAAAACGATAAAATGAATCTTTCGGTTAAAGATGTAGATGGAGAAATCCTTGTGGTCTCCCAATTTACTCTTGCTTCATGCATTAAGAAGGGTAATCGTCCGAACTTCTTAGATGCTCTCGAAGAAGATATTGCAGAACAGTTATATGAACAATTTGTTGAAGAAGTCCGAAAAGAAGGAGTGAGGGTTGAGACAGGTGTTTTCAAAGCACGCATGGAAGTAAGCCTTGTAAACGATGGACCTGTAACATTTGTCCTTGAAAGAAAATCAAAACACCCTGAACTTAATTCAGGGCAGATTAGCTCAGATTAAAAAGAAGTAATCCTTTTTACCTTCAAACAATTGTTAAGGCTCTTCGATGCAGGCTTGAAAGTTTCAAACATGCAGGACATTATTAATAAGGGAGTTTATATCACTACAGCAGTAAAATGCGGAAAAACAGATTATGCAATTTCTCTTGATACAATAAAAAACTGTTCTATGCTTCTGGAAAAAGAAGTAAGTTTGTTCCCTAACATTAAGGTTTTTATGCTGATGGGCGATGTGGCAATTAAGGCGACGAATTCTATCTGGAAGAAGCAAACAGGCAAGAAGGTAATTCCAGTCGGTTCAACCTATAAAATAAGAAAAGAGAAATATTATTATGACAGTAAAAGAGTTTTTCCCTCATATACTCCAACGGGGAAAAATTATCTCATTGAGAAAGCGAAACAGAGGATGATAGCAGAAGATATTAAAGAAGCATTGAGATTGATTTGATAAATTTTTTATAGAAACTTGTACAATATCTTAATAAGGATTAAAAACTTTGTAAAATTACGTTGTATAAAAATTTGCAAAAATTGTTTAGAGAGTACAAGCATGAAAAATAATACGACGGAAAAATATTTAGGGCCAAAAGAAACCGAATACTTCTTTTCAAGGCGAGAGAGTAATAGGAAATATATTATTTAAGACGATAAAGATTTCCCCAAAAAGAATGTGATGGCATAAGGATAATTAAAAAGGATTCTAAGAATGATTTTGATATTTCCTTTTATTTTAATAAAATTAAAGAAGGAAACGTTGGACATGAAATTTTTGGTAGTCATCCAATTCTAGGAACACTACACGATTTCATTAGCACTAAAAACAGGAGGTAAGTAATTTATGAAGAGAATTTTAGTAACGGGAGCCACGGGGCAGATTGGGTCCGAACTTACATTAGCCTTACGCGAAAGGTATGGCAAAGAAAACGTAGTAGCAGCAGGTCATAAAAGACAACCCAGTGAAGAATTGCTTAATTCAGGGCCATTCGAAGTTGTTGACTGTGGAACGATTAATACGGTTGAGAAGGTTGTGAAAAAGTATAAAATAGATGCAATATACCACCTTGCAGCCATACTTTCTGCCGTGGCAGAAGCCAAGCCAAAACTTGCCTGGGATGTGAATATTAATGGACTTTGTAATATTCTGGATGTTGCACATGAGCATGAATGTGCTGTTTTTACTCCCAGTTCTATTGGCGCATTTGGCCCTAACACACCTAAAGATAACACACCTCAGGATACGATTCAGCGCCCTAATACAATGTACGGTGTTACAAAGGTTGCTGGGGAATTGCTTTGTGATTACTATAATAAAAAATTTGGAGTAGATACACGGGGAGTGCGTTTTCCTGGCATCATTTCTTATGTAACGCTGCCGGGCGGAGGGACCACTGATTATGCCGTTGAAATCTTTTATGAAGCTCTTAAACACAGAAGATATACGTGTTATTTAAAGTCTCATACATATATGGACATGATGTATATGCCAGATGCGATAAAGGCGGCGATTGATATTATGGAAGCAGATCCTGAGAAATTACTGCATAGAAATGCTTTTAATGTGACAGCAATGAGCTTTGCACCTCAAGATATAGCAAATGAAATCAAAAGATATATTTCGGATTTTGTTATAGAATATAAGATTGACCCAATACGGCAGGCAATAGCCGATTCCTGGCCTAATAAAATGGATGATAGTGCTGCCCGGGAGGAATGGGGGTGGAAACCGAGTTATGATCTTGCTTCTATGACAAAGGACATGCTTGAGAAGCTGTCCAAGAAGTTAGAAATTAAAATATAGATAGGGGGTGGAATAATGCCGCTTGATAGAATTAAAGGAGTATTAACAAGTCATTTAAAAGAGTTAGAGGAGAAGGGAGTACTTAAAGGTAATGAAACAGTGATAACCAGGATAAAACCAGCACAAGACAATAAAGGTCCTAGATATTTTATAAAAGGTTATGGTGAAAAAGAATTTTTGAGAATGAATGCAAATAATTATCTTGGAATGTCTTTAAAGAAAGAAGTAATAGAAGCTGAGGAAAAAACTGCAAGAGAATTTGGCGCAGGCCCTGGTGCTGTGAGATTTATAAGCGGTACCTATACTCCTCACATAATGCTGGAGAAAAAGCTTGCTGAATTTCATGGCAAAGAAGCGTCTATGATATTTAGTTCTGCCTATTCAACAGTGGTGGGTATATTAGCAACTATGATTACCCAGGATACCATCGTCATAAGTGATGAATTAAACCATAATTGTATTATTAATGGTATAAAATTATCCAGACCAAAAGATAAAAAGGTATATAAGCATAACGATATGAATGGTTTAGCATCAATATTAGAGAGTTCTATTGGCAATTGCAAGAGGGTTATAGTTGTAACTGACGGTATCTTCAGCATGAGGGGAGATTATGCTCCACTCAAAGATATAGCGGATTTAGCCGAAAAATACAATTCTAATTTTGAAGAAGGCATTCTTACATTTGTTGATGATTCACATGGCGTTGGTGCAATCGGAGAAACAGGCAGAGGAACAACAGAATATACACATGAAGATAGAATTGACGTATTAATTGCAACATTAGGCAAGGCTCTTGGAGTAAATGGTGGATATGTAGCAAGCAGTGCAGAGATAATCGGATTTTTACGTGAAACTGCTCCGTTTTATATCTATTCTAATCCTATCACGCCGTCAGAAGCAAGTGCAGCACTTACTTCATTGGAAATATTGGATAGTGATAAAGGAAGAGCAATGCTAAAACATTTGCATAATATGACAGCACGGTTTAGATCTGGTTTGATAGATATGGGATATGAAGTGATAAAAGGAGAGCATCCTATTGTGCCACTTATGGTAAGAGACACACAGAAGACTACGGAACTTGTTGAATACTTAAAAAATAACGGCATTTTAGCAACTGGCCTTAACTTTCCAGTAGTTCCAAAGGGTGATCAGGAGATACGATTCGAAATCTGTGCCGATCATACTGAATGTGATATAGATTATGCGCTTGGAGTGTTGCGTAAATACAGAGAAACTAACTGAACTGTTGCAATAAACTGTTGTTGATAGAAGGCGATATTTTGCATTGAGGTCTTTGAAAAACCCTATCCTGAAACAAGTTCAGGACAAGTTTTTGTCACCTTACTCTGAATCAAGTGATGTCACCCTGAGCTTGTCCCTCTTCTCTGTCACCCTGAGCTTGTCTCAGGGTCTAATTCTTTATTCTGTTCTTTAAAATATTAGATTCTGAAATGAGTGCTTGCTATCGCAAGGAAAGGATTGAGGAATGACAAAGAGTGGGG
>CAZJKI010000011.1:27321-30481 GCA_964546685.1 uncultured Caldisericum sp. | reverse complement strand
AAATTCGTTGTGAATTAAAAGAGAATGATAGACCTTGATTAGAATTCATTTAAATATTTGTCCTGAACTTGTTTCAGGATGAAGATTTAAAAATAACTATTTTTGGAGGTTAAAATGAAAAATGAAAAAATGCACGTGTGTAAAGAAATGAAACAAGGAACCCCCAAGCATTCAGAAAGCCTTAAGTTAATTTACACGGCAAAGGGACATCTTGAGGGAATAGAAAAAATGATTAATGAAGATAGATATTGTATTGATATATCGAAACAGCTACTTGCAGTAATTTCTATTCTCAAAAAGGTAAACTTGCAGGTTCTTAAAAAACATATGGAAACTTGCGTTATAAATTCTAAAGGAAAAGAAAACCTTAAAGAAAAATTGGAGGAATTAGAAGATATACTTGAATATGTAATGAAAGGAAGTAGAGAATAATGACAGAAAAAACTACAACCCTGGACGTAAAAGGCATGACCTGTGCCTCATGCGCAATTACCGTTAAAAAAGCAATTGAGAAAACTTCAGGAGTTGTAAACGCAAATGTAAATCTTGCTACCAACAAAGCAACATTCACTTTTGACCCCGATATTACAAGCATCGACGAAATTGCAAAAAATGTTTCAAAAACAGGCTATGCACTTGAAGTAAATATTGGAAAAGAAGTTAACGAGTTTATCGTTGCAAAAAGAAAAATGATTTTAGCATTTGCTTTAATTATACCTCAAACAATCCTTATGGTAATTGATATGGTTAATCCTCTTGCAATTCCGTACATTGACTTAATTTCAATTATTCTGGTATTTCCAATAATTTTTATCGCTGGGTTTGCTATAATAAAAACTGCGTTCAAGGCACTGATTCATGGAAATATGAATATGGATTTGCTTATTACAATAGGAACGCTGGCGTCTTTTACTACAGGCTTTATGAAAATAGCAGGTCTGGATATTGCTAATTTTACATTCATTGGTGGAATGATTATGTTCTTCCAGCTTATTGGAAAGTATCTCGAAGCTTTAGTAAAAGGAAGGGCGTCAAGAGCAATAAAGAATCTTTTAGAATTAGGGGCAAAAACTGCGAGAATTATTGTTGATGGGCAGGAAGTAGAAGTTGATGCGAGTAGTTTAGATATAGACGACATAATGGTCATAAGGCCCGGAGAAAAAATACCAACCGATGGAGTAATCGTAAAAGGAGAAACAACAATAGACGAATCTATGGCTACGGGCGAATCAATACCTGTTCAAAAACAAGTTAATGACGAAGTTATCGGTGGAACCATTAATCAAATGGGCTCAATAAAAGTAAAAGTTACAAAAGTCGGGGAAGATACCTTCCTTTCACAATTAATCAAACTCGTTGAAGAAGCACAGGGTTCAAAAGTACCTATTCAGGAATTTGCAGACAGTATAACTTCATACTTTGTTCCTACTGTAATTGCTTTGTCAATTGGAGTATTTCTTGCATGGTTCTTTTTTCCAGAATCAGGGAAAAATTTAATTACCTGGGGCGCAAAATTCATTCCATGGATAAACCCTTCGCTTAACAGGGTTTCTATAGCAATTTTTGCATCTGTTGCAACGTTGGTAATCGCCTGTCCTTGTGCTCTTGGGCTTGCTACTCCAACTGCTCTGATGGTAAGCAGTGGCCTCGGAGCAAAAAATGGAATTCTCATAAGAAACGGAGAGGCAATACAAACAATGAAAGAAGTTGATACAATCGTATTTGATAAAACAGGAACTCTAACAGCTGGAAAGCCCGTTGTCACAGATATATTTGATTTAAGTGAAGATGAATCACTATTTAAAGTACTGGCTTCTCTTGAAAATTACTCCGAGCATCCAATCGCAAAAGCTGTTATTGACAAAGCAAAAAATGAACAAATCGAACTTTTGCCTGTTGAGAATTTTACAGCAATACCGGGGATGGGAGTTAAAGGTTCAATAAATGGGGAGAGTTTTTTTGCTGGTAAAGCGACTATAAATGAAATAAGTAACCGTGAAGAAATTAAAGAATTGGTAAATAAACTCGAGTCAGAGGGAAAGACTTCAATAGTCTTAATAAAAGACGAAAAAATAATCTGTATTGTTGGAGTCGCCGATACAATAAAAGAAAACTCAAAAGAATTAATCCTGATGATTAAAAAATTTAACTTAAATCCCGTCATGCTTACTGGTGATAACAGGGCTGCTGCAAATTTTATAGCCTCAAAGGTAGGGATAGAAAGCGTCTTTGCAGAAGTTTTGCCAAAGGACAAACTTGACATAATAAAAGAACTACAAAAAGAAGGGCACATTGTAGCCATGGTAGGAGACGGGATAAATGATGCACCGGCAATAAAACAGGCAAATGTAGGTATAGCTATGGGTTCGGGAAGCGATATTGCAATTGAAGCAGGAGACATCGTGCTGGTTAAAGGTAGCCTTGCAAATGTCGCAAAGGCAATAAAACTTTCAAGAGCAACATTTAGAAAAATAAAACAAAATCTATTCTGGGCATTATTTTACAATATTATTGCAATTCCCATAGCCGCTATAGGCTTCCTACACCCCGTTATCGCTGAAATTGCAATGGCTTTTAGCTCAATAAATGTAGTAACAAATTCAATAAGACTGAACAAAGTCAATTTATAAATTTTAAGGAGATAAAAATGAAACATATTGACCCTGTTTGCGGGATGGTTGTTAAAGAAGAGACCGCGAAAGGTAATTTCGATTACAAAGGAAAAATATATTATTTCTGTAGTATTGAATGTCTTGGGGAGTTCAAAAAAGACCCTGAAAAATATATCAAAAAAGGTTCTTCACATAAAATGACGAATAAATAAGACTTGAACGAGTGCATTACAGGTAAGCAGATCGAGTGAAACGAGCAATATAGGATGCCTCTCCCTCTTGTCATCGTGCACTCCTTTCCTTGCTGAAGGCAAGCGGAGCTGTTCAGCGACGTGACGATCTCCTTTTTTAAAATGTGTAGACTCCTACGGAGCCTTCTGCTCCTCTGAGTGACAGGTTGGGAGGTCCTCTACACCTGCAAATACAACAGGCTCAAAATAACAAGACGGAGGAGATCCTCATTTATTCTTTTTATCTTTAAGAGGAATTTCATATAACATTTTAGTCAAGCAATTTAGAAATTTGCAAATATTTTAAAAAAAGTAAAA
>CAZJKI010000011.1:15892-27221 GCA_964546685.1 uncultured Caldisericum sp. | reverse complement strand
ATTAACAAATAAAAAGATGGGGAGAAAGAAAAAGGTAGTCATAAATCGAAAACAGTACAGAAACAATAAAGAGAATAAGTTAAATATTCTTCCAGACAGCAAATTAAACTCGGAGGGGGAAAACCTCATTTACAAATTAAATTCGGAGTATTCAATCGTATACTGCTTTGAACCTGTTAAACCTCTTGACGTTAAACTTTCACAAAAAGTCTTAGAAGATAATATCCTTAAAAGCGTTTGCACACATTACAGCCTAATATTTTCTCACACCAAATTGAAAAATAGAAAAAAAATAGAGGGGAAATTATTTTCAGAAATATTTAAAACAGAGGAAATAAAAAATCTCATCAAAGATTTTATAAAAAATGACTTTAAAATCTCAGGCTTTATTGAGCTAAAAATCAACAAACAAAGAAAGGATTTTTTCAATTCCTGGAAAGGAATAGTAAAAAAAGGTAAGCTCAAAGAAGTTTGTATAACCCTCATTGAAATATCGAAAGTGAAACAAAAAAACATTGAAAACCAGGAAAGATTTTTTGAGAGCGTATTTCAAAGCAATCCCGAGGCGGTCATTTACCTTGACAAACATTCAAAGATAATTGACGTAAACCAACGCTTTACTGAACTATTTGGGTATTCGATTGAAGAAATCAAAGGAAAAGATATAAACAATGTTGTTGTTCCTGAAAACCTTGTCAGTGAAGGTAAAAATTTTGATAAAATTGCCCTTAAAAAGGGGTACTCTAATATCGAAACAATCAGAAAGAAAAAGGATGGAATATTATTCCCAGTCCTTATATCTGGTTCACCTTTGATAGTAAGCGGGAAGAAAATAGGCATCTTAGGCATGTATTTAGATATAAGCAAACAAAAAAAGATTGAAAACCAGATGAAGAGTCTTGCAACCCATGATATGTTAACAGGGTTACCAAACAGGACGCTCCTTGTGGATAGGTTTACTACGGCTAAAGGTCGCGCATTGAGGGCTAACAAAAAAATCGCATTACTTCTAATAGACTTATATCAGTTCAAAGATATAAATGACTCGTTCGGGCACGATATTGGGGATGAAATAATCAAAAAGACTGCTCTGCGCCTCTCAGACCAATTCAGGCAATACGACACAGTTACCAGGCTCGGTGGAGATGAGTTTGTCGTCTTGATAGAAGATATCTCTGTTTTAGAAAATATCTTAAGTATCGTCAATAAAATCATCTCTTCTTTTGATAGACCAATCGTTCTTGAAGACAAAGAATTTGACGTAAAGGTAAACGTTGGAATTGCAATTCTTCCAGATGACTCGAATGATTTACCAAACCTCCTAAGAAAAGCGGACATTGCAATGTACAATGCAAAAGCAAAAGGTCCAAATACATACGAATTTTATACCAGAGGAATTGAAACAAAAAGAAAAACAATACAAGACGAACTAAAAAGAAGAGAGATTGAATTCCAGGCAATTTTTGACAAGGCTCCCGTTGGAATAACTCTAATGAACAAACAATTAAGAATATTAAGGGTGAATCCCGCAATTTTAAAAATGCTTGGCTACGAAAGAAGCGATCTTTTATCAAAGAACTTTACAGATTTTGCAGTTAAAGAAGAAAGAGAAAGATTATCGGAGATTGTTGAAAAATTTGAACAGGGAAAACTAAGCAACTTTACAGATGATGTAAAATTAGCAGCAAAAAATGGAAATTTAATTTGGGCGAGGTTATCAATTTCTCCCGTAAAAGATATTGATGGAAACTTAAATTATTACATAGTAATGGCAGATGACATCACCGAAATTAGAAAAGCCCAAATAGAGCTAAAAGAAAACGAGAAAATGCTTGAGAGAATAATTGAGGGCTCACCAATTCCCATAGGAGTGATAAATAATGATCATAAAATCACTCATTGGAATAGTGCAATGGAGGCATTAACGGGTTTGAAAAAAAAAGAAATGATCGGAACCGATAAGCAATGGTTAGCATTTTACCACGATAAAAGGCCAGTACTTGTCGATCTTTTAATCGATGGAGCAGACGAAAAAAAGCTTTTTGAAATATACGGCAACAAAGTTAAAAAATCTCCACTTATTGAAGGCACATATAAAGGGATGGGCTTCTTTTCAACTCCAAGAGTTAAAAAGAAATGGCTCGAATTCTTTGTAACATGTATAAAAGACTCCCAAGGCAAAACAATTTCGGCATTGGAGACACTAATCGATGCAACAGAAAGGATAAAGAGTGAAAAAATAATGTCGTCACTTTACAGGATTTCAGAAGCAGTGTTTGAAACAAAAGACCTGCTTGAACTTTACAAGTTGATTCATAAAACAGTGAAGGAATTTATGCCTGCTGATAATTTTTACATTGCACACTACGATAAAGAAAACGATCTTATAAGCTTCCCTTACTTTGTTGACCAATACGATAAACCTCCGGGGCCCAAAAAATTGGGAAAAGGAGCAACCGAGTATCTTTTAAAAACTGGAAAATCTTTGCTTGCAACTGAAGAAACCTTCGAAAAGCTTGAGCAAAGTGGCGAAATAGAAAACCTTGGATCTAATCCTGTAAGTTGGTTAGGGGTACCTCTAAAATTAGAGGATCGAGCTGTTGGAGCAGTTGTAGTTCAGAGTTATACGACAGATGTTTATTACGGGCAAGAAGAAAAAAATATCCTTGAATTTATTTCAAGAGAGATTGCATCAGCAATTGAACGCAAGAAATCGGAAGAAAACTTAAAAGAACTAATTGAGTTTGAACGCAGTGCACATAGAGAAAGCGAGACACTTGCAAGTGTCATCTCAATCCTGTTTTCAAAAGTCAATCTCTCTGAAGTTTTCCATGAGATATTAAATCAAGTAAAGCTAATAACGCCCTATACCTCAGCAAATATTGCGTTGCTTAAAGGAAATGTAGCCTACAATGTATGCACACAAGGTTACGAAAAATACAATTGCAAGGATTTTGTGGAAAAAACAGTTCAATCAATAGATGAATACAAAATCCCATGGAAAACAATCTTAGAGAAAAAGCCTTTGCTAATTAAAAATACTGCAGAGGAACCTGACTGGAAGAAGATCAAAGAAACCGAATGGATTAAGTCTCATATCTCAATACCTATTTTTTTGAACGAAGAACTTATTGGCCTGTTAAGACTCGATAGCGATGAACCATCTCACTTTACTGAACAGGATATAAAGAGGCTTGAGCCATTTGCAAATGCTGCGGCAATTGCAATTAATAACGCAAGACTTTTCGAAGAGGCGGAATCCAAAGCCAAAAGAAACAAAAATTAAACTAACTTTCTATTTTATTATCCCGTAACCCCGGGATATCGGGTCTTTAAACAAAACATTAGATTTTTATTTCATCGGGCCAAGCTTGCTTCATACACTTCGACCAAACTTTATCGATGTAATTAAGTATGAAATAATTCTGAATAAGGTGAATCCAGAAAGTGCCTTTCTTGGTAAGTGAAGCATTGTCTCCTTCTTGCGTGGAAAAACCCAGCATTTCAAAAATCTTGAAAATATTTAAAACTTTTTTATCTTCATTAAATACTCTTTTCAATTCCTTCCAAGAAAAATTTGTATTATAGAGTTGCCAGTAAAACCAGTAATAGCTCGACAAAGATTCTGAAATGTCCATCTTCAATGCAATCGGAAGAAAGCCTTGCCTCACGGTTTTCAAATATTCCCTTACAGAGAATGTATTAAAATAAAAAACGTCAGGAAGTCTTGAACCAGCACCGGCACCGAGACCTATATAATAGTTCCTCGTAACCGAAGAAAACTTCACTAAAGGTCCCTTTTTAAACCCCCACACGGACACTCTTTCAAACCCCTCGCTCAAAAGGAAATCATAAATTGCATAGAAAAAAGTTTTTCTCCTGAATATTCCCGGCATTCTTACTCTCTTCAAGGACTGTCGTTCCCCTGCTATAGAGTAGGAAAATGTAAAAAGAGGATAAACAGTCACCTGTTTTACTCCTCTTGCTATTGCTTCCTTTAATCCAAATATTACATCATTAACGGTTTGCCCGGGCAAGTCAAACATCAAATCAATATTAAATGAATCAAAATTGGCAGAAGTAATCATATCAACTGCATTATAGGCATCGTAAAAACTGTAATTTCTACCAAGTATTTTAAGAAATTTATCCTGAAAACTCTGCACTCCCAGGCTAAGAAGGTTGATCCCATAATCTTTCAATTTCTTTATCGCTGTCTCATTAACGTCGTACGGACTTGTCTCAATGCCTACATCTCCAGAAATTACAAAAACTTCCCTTATTCTCTCAAGAATTATTCCAAGTTCATCTAAAAGATTTGTAGGGGTTCCTCCACCAATGTAAACTGAGGAGATTCTTATCTTTCCTATTTTTGTTCGGTATAAATCTATTTCTTTTAACAAGGCTTCAAGATATTCAGAAGCGAGCTTCTTATCATAAGGAATTCTACAGTAAGGGCAATAAGTACAAATGCTCTTGCAGAAAGGAATATGTATATAAACCCCGACCTCTTCTAAACCAGTAAATTTTATACGTTCAGGGTCAGCTCGTTCGAACGTAAAATCCTGTCCTGGACCAACAAGGTACTTTCTAACATTTTCTATTATGAATTTGGAAACCATCTAACACCGTTAATTTATATCTTAGATATCTATTTGCTTTATAAAGCTCTAAAATCTACCTTTAATACTCAAATGTCGTTATCCAGTATTTTTATTTTCGAGCGCTGCTTTTATGAAACTGCTGAAGAGAGGGTGAGGCATATCAGGGCGCGACTTGAACTCGGGATGCGCCTGGGTGGCAACAAAAAATTTGAGTTCACTTATCTCAATGAACTCAACAAGCCTTCCGTCAGGGGAAGTTCCTGATAGGGTGAGACCGTTTTCCTCAAAAATATCTTTGAATTTATTGTTTACCTCATATCTATGCCTGTGACGCTCGCTTACTTCTCTTTTACCATAAATTTTACTTACAAGGCTTCCTTCTTTAAGAATGGCTGTATAAGCACCAACACGCATCGTCCCTCCCTTATTAGTGATATTTTTTTGCTCGGGAAGGAAATCTATTACAGGATACGGAGTTTCTGGTTCAAATTCTGTGGAGTTAGCACCTTGAAGGCCACAAACGTTTCTTGCAAATTCTATGATTGCACACTGTAATCCCAGGCAAAGGCCAAGAAAAGGAATATTTTTTTCTCTTGCATATCTAACAGCTTCAATCATTCCTTCAATTCCTCTAACACCAAAACCACCAGGGACGAGAATTGCATTAAGCTTATTACTTTTTCTTTCCCTGTCAAGGATTTCGAAGCAACCCGATTCTTCAAGGGTTTCAGAACCAATCCAGTTCAATTTTACCCTTGCATTGTTAGCAATTCCACCATGAGTAAGAGCTTCAATAAGACTCTTATACGCATCCTTTAACTCAACATACTTCCCCACTATTCCTATTGTGACCCCCTGCTGTGGGTTCTTGATTCTCTCAATAATGTCACTCCAATATTCAAGATTAGGAGTTTTACTGCTAAGAGCAAGTTTATCTAAAATCAGATTACCAAGCCCCTGTATTTCGAAATTAACTGGTATTTCGTATATGTATTCAGTGTTCATTGCTTCTATTACTGCTTCCTTTTCGACATCGCAGAAAAGCGATAGTTTCTCCTTTACCTTTTCAGTTAATGACACTTCAGTTCTTGCAAAGAGTATATCGGGCGTGATACCCAGGCTCCTCAGCTCCTTTACGCTATGCTGGGTTGGCTTTGTTTTTACTTCGTCTGTTGTCTTAATATGAGGAAGCAGAGAAACATGCACATATAAAACGTTTTCCTTTCCTAAATCCTTTTTCATCTGTCTTATTGCTTCTAAAAAAGGCTGGCTTTCAATATCTCCAACGGTTCCTCCAATTTCAACGACTGTAAAATCAAAGTCATGCCCCAAGCTTAAAAGGGAGCTCTTTATCTCGTCAGTAATATGCGGGATTACCTGAACTGTCTTACCAAGAAACCTTCCCTGGCGTTCCTTTGTGAGAACATTCCAGTAGATTTTCCCCGTGGTAATGCTATTCTGCGCCGTAAGATTCATACCGAGAAATCTTTCATAGTTCCCTATGTCTAAATCAGTTTCTCCCCCGTCATCCGTTACAAAAACCTCTCCATGTTCATAGGGGGACATCGTGCCTGCATCAATCTGAAGATAAGGGTCTATTTTAACAAGGTTTACCCTGAAGCCTCTTGCTTTCATCAAAAGCCCTATTGACGAAGCAACAAGCCCCTTTCCAAGTGAAGAAATTACTCCGCCCGTTACAAAAATAAATTTCATCTTCTATCTCCTTTTATTTGAACTTTTGCCTTCATTTCTCTTCCCCAACAAAATTCAACAAATGCCTCTCTTTTACTTTAAAAGTTCTTCAATCTCCTCACTAAAAAATTTTTTGGCTTCTATTTACTATAATTTAATGAAATCAAATAAATTTGCAATTAAAATTTAAAAGTGATAATCTGTTGCCTGCTACCATCAAATCATTTTTTGTTTAAAAGTTAAATATGATGTATCCCTGTTTAACCAATTATGAACAGTTTTCCCTATCAAACAATATCTTCTTCTTTCCATATGGCTCTTTTTGTAGCATTTCTATGCGGTGAATTGCAAGTCCTGTTAAGAGCTTTGGATAGAAGTTTGTAGATTTTTGAGGCATCAACACTCCATTTTCTGCAACATGCTCAATTTCTCTTATGCTTGCTGGTTTCATTATAAAGAGCACTTTTTTACTTTCGTCTACTTCTTTCATTGCCCTTTCTAAGTTCCCTTCATAGGAAACTGGTTTATTTATTTTAAGTATCGGAAAAATGAATTCGTGCAAAACTACTGCATTGAGATTTCTGTAAAAAGGCGGTAACTCTTTTAATAAGGTTTCAAGGATTTTTCTGTCCTTCATTTTCATTGCAAAATAATAATTTCCTCCGAAATAAAATCCGAATTCTGCAGGGTAAAAATTATTTTTCACGTCTTCTATGGGTCTTTTCCACAAGTTAAAAAATACACTTAATTGTTTGATAAAAAATCCCTTTTTATGGTTTGTTTCAACGAGCCTGTATGCAGGAAGAATAGTAATATTCTTTTCATTAGATACATTAACAAATGTCATCATCCTGTAGCTCTGCAGTGCGAAAAAGTTTTTAGATTTTGCGTACTGCAGAGCTGCTTCATACCTGTGGTGTCCATCTGCAATGAGCAGAGGTTTTTCTATCATTAGTTGCTGAACCTGTGAAATTACTTTTTCGTCGCTTATCCGCCAAACTTTATGAATGTTTCCATACCAATCCTCGACTTCAATAACCGGGGAATTTTGTTTGAATGTTTCAAAAAGCGATTCTGCAAGCATTCTCTCATCTCTATAAAGCATAAAGACTTGCCCAAAATGAGCATTTGTAGATTTAAGGAGATTAAACTTTACTCTTATAGGTTCCAAAAATGTTTTTTCGTGGGGTCGAACGCCATTTATGCTGTAAGGGGAGAGTTTCCCAAGTGCAATAAAACCCCCCTGCACTTTTCGTTCTCCGTCCAAAGAATATACCCTATCATATGCATAAATACAGGGTTTTTTGTCCTGAACGAAAATCCCTTTTTCAATCCAGTCATCCAAAAGTCTACCCGCTTCTCTAAAATCACCCTTAATGATTCTTACAATACTGTAAGGACTTCTCCTTCTGTATTCTTCCTCCATTTCTTGTGTAATTTCATCATATGGCTGCGTAATAACGTTTCCCAGATCTTCAATGATTCTCTTATTGTAGAAAAATGCATTGAAAGGTTTTATATCTGCCATTTTTTTCTTCTCTTACAGAAGGGCTCCCTAAATGTCCGGGAGCTCTCTCATTGCTTTCTCTATCTCTTCCTCTGGATATTCATAATCCTGTAATTTATTCCTGAAGTATGCATCATATGCCCCAAGATCAAAGTGTCCGTGACCCGAGAAATTGAATATGATTACATCATCCTTTGATGCCTTTTTCGCCTCTTCTATTGCCGCTTTTATTGCATAATTTGTTTCAGGTGCTGGTAAAATACCTTCAGTTCGCGCAAAAAGGATGCCTGCCTCAAACACATCTTTTTGAAAGCATGCCTGTGCCTCGATAAGTTTGTGCCTCAGAAGCAAACTTAAAATAGGTGAATCTCCGTGATAACGCAAACCGCCAGCATGGATTGGAGAAGGCACAAAAGAACTCCCCAAGGTATACATTTTAAGGAGCGGCGTTACTTTTCCTGTATCTCCATAGTCATACCTGTACCTGCCGTATGTGAAAGTAGGGCAGGCTTTTGGTTCTACTGCAATGAAACGGATATTCTCTCCATTCAGTTTTTCCTCTAAAAACGGAAGCATAAATCCACCAAAGTTACTTCCTCCACCGACACACCCTATCATAATTGTAGGTCTTATACCAATTTTTTTGAGTTGTGTTTTTGTTTCAAGCCCAACAATTGTTTGATGAAGCAGCACATGATTCAAGACACTTCCTATTGCATACTTTGTGTCATTATGAGTTGCTGCATCCTGCACCGCTTCTGATATTGCAATACCCAAACTTCCAGAAGTATTCGGAAATTGTTCTCTTATTTTCCTTCCAATATCTGTCATATCCGTTGGAGAAGGATAGCACTTTCCGCCCCATGCTTCCATTAAAAACTTCCTGTACGGCTTCTGCTCATAACTCACCTTTACCATATAAACTTTTACTTCCATGTCTAACTGTGCACCAGCAAACGATAACGCAGAGCCCCACTGCCCTGCACCTGTTTCTGTAACGAGCTTTCTAATCCCTTCTTTTTTGTTGTAATATGCCTGTGCAACTGCTGTATTCGGCTTGTGAGAGCCAGGAGGAGAAACAGACTCATTCTTGTAAAAAATCTTTGCCTTTGTACCAATTGCTTTCTCAAAGTTTTCAGCATTTACAAGCGGCGTAGGTCTCCAGATTGCATAGACCTTTCTCACCTCTTCTGGAATTTCGATAAATCGTTTTTCAGACATCTCTTGCTCCACGCACTCTTTTGAAAAGATCACCTCCAGTTGTTCTGGTTTCACAGGTTTCTTTGTTGCAGGATCAACTGGCGGGGGAACCGGCTCTGGTAAATCCGGTAGCACATTGTACCAGCTCTTCGGCAGTTCTTCTTCACTTAGCAACACTTTTTTCATCTTACCCTCCTTAAAATTTTTTATAAAATAAAAAAAGAGCCTCTTCCAAGGCTCTTTATAAGTATTTATCTATATTCAGGGGTTAACTTTTCATGAGAAAGCCACACCTGCCCTGGAAGACGGTCCTATATCCAAAGCGCCACCACCAAAACCAATTAACAAAATTCACTGAAATGTGTACTTTCTCTTTCATTTGATGTAATATAACAAAAAAATTTTCTCTGTCAAGTGCCTGTACAAAGATAATAGAAATGAGAGTCATTATTTTGACCTTGTCTACTCATAAGTAAAATTAGGATGTGTCCCTGTTTAATTAGGATGTGTCCCTGTTTAACAACAATAGAGCTTTTCATATAGAAAATTAAAAGATGCAACAGTTTAAAACTTTGACTCTTTAACTTCAATAACCTCACCGTGATTGATTTCTTTGTTATTCTTAAAAGCCCTGTAAAAGTAAAAAATGGACATCGAATATAAAATAGCAGTCAGATAAAAATTCAACCCAAAACCGTATTTATCTATCAAAAAACCACCGATTAGTGTGCCAAAAGCCCTTGAAAGGCTATCAACAATCATAAGATAACCCGAAATCGTGCCTCTTCTGCCCCGAGATATGAGATTCATTTGAAGAGTAGAAAGGAGCGGTGTCCCTGCATTCATCAAACCGCCCCTGAACCAGAAAGATAAAACAGCAAGAACAAGAGGGGGTTTACTTCCAAGAATAACAAGAAAGGGAATTGAAAGAAGTTCATATAATATGGCTCCCTTCAAAATCCCAATTTTTTTTGAAACTCTTGGCCCAAAAAGACCAAAGAAAAGAAAGAAAAACGCACTAATTGAAAATATTGTTCCAATAGAGCCCGAATTGAGATGAAAATAATCCTTAAAGTAAAGGTTTAAAAATGGTACTATAATTCCTGCACCAAGACCAATAAATAAATTCTGAATGGTAAGTTTAGAAGCAATAATAAAATCGGTACTTGATCTTTCATAAATCATCACATCACCAGCTTTTCTTTTCATTTCTCTTATTGGAAGCATTAAAAACAAAGAGAGAAAAGAAAAAATGGCAAATACAATCAATGTAAATCTTAAAGAGATGAACTCTGTTGCCTTAAAGATAAGGCTCATTTTCCCTGAAAAGAAACTACCAAGAACAGCCCCAAGGTTTGTTATAACAAATAAAAGTGAAAAAAGATGGACCCTTTCTTCGCTTGAGGTGTTTTCAGCAAGAAAAGGATCAATTGATATACGAAGCACAAGTGTAATAATGCCATATAAAAGGGAAAAAATCGCGAGGATCTTTGAATTAAGAGTTATCGATTGAATCAGAATGATTATGGGAAATAAAATGGAAGAGATAACAAGAAATTTTTTTCTCCCGATCCTATCTCCAAGAATACCTGATGGAAAAGCAAAAATACTTGCTCCAATACCAGACATAAAAAGGATTCCGCCAATCAATGCTGTATTTAAACCCCCGGCAGAGAGGTACAAATTGAAAATAGTCATGTACGCATATTGAGAAATAGATATTATAAACATAGCAAAAAGGGCCAACTTCACACTATAAGAAGATTTTTTCAACGCAATTGTAAGATCAGTTATTATGCTTTTCATAAGCTCAGACAAAATGAATTATACCAATAAAACTGTGAAAAGCAATCTTATTCACCTTAAGAATTACCTCACATAAAAATATATGGTATTTGAACACTATAATGAAAAACAAGTAAATGAAAAGAATTATAATAGGACACTTGATAAATTTAAATTTGAATTATAATTTATTAAAACTTGTTAGGGAGGAAAAAATGGATAAAAAAATTTTTACAATGGAAGAAGCAAAAGAAATCGGTGAAAAATTAGGTATTACATGGGATAAATTTGATGTAGACCAGTTCAGAAGAGGTTTAAATGTTGAGCTTGAACATGGTGCAGTAAGCCCTGATACAAATGTAACAAACGACGACCCAACTCTTACCGGGAAGATAGCTCTTGCACATCTAAACGAATTTCCCGATTATTACGACAGGCTTGAAAAAATGGAGGTAGAAGCAGACGAATTCTGGGGAATAGAAGAATAACTCAAAAATAAAGAAAAAACTTCCCACCCGGTGCCAGGCACCAAACGGGAAAA
>CAZJKI010000011.1:13563-15792 GCA_964546685.1 uncultured Caldisericum sp. | reverse complement strand
ATGCTCTGATATTATATTTCAATGGAGGAATAAAATGGAAAATTTTGAGGACATACTTGAAGCATATTCAAGTGCAATAATAAAAGTCGCTGAAAAAGTTAGCAGTGCAGTAGTTAATATTGACGTAAGCCAAACAACTGACTATTACTTATTTGAAGGACCGCAACAGATCCAGGGAATTGGTTCCGGATTTGTATTTACTCCGGATGGTTATATCCTTACAAACAGCCACGTTGTTTACAGAGCAAATCAAATAAAAGTTACGTTTCCAGACAGAACTCAGCACAAAGCACAACTTATAGGCGTTGACATTCAAACAGATCTTGCAGTCATAAGAATTGATGCGGTTAATTTACCTGTTCTTGAGTTTGGCGACTCCGATAAGCTAAGGATAGGACAGCCAGTTTTAGCGGTAGGAAACCCGTTAGGATTTGGGCATAGTGTTACAAGCGGGGTAATAAGCGCACTGGGTAGATCTTTAAGAGGTTTCAGTGGCAACATAATTGAAAACATCATACAGACTGATGCAGCTTTAAATCCAGGGAACTCCGGTGGACCACTTGTAGACATGCACAGCAAGGTCGAGGGAGTAAATACGGCAATTATTCCAGGGGCACAGGGAATCTGCTTTTCCATCCCGATAAATACCGCAAACTGGGTCGCAGGCCTGCTTATAAAAGAAGGAAAGGTTAGAAGAAGCTATCTCGGAGTTTACGGACAGAACATCAACTTCCGCATAGGAATAAAAGAAAGATATAATTTGCAACAAAATAGCGGGGTTTACATTGTGAAGATCATGTCAAATAGCCCTGCCTATAAAGGTGGACTAAAAGAGGGAGATATCGTGCTAAAAGCTAATGATAAAGAAATAAATAACGTTGAGGAATTACAAAGATTTCTCGGACATACAATCCCTCAAACCGCGATAAATCTTTCCATTCTAAGAGGAAACGACATACTAATGCTCAGAATATTGCTCGAGGCAGGCAGTCAAGCCTAAACATAAATATTTTTAATTACTTTAGAGAAAGTTTTTGTGAAACACCAGAACGTTTTAAACAGTTAAAAACACTTTCGTACCTAAATGATTGTGAAATTTTCCAAAATTTGTAACCTTTTTAAGTGGAGGATGGTAATAAATAAAGAGGCTAAATGAAAGACGATTCTTTTTACATCAGAATGGTACTTGATGGCGAAAACGATTACTTCTCTTTCCTTGTTGAAAAGTATCAATCGCTACTCTTTAACACAATAAAGAAAATCGTGGAAAATAGAGCAGTCGCTGAAGATATTGCACAGGACACATTTTTCAAGGCATACAAAAGCCTAAAAAATTTTAATTTAGATAAACCTTTTTATCCTTATCTTGTGAGAATCGCAATAAACTGCACTAAAGATTATTTCAAAAAAGAAAAGCGAGAAGTAAGCCTTCAATCAGAGGTTATGAGTGAAGCCTCACATAATGATTTCGACAGGATTAGCGAAATGTATGAACTCATATATTCCCTCCCGGATACATTCAGGGAGGTAATTTTATGCTTTTACAGAGACGGAAAGAATATAAAAGAAATTGCCTTAGAAACAGGAGATTCAGTTGAAAACGTAAAAGTTAAACTCTTCAGGGCAAGAAAACTACTCCTAAAATTTTCGGAGAATTTGTAACCTTTTAAAGAGAAAGGGGGTATATAATAGTGATGAAAGAAAAAGAATTTTTAAAAAATTTAGAGCTTTTGAGACAGGACAACGAATCGATATCAATAACCTTTATGGTTATGAAAAGGATAGAGAATGAGCAAAGGAAAAAAACACTTGTTATCTCAAGTATTTTATTCCCCTTTGTCTTTGCCTTTTCAGTATGGCTCCTCAGGCTATTGATTAATACCCCCCTTAAAGTGATTCCACAGTTTATATACTCCTTCTTCAGGGTGGGTAATTTAAACCCTATTATTTTCACTTTTATGTTCCTTTTAATTATAAGTTACACAATAAGCTTCTTTACAAGCTTTGTAATCATTGGAGGTATAGATCATGAAATGTTATTACCATCCTGAGAAGGATGCGGTTGCCGTCTGTAAGGAATGCGGCAAACCACTATGCGAAGACTGTGCTCATGAATTCAATGGAAAAATTTATTGCGAAGAAGATCTGAGCAAAATTCAAGAAAAGTCTAAAAAAGTAGATGAAAAAACAGAAAGGAAAGAAGAAAGAGCTAGAAGAAGAGAAGAAAGA
>CAZJKI010000011.1:5149-13463 GCA_964546685.1 uncultured Caldisericum sp. | reverse complement strand
AGTAGATGAAAAAACAGAAAGGAAAGAAGAAAGAGCTAGAAGAAGAGAAGAAAGATACAAAAGAGATGAATCAATAAGGAATTACTTCCCACAGATTTTACTCATTACATTAGCTATCGTTGCAATTATTCTGATCGTAATAGTCACTGCTTTTGTAATGCCAGGAAGGAAATATATTATTCCTCTTAGAGCATGGAACAATAGCGTGACAAATCAATATTCTGAATTATATAACGGAGAAACGTTTCTTTCAATCGATGCTACACTTGGAGCTGATGATATTTATATCCATCCAATTAACAATGTTTTATACAGAGTTGAAACGAGAGGAGACACACCAAGAGTCAGCTATAATAACAGAACTCTTACGATAGTATCCCCAAATGTTAATAACAATATATTCCCTCAAATTAACAGAAGGGTAGATATTTATTTAAATGATTCGCTCACAATAGATCTTACCATGAAAGATGGAGCTGGTAGCATATATATACAGGATACGGGTTTAAAATTTGGAAATGTTACTATACAGGAAGGTGCCGGTAATATATTAATAAGTAATTGCAATATAAACGGCCTTGTTATAAATTCAGGTGTCGGGAACATAAATATTTCAAAAATAAAAAATACAGGAAATATAAGGATAGAGGGAGGAGTTGGAAGTTTTAATTTAGATCTTTCGGCAATTACAGGAAAAAGTTATATAACTCTTCAAAATGGAGTTGGCAGCTCGACAGTCACTGTAAACAATCAAAGCTCCGTTAGAGCCGATGTAAATGCTTTCTCGATAAAAACTGATGGTTTTGCAAAAGAGGGCAATTATTATGTAAACAGTAAATATAGCGGTTCAGAGGATATATACATCAAAGTTTCCTCGGTTGGCCAGGTAACTTTAAAGGAGGTAAATTATGAGAGACCTTGAAGCAAGATTTACATTTGCAAGCTTGCTTATTGCAATTGGGTTAACTTACATCTTCAACAATGTATTTATCATTAATTCGTTCCTATGGACATTCATGGCTCTTTTTCTTGTTTTTACAGGGACTTACAATACAGTTAAGGCAGCATTTAACTTTGGGAGGGCAAGCGCAGGCTTTTCGATAGGTGCAGTTCTCACGGGTATTGTGGTTCTTCTGTTTGAATTTTCCGTTATTCAGTATTCACTATCTCTATTACTTGCAGGAATATTTTTATCACTCGCAGTGGGATATATTATATCGGGAGTATTTTTCTACCGGTCAGTAAGAGAAGTCATATCAGGAATCATACTTGCCATCATTGCCTCTATTTTCTTTCTACCAAGTATATTCAATATTCCAAGGACTTTCTTTGATTTTGTAAGAACATACTGGCTAGGAATTACTCTTATAGCAGTAGGCTTGCTTATTTTTCTCCCAAGGAGAGGAGGTAAAAAAGAATGAAAAGTTATAAAGATCACACTAAGGACGCAGTAGGCGTCTGCATGGTCTGTGGCAGAGCAGTAGCAGAAGAAGAGGCAGTAACTATTGACGGAAAACTTTATTGCAAGGAATGCGCAGAGAAGAAAGCTAAAGAGAAGTTAGAACCTAAAAGGCTTTATCGTTCTTCAAAGAACAAGATGCTCGGAGGAGTCTGCGGAGGGATTGCCGAATATATTAATGTAGACCCAACAATAGTCAGAATAATATTTGTAGCTCTTATGCTAATCCCTCCACTGACTTTATGGACTCGTTTCTGGATTCCCCTTATAGCATATGTAATTCTATGGATTATTATCCCTGAGAGGTGAATTATGAAATGCTACAAAGACCCAACAAGGGACGCTGTCGGAATTTGTGTAAAATGCGGCAGAGGTGTCTGCCCTGAGGAAGTGGTAATGATTGACGGTAAATTATACTGTAAAGAGTGCTCGGACAAAATGAAGGCTGAGGAAAGCAAAAAACTATATCGCTCCAGAAAAGATAGAGTTCTCTTCGGCGTTTGCGGAGGAATAGCAGAATACTTTAATATAGACCCAACTATTGTAAGAATAGCATGGGTCATCCTAACACTTATATACGGAGTGGGTATACTGCTCTATATAATACTGGCATTAATCGTACCAAAAGAACCGCTGGAAGTATAATCAAAAATCTTCAGGGCTGTTTTTCAGCCCTGAATTTATTTTTTATTCAAGTGGGCAATTTTTTTCTACATAGTTTTAAGGTAATAGCAAAATTTTTCAATTATACAAAACTTGCACAAATACTTTTTAATTTTTGAGAATAGAGAAAATCTTTTAAATGAAGTTATTCTTTAAGGGTCAAAAGTCTTAAGAGGGTTAGCCTCAAAAATTCTTGCAACTTCTTCCCAATCTGTTTGGTAAGCATAGTTATACCTTGGCGGTAAGGCGAATACATATGTGGAATTATGCCCAAGTTCACTGGGTGGGATTGGAGCAGCACTCACTGATAATTTTACTTGTTGAATTTCTTCCCACTGCTCAATGGTAAAAATCATAATGGGTATGTCCTGGTATGGATCTTGTTCGCTCCACTTTGGGTGTCTTATGAGGATTTTCGGGCCCTGTTCTGTTACATTATCGTTTGGCGTGTCAATCTTCCACCCCTCCCATTTTTCCCATACAACCTTATACCCTTTCCAAGTGTCTGGCAAGGTAAAAATAAATCCATATTGCTCATTTCTGTATTCAACAGATTTTGGCATTTGATTTACGCCCTTTAAAAACACAAATATACAAACAAAAATAATAAAGAAAATTAGTGTCAAGAGTAATTTTTTTCTCATACCATTAACCTTTCTATAAAATTTTATCTCATTGGTAAATTTTTGCAATTTTTTATTTGTAGAAACTCTTACTTATGTCACTCTGGTGCCTGGCCCTGGAGTAACACATTTGACTTTTAAAGTTTTTGGTGTAAAATACTATTTAGATAGTTATCTAAATAGTAGAAGGAGAGGATAAGAAAATGCTATTAGATATTCTCTTTAAAGCGTTAGGAGATGAAACAAGAAGGGAGATTTTAAAGATGCTTGCAGAAAAGGAAATGACGGCAGGCGATATTGCTAATACTTTCAACCAGTCATGGCCAACGATATCTCATCACCTGAAAATCCTTAAAGACGCAGGTCTTATAAATGATGATAAAAAAGGATTGCATATCATTTATACTATAAACACAACAGTTTTTCAGGAAATCCTCTTATGGATTTATAACAACATCAATAAAAGGGGGCAGAATGGAGAAAAGGAACAATAACTATAAAGTGGACAAAGAAGTTATAAAAGGGGACGTAATCCCTATATTATTAATTATCTCATTATTTTTAATAGGGATCATATTATTCCCGCGTTTACCGGATAAAATTCCGTCGCACTGGAATGCAAGCGGACAAATCGATGCCTACCAATCAAGAATCTGGGGAGCATTCGGAATACCATTAATGTTAGTGGGCATTTATGCGCTGATGTTATTCCTACCATATATAGACCCTAAAAGAGAAAATTATTTAAAATTTAAATCAACATACAAAATATTCAGGCTAGCAATTGTGGTAGTGTTCACAATAATCCAGATTTCCATCTTAATTTCAGCACTTGGAGGCCCAAAAACTTTAATCCCAAAATTAGTTCCTATAACAATTGGTATTTTGTTAATTGTCATCGGTAACTACATGCCGAGAATAAAATTCAACTGGTTTGTAGGAATAAAAACTCCCTGGACGCTTTCAAGTGAAGAGGTATGGAAAGGAACACATCGCTTCGCAGGATATATGTTTGTAATAGCAGGAATTCTTATGATTCTGGCTGGGTTTTTGACTGCGCCTATGAACATTATCGTGGGTTTGGCAGGAGTAGTTGTTGCGGCAGTCTTCAGCACAGTATATTCATATTTTTTGTTTATAAGAGTAAAAAGCAATAAAAAATAGAGGAGGATATGCAATTTATTACAAAGTACTGGGCATATTTATTACCAGTAATAATAATTCAGGTTGTCTTCCAAATTATTGCTATCGTGGATCTTTCAAGACGTCCCCATGAAGAAATAAGGGGAGGTTCAAAAGCCTTATGGGTTATCATTATAATAATTTTTGAAATCCTCGGACCTGTTATATATTTTGTATTCGGTAAAAAATACGATGTTAGCGATAAAAACTGAAGGATTATCAAAATACTTCAACGACAAAAAGGCAGTTGATGATCTTAACCTCGAAGTACCTGAAGGAGTCATCTTTGGATACCTGGGACCAAACGGTGCAGGCAAAACAACAACAATACGCCTTCTTCTAAGCCTTGCAAAAGCAACGAAAGGCAACGCTTACATCCTGGGTGAAAACATAAGGGAAACAAGAAGTTATCTAAGCAAAATAGGTTTTCTACCTGAAGTGCCAGGCTTCTATAACTTTTTCAACGCAAGAGAATTTTTGCATTTTATTGCCGATATTTCAGGAATGACAAAGCCTAGCCAAAAAATAGAAGAAGTTCTCGAAACAGTTGGCCTGCAGAAGGAGAGGAAAAGAATAGGGACTTATTCAAGAGGCATGAAGCAGAGACTGGGAATTGCCCAGGCAATACTCAGCGACCCTCCTCTGTTGATACTTGACGAGCCCACATCTGCATTGGACCCCGAAGGCAGAAAGGAAACACTCGACCTAATTGCTTCTTTCAAAGGGCGTAAAACAGTATTCTTTTCCACCCATATACTCGGGGACGTCGAAAGAATATGCGATATGGTGGGAATAATTAAAGAGGGCAGACTTATGCTAAGCGATTCAATAGAAAATATTAAAAAGGGTCACAGCAAAAGGACACTGCTCATTGAAGTAGACAAGCCTAAAAAATTGATGGAAATATTACAGTATCTTAGCTGGGTAGAATCGGTGTCTATTCTGAACAATAACGGAATAATGTTGGAGGTAAAAGACCTGCCGACTGCTCAGAAAGAATTACCGCAAATCATGACAAAGGAAAAAATACTGCTGAATAAATGGGAATTGATGGAACCAACTTTAGAAGATATTTTCCTTGAGGTGGTGCACAATGATAATTAAACTCATAAAAAAAGAATTGAACGAATATTTGAAGACAGGAAAATTTTATATACTCCTTTTTGTATTTGTATTCTTCGCTATTCTCAGCCCGGTCACCGCTAAATTCATGCCTGAAATTATAAAAAGCATGTCGCAGGGTATCTCGATAACCATGCCACCTTCAACCTGGAGAGATTCATTCGTACAGTTCAGCAAAAATTTAAATCAGATTGTATTTATTGTAATCGTACTCGTTTTCATCGGAAGCATAGCCGAAGAAAAAAATCACGGAACTGCTTCACTTGTAGCAGTCAAGGGCGTTGACAGGAGAAAGTGGGTAGTCTCAAAATTCCTCTTCCAGCTCCTTTTCAGCCTCGTGATTCTTACTATTGCTTTCTTTCTCTGCTTCTATTATGCAAAGCTTCTTTTCCCTGACACACAGTTCTATCCTGCAATTTCCTCTACACTACTTTTCGTGGTATACCTTTTTTTCGTGCTCTCACTTACAATATTTTCAAGTTCTATTGGGAAAAACCTGCCTCAATCGGCTGGAATATTCTTTGCCATCTTTATAGTTATTAATATTTTGAACATGCTTCCAAAGGTGAATCCGTACAATCCGATGACTCTTTCCACGATTGAAAGCCAGTGGATAGCCTCAAAAGTAGCATGGGGAGATACAATAAAACCTATAATTTCCACTCTACTGTTTTCAGCAATCCTTATTTTTTCTGGTGCAATCTATTTCCACAAACAGGAACTCTAAAAACACTGCGTTTAATTACTCGAATTTGAAAAAGAAAGTTGCAAGAACAAGGCTTACGCCACCGATAGTCAGGAGCACATAAAAATTGGGTAAAACCGAACTTACCCCAAACCCTCTTGTTATAATCCTGGTAAAGCCATTTACTGCCCAGTATTGAGGGGTAAGCCGCGCAATGCTCTGCATGAATTTTGGGGCAATTTCAATGGGCCACCAGGAACCGCCAATCATACTTGTAACCATTGAAATAAGCACCGCAAATGCACCTGCCTGGGCAGAGGTTCTCACAAAAACCGCCAGAAGCGTTCCAAGTCCCGTGACTGCAAGCACATAGCTTACAGTAAGGAGAGAAACGCCAATTGGGGAACTACCCCAGTTTACTCCCAAGACATACTGGCCGAAAAGTATAAGAATAGCAAACTGAACTAAACCAAGAAGGAAAAAGCCAAGCATTTCCCCTGAAATTATTGAGAATTTGCTCAAAGGCGCACTTAAAAGCCTTGCAAGAGTACCGTTTTGCCTTTCGGCAACCATTGCAGCACCTGCAAAAAACACTCCCATCATAACAAACATTGCAGCGAAACCTGGCGAAGATAAATTCATTCCGAGAGGTATATCGTCAATTTTTTTCTCCACTGAGAGCACTTCATAATTCACGCTAATCGAAGGAGATGGTTCGAAAGATTGATCTGCTCTCTTAAAAGCACCTTCATAAATAAGCGTCTTCTGATTTGGCGCTAAATTTTTAAACTGGCTAACCTTATCAACCGTAAAATTTGCAGCCAGCGCACCAATGGAAATTCTATCAGCAACCTTATTTACCAATTCTTCAAGAAAATATGATGAAGTTGCTGTTGATTTCAACAGCTGGATAGTTACAAATTCATTATTCATTAAATTTTCAGAAAATGTTTCAGGAATCACAAGCCCTATTGAGATCTTTGAATCTTTGACAAGACTTCTCATCTTGTCAATATTAGTTTCTTTCATAACAGAAATTCCACTTTCATTACTCAGTGCATTGCTGAACATTTCGCCGTAAACGCCTTTATCATTATTAATCAAACCAACCGGGATTTTAGAACTAGAACTTCCCCGGCCAATCATCGAACCCATAAGAACTGTCCAGATAATGGGCATTAAAATAATCCAAATAAGAGCTCCTTTATCTCTAAAAGTGATTCTCAATATATTAATTGCAATTTGAATTATTTTTCTAAACACGCTACACCTCCTTTAATCTCAATATCCCGATTAAAAAGAAAATTCCAGCCATGAGAATCAGCATACCACATTGAGGAAGAACTGACACAAATGTACCTCCCTCATTTGTAAGTTTTATGAAACCATCTATTGCCCATCTGTTAGGAGTAAATTTACTTGCAATATTTAACCATTTAGGAAAAACAAAAACAGGCATCATGCCTCCGCTTAGAAAGCCAAATATCATACCCAGAGCAGGTCCTATATTCCCGATCTGATTCTCGCTTTTAGTAATTGAGGCAAGCAACGTTGAAAAACCAGCAAAGGCTGCCACGGAACAGAGAATTAAAACAATAATTCCGGGAATAGAATCCCCCCAGTTAACTTTATAAACTAATGTAGTAAAGAAAATTATTATAAGAAACTGGGCAAGAGCAATAAGAGAAATTCCGAGAATTTTACCTCCCAGAATCATGCCGTTGCTAACAGGAAAGGTTCTTATTCTATCAAATGTTTTGATTCTCCTTTCCTCAAAAATTGTTTCTGCTCCTGCATTTGTTGCAAAAAGAAGAAACAAGACCGCCATTCCCACGGCGTAATAATCCATTGGAACAATATCATTAGTATACCTTTTCTCGGTTACAGCACTAACAAGTACGAGATTATTCTGTTTTCCTATTTCATCGAGCCATACGGGTATAAGTCTTTGAATTTCAGCAGGATTTATTGAGCTATCAGGAGCAATTACGTTCATAAAAGTGCGGATAACTGTTTGTCTTTTTACTATCTCAAGAGTAAAGGATTCTACAATATTTTTAATGACACCTGCTTTAATGGTCTGAGCTGGGTCTCCTAAAACAACAATGCTGACATTTTGATCATTATAGACTGCATCGGAAAATCCTGCAGGAATGATTACACCTGCAGCGATTTTCCCATCATTAATGTCATCCCTTATCTCTGCTTCGCTAATTGCAGCCTTAATATTTACCATATCCTTGAGGTCACTCGAACCAAATACATCAGTTATAAGAAGTTTAGAAATATCGCCACCATCTTTATTGAGGACTTCTATATTGATAGTAAAGGGAGTGCTTGTCCACATTGGTTTAAACACCATGCCCAATACAAGAATAAGGATAAGTGGAAGAGCAAGTAAAATTATGAAAGCAGAAGGATCTCTTATCCTGAGCTTCAAATCTTTTAAAGCAATAAATACAATCTTTTTCATTTCAATCCCTCAGTTCCCTGCCAGTGAGATGAAGAAAAACACTTTCAAGATTTGGCTCTTTTACCTCTACAGACCTTATTTTTACGCTGTTGTCACCAAATTTTTCT
>CAZJKI010000011.1:0-5049 GCA_964546685.1 uncultured Caldisericum sp. | reverse complement strand
TGGCTCTTTTACCTCTACAGACCTTATTTTTACGCTGTTGTCACCAAATTTTTCTATTATCTGTGGCAAAAGTTTTCTTCCATGCAAAGTCAGTATTTCCATAGATTCATCCAAAACTCTTGTTTCGCCCACATCGGGTATTTTCTTAATATCTTCAATTAAAACTGGAGTTATTTGATTTGAAGTCGAAATACGCAAAAGGTCTCTTTCTCCAACGAGAAGCCTTAACTCATTTAAATCACCTATTGCAATAATTTTTCCAAGATCCATAATGGCAATCCTATGGCAGAGAAATTCTACCTCCTCCATGTAGTGACTTGTGTAAAGGATTGCAAGGCCCTGGTTATTAAGCTCCTTGAGTGTTTCAAGGATATTTGTCCTTGACTGGGGGTCAACACCAACTGTAGGCTCATCGAGAATCAAAAGCTGTGGCGAGGGGAGCAATCCAACTGCAATGTTTATTCTTCTTTTCATTCCCCCAGAATACTTGTTTATTGTCTCCTTTCTGCGATCCTTCAAATCAACAACTTCGAGCACTTCATCTACTTTTCCTCTGAGTCTTGCACCTGTTAACCCATACATCTCGCCAAAGAAAACAAGGTTTTCCTGAGCAGAGAGAGTGGGGTATAGAGAAACGTCCTGCGGCACAACGCCAATCCTCTTTTTAACTTCCATCGGCTCTTTAATTATAGATTTACCATCAACTAATGCATCTCCAGAATCAGGCTTTAAAAGACAGGAAAGCATCGATATAGTTGTTGTCTTGCCAGCGCCATTTGGTCCAAGAAGCCCGAATATTTCTCCTGCATTAACTGTGAAATTGACACTACTTACAGCCTTAATACTGCCATAACTCTTCGAAAGTTCTTTTACCTCTAAAAGAGCCATTTTCTTCCTCCTTTTTGACTTTTGTTTAAATACACGATAATAGAATATTAAAAACAATTTTTTCTCAAAATCATGCTTAATATCTTCAAAAGAAATTTAAGATTTTTAAACGAAGCCTCTGAAAAATCCCAGTACATTGTCTTTATGCAATCATTACCTTGCCGAAGGCAAAGTAATCGCCTTTTCCTTTCCATCTGTCACTGCGAGGGGTCGAAGACCCCGTGGCAGTCTCACTTTTCAACGACGAGATTGCTTCGTCGCAAAAGACGCTCCACTTGCTTCGCAAGGAAAGGAATGCGCAATGACACCAAAAAAGAGACTTTTTCAGAGGTCTCTAAATAGCAAAATACTTTCTAAAAAGTAAACACCTCTAAATCAAAAATTTTACAGATAAAAACTAAAAAGAATTATTCAAAACCAAATTTGCTTTTAAAAATTGACAAAAAAGCACATTTTAATTATAATTTCCCTGCAGGAAGAACAGGCACCCGGAGCCGGGCTCAGGAGAGCAGCAGCAGTATTACTGCAGGACTTCCACAAAAAGCTTTTTAGGAGGGTTGAGAATGAGTTTTAATGCCTGGCTTCTGGAGAAATTTTCTCCCGTGAAAGAACCTTCAAGAAAGTCTATCGGTTATCTTGAAGCATGGGTCAGTATCATTGGAAATGTGCTTCTATTCTTGTTTAAGCTCTTAATTGGTCTTGCAATAAACAGCCTTTCACTTATCGCAGATGCATTTCATTCACTTTCAGATGTACTTACTTCAATAGTTGTACTCATCGGCTTTAAATTCGGAGAAAAGCCTGCAGACAAAGAACATCCATTCGGACACGGAAGGATAGAAATAATTGCCACTCTTATAATTGCTTTCCTGCTTATCATCGTTACTTACGACCTTGGGAAATCCGCTATTCTACGAATAATTACGCCAAAAAAAGTTGAATTTAGTTTTTTAGCAGTTATCTTTATGGTGGTCTCTGCGGGATTTAAGGAATGGATGGCAAGTTTTTCTATATTCCTTGGAAAAAAGATAAATGCCTCCTCGCTTATCGCAGATGCATGGCATCACAGAAGTGACGCAATTGCATCATTGCTCGTTGGTTTAGGGCTGATTTTTATGAGGTTTAACCTGTATCTTATTGATGGAATTCTTGCTCTCGGAGTGGCAATACTGATTGGATGGATTGCAGTTCGACTGATAATAACATCTTCAAGCAACCTTATTGGAGAAGCACCTGACTCGGAACTAATCAGCAAAATTAGCGAAATTTCACTTTCCGTACCTGGTGTTATAAATATACACGATATATATGTTCATGATTACAATACTAATAAGGTTATCTCGCTGCATATTGAAGTAAACAATAGTCTTTCAGCAGATGAAGCTCACGAGATTGCAACTACTGTTGAAGAAAAAATAAAAGAAAAAATCCATGCATATAATGTTACCGCTCACATCGACCCAAAAGAACGCAAGAAAAAAGAAGAAAAATAGAAATGCTATAATATAAAAATAAGCTTACTTTTGAAAGGAGGCAAATATGAAATGGGTTACAAGAGCACATATACATGTGGATAGAGTTGCATGTCCATGGCTTATTACAAGATTCATTGATTCTGAAGCAGAGTTTTTGTTCGTTGCACCTTCAATGGTTAAAAACACAGCAGAAGAAACTGGTGCGATTCCATTTGATGCCGAAAGTGTAGAGTTAGGACATAGAGATGGACACTGTAGTTTCATTTCAATTATAGAGAAATATGGTTTGAAAGACCCTGTCCTTCACAAAATTGCAGAAATTGTAGATGCTGCTGATACAGGCAAACTGGGTGAGAACCGTTATGCACCCGGGCTTGAAGCAATTGCCTCTGGATTTTCCCTTATGTTCCCTGATGATTACGAAAACCTTGAAAATCAATTTCTGGTTTATGATGCACTTTACGCATTTTTAAAATTGCAATTGGCAAAAGAAAAAGGCAAATAATTTAAAATGGACTCCACGAAAAGAAACCCATTAAAGGGTATTGTAAGCTTTCTTGGGCTGAACAAAACAATACTCACCATGCTCACTATGGTGATTTTCCTCGGTCTTGGAGAAAAAATGGCAGAGAGATTCCTTCCCCTTTATATAGTTGCTCTGGGTGGGTCATCAATATTCGTAGGGCTTCTTAACGGGATGGATAATCTACTGAGCGCTCTTTACTCGTTCCCTGGTGGATACCTGAGCGATAAAATAGGCTACAAGAAATCATTGATTGCCTTCATTGTAATGGCAATGATTGGCTATCTTATCGTGATAATCTTTCATGGTTACCAGGCAGTGCTCATTGGTGCTGTATTCTTTATTTCCTGGACTGCCATTTCGCTTCCCTCTATTATGAGCCTTGTCTCAAAATCTGTAAAAAAGGAAAAACAGACAATGGGAGTTTCTCTTCATTCTCTCGTAAGAAGGATCCCTATGGGGCTTGGCCCTATCCTTGGCGGAGTGTTAATAGGAGTTTACGGGAAAGTCCTCGGAGTTAAAGTTGCCTTTGCCTGTGCATTTATTCTCGGCTTAATTTCAATTTTCTTCATAAAAAAATACATGGCAGAAGATCCAGAGATTAGAGGAAAAGGAATGAGTATCAAAGAATCTTTTTCCGGTATAAATCCTGACCTAAGAGTATTGCTTGTTTCAGACATACTAATAAGATTTGCAGAACAGATACCTTATGCCTTTGTGGTACTCTGGGTTGTTGATAATCTTCATTTCAGTGCATTACAATTCGGACTGCTTACAAGCATCGAAATGGCAACAGCAATGGCTGTGTACATTCCAATTGCATTCCTCGCTGATAAATACGGCAAAAAGCCATTTGTGGTAATAACTTTCGGATTTTTCACAATATTTCCGCTTTTCATATACTATTCAAGAACTTTTGAGATGCTCGTTTTTGCGTTTATTATAAGAGGTTTAAAAGAGTTCGGGGAACCCACAAGAAAATCCCTCATTCTTGACCTTGCTCCGGCCGATGCAAAAGCATCAACATTTGGCACTTATTATCTCATCAGGGATGTTATAGTATCGATAGCCGCATTTGCTGCAGGATTTCTCTGGAGTATCAGCCCGAAATTAAATTTCATGACTGCATTCGCTTTCGGTATTGCGGGAACATTATTCTTCTTTATATTCGGTAAAGAAAAGGTGAAGAATCCTCAAGAAGTTTGAGAAATTTCCTAAATAAATATAATCTAAGCAACAGGAGGAGAAAAATGATTAAGAAAATCTCATTAATGCTGTTTATTCTTTTAATTGCTTTTACTTTTTCGGGCTGTTTTGAAAAATTGCCTGCCATAAATTCTGAAATCTTCGAGGAAACATATCCTGTTGAAAGTGGGGTGGGGCTCGAGGTGTATAATTTCAATGGAAGCATAACGATAAGCACGTGGGACAACAATACTGTCAAAGTATGGGCAGAAAAAAAGACAAACTTCGGAAAAAGCGAACTTGGAAATGCTAAGATAAGCGTTGAAAAGGGAACAAATCTTGTGGTTAAATCGGAAAAGCTCTCTGAAAACCCAAAGATTTCAATAACATACGACATAAAAATTCCTGGCTTTATGACACTCACAGACATTGAAACATCAAATGGAGGAATAAATTTAGACAGATGTAAGGGTGATGTATTCCTGAGAAGTTCGAATGGTGGAATGGATATTTTCGATTACGAGGGAAATATCAATGCAATTACTTCAAACGGAGGAATAACTGCTGAAAAAGTTAAAGGCAATGGCGACTTCAGAACTTCAAACGGAGGAATCAAAGTTAAGGATGTCGAAGGTTTTGTGAAACTCGATACATCAAATGGAGGTATAGAGGCAAAAGGAATAGCAGGCATAGAAAGTATAAAAACTTCAAACGGTAAAATAGAAGTAGAGATCCCCGCAATAAAAAGCGGGGGCGTGGACATTTCAACATCAAACGGATCAATTACCGCATATATTTCAAGGAAATTGAATTTGAATATAGACTCTTCTACCTCGAACGGGAAAATTGAAGTAAAAGATCTTGAACTTACACTCATAACCTCCTCAGATAGAGTTTTGCGAGGAAAGCTGGGCAGTGGTGGAGACCTGCTAAACATCACTACATCCAACGCAAACATCTACCTTATGGGGCTGGATT
>CAZJKI010000010.1:0-31315 GCA_964546685.1 uncultured Caldisericum sp. | reverse complement strand
ATATAATAATTTCTTTAATGGAGAATAATATAACGTGAACCGGGTTATCTGTATGCAATAAATAATTTCTTACTATAGGGAATAGAATAAAGAAGACCATTTCTGCAATAAGATCATCAATTGTGACTATGTCCTCAAGAAATTTTGTAAAACTATTTCTTCTTCCAGTTTCTCTGATGGTAAGAAGCGTAATGTCGGGGGCGGTTGCTATTCCTATTGTTGCTATAAGAGCGGAGATAGGTAAAGTAATATTTAGCAAAAAACTGAACGTGAAAAAGATCATAACAAATGTGATTGTTGATTGTAAAACAGCTACGATTATTACTTTTTTCTGCATATTTCGTAAAATATCTATGGTAAATTCTGTTCCAAGTTCAAATAGAATTATTGAAAGCGCAACTGTATTTACATAAAAAGAAATGTTTTTGATATAGCTTGAGGTAGTAATTGCAAAAAAACTGACGTTTCCTATAATAAAACCTATTAGTATATAACCTGTAACAATAGGGAATTTGAATTTGTTGAATAACCTGCCTGAATAGAGAGCTATAATTATAAGAGTACCTATAATGAACAGTTGGTTCATGATATATTTTAGTGGAAAGTGATAAGATCAAGAAATAAACTTTCGTAGTATAATTTAAAAAATATTTAGGAGAGAAGCATGATTGAAAAGGTTAGAGAAAATCTAAATAAAGTTATTATAGGTAAGAAAGATGTAATTGATAAGGCAATTGTGGGTCTACTTTCAAATGGCCACATGCTTATAGAAGATGTCCCCGGAACCGGAAAAACAACGCTTGCTAAAGCAATTGCAATTTCTTTTGGAGCAAAATTTAAAAGAATTCAGTTTACACCAGATCTTCTTCCATCTGATATTACAGGTATAACTGTTTATAACTTGCGTAAAAATGAGTTTAAGGTAAGATTCGGACCAGTGTTTGCAAATTTTTTGCTTGCAGATGAGATAAACCGAGGGACTCCCAAAACTCAGTCTGCCTTGCTGGAGGCTATGGCGGAGTACAAAGCTAATATTGATGGTGTTGATTATCCACTTGAGCCCCCATTTATTGTAATTGCGACAGAAAACCCAATAGAATATGAAGGCACTTTCCCCCTCCCAGAAGCACAGCTTGACAGATTTATTATGAGGTTTTCGGTTGGTTATCCTGAGAAAGATAAGGAAAAAGAAATTCTTTTCGCAGAAAAAGAGCTATTTCCAATTGATGAATTAAAACAAGTCTGTCCTATTTCTGAACTTATTGATGATCAAGAAAAAGTTAAGAAAGTCTTCGTTCATGGTTCAATTGCTGATTATATTGTCGATATTTCAAACGCCACAAGAAATTATCCTGATATTTACTTGGGCGCAAGTCCAAGAGGTACTTTATTTCTTATGAGGGTATCCCAGGCCTGGGCTTTCATCGAGGGAAGAGATTTTGTTATTCCAGACGATGTCAAAAAGGGAGTTTTAGATGTTTTTAACCATAGAATACTGCTTAAAGCAGATGCAAGATTACGCGGTGTTAGAATAAATAATGTTCTTGAAGATATTGTAGAAGGAGTAAAGGTGCCAGTTCTCGATGATTTTTCGTCAGGAGAAATTGCTTGAACCGCAGAGGCAAAACTTATTTTTTCATCCTTCTCTTTTTATCACTACTTTTTGGCAGGTCTTTTTATGTGTTGTTCATCGCCTATGTTGTTTATGCTTTGGTTTATTACTATTTTATTAAAAGAGGTTCAATAGAATTGAAAACTCATGTGGATAATTATACCTTGCGCCAGAGAGACATTTTACATTTAAAATTTTCTTTTCACTTACATTTCTCTATCCCATATCTTTTTTCCGTTTCAATTAAAACCCCTGATTATCTTGTTCCAGCCTCTAATCGTTTAAATATAGAAGCCTTCAGGGCAAAATTTGATTTGGAGAATGAGATTTTATTGAAAGCAAACAGGAGAGGACAATATGAAGTTGGGGAGTTCGACTTGATTGTATCTGACCTATTTGGTGTTGTACATAGAGAGCAAAAAGTAAGCGATGTAAAAAAGATTTTTGTTTTTTCACTCCTTGTCCCATTCGAAAAGCTTAAAATTCATCTTAGCGAGCCACTCGAAGGGCTGAAGGCTAAATACGTCCTCAACCCGGATTATTCTTATATTGCTGGAGCAAGAGATTATAATGAAAACGACCCTGTATCTCTTATCCACTGGAACCAGACTGCTCATAGAGGGCGTCTTACGGTAAAAGAATTTGACTTTAGTGCCTCTAAAAGATTAATAATTATAATTAACTTAGATTCTAAATCGCTCAAATTTCAAGATTATGCCACTTCCTTAGCTGCTTCAATTTGCTATTATGCACAAAAATTCCACCTTCCATTTGGGGTTATTATAAACTCAAAAGAGCTTATCATTACAAAGATCGGAAGAAGCGACTTGCACTTAATGGAGACTTTTAAGACTCTTTCAATGACTGGAGATGATGAAATAGGGCTAAAAGAGGAAGATTTTATAAGCAGGATAACTGACAGAATCCCTTTTGGAGCAGAAGTTTTTTATGTCGATAAAACTCTAAGTCCTTATTTTAAGCTTAAGATTATGGATTTAAAGAAAAATGCCTCGAAATTAAATATCGTCCTTTTGCCAGATGAAACATTTTTATTGCCACAAGAAAAGCCCCCAAGATACTATTTTAGGGAACCTTATTATTTTAAAGTTTTTGGTCAATCAAGGGATGAGCTTGCCAAAGAGGGTATCTATGTTTATCAGATCCTTGGCAAGGATTACTCTTCGATGATGGAGATATAGGATATATGATTAATTTTGGAATTTTAATCTTCCAAACTTTGTTAGCTTGCATTAAAATTTTTATTGCCCTGAAAATAACTGGAATAACTTTTCAACTTTTAATATTTTCACTAGCCTTAATTTTACTTCTCTTTATCTACGTACTAAGAGTTAATGATTTGTTCATAACTATAATGTCTTTTTTGATTAACCCGTTTATTTTAAGCTTTACTATCTTTTTGAACTTTCTTCCATATGTATCTCTTTATTTTTATGTTTTTAACATTTTAAAGAGGAAAAGTGTTAGCTCAAATAAAGTCGGATATTATCTTTTGCCAATTATTTTAGTAGGATTTTTCCCAATAAAAGCGCAAGGTTTATTTGAATATCCAGTAAAAAATTACTTTATGTACTTATTGTTTTCGAAGCCTACAAATCCAGTAAATCCTTCGTTAGGTCCAAGTCCCTTCAGTGGTTTCTTTTCTACAAAAACTTTTCAAAATATTTTATCAGGTTCTAAGAATTTTATATTTAACCCCCCGGACTTTATAATAGTGTTTTTATCAAACTTACTATTTGTTTTGTTTTTAGTAATGATTTTTTACAGTTTCAGGTTCTTTTTTTCAGATGATATTAATAAAAATGAGGCGAAGCCAATCTTAAAAGGTTCCTTAATTTTTGCTTCTGTAATTTTATTCCTTTTAGTGATTTTGCAGGATATGCCCAAAGTGTTGAATTTGCTTATTAACTTTTTGATCAACTTGCAGTTAAACATAGGCCCGGTTAATTTATGGTACAAAATTCTTACTTTGCTAATAATTTCTGTTGCTTTGTTGTTGATTTTGTTCTTGAATCTAAGGCGTAATAACCGCAGGGAACAAAGCAATATAAATCCTTATTATTCTTTGCCTTTTTATTACGTGACTTCCTTTCTTGTTCTAATTATGCTATTTTTGTTTATGTTTATTGGAAAGTTTAAATTGCTTTTCAAAAACGCCCTGCCTGAGTATTTAGGTTTAATTGTTTTTTTGATTTTAATTGCTGCAATTGCTTTTGTAGTGATAATATTGGTAATATTACGGAAAAGCTCTCAATCAAATGTGCCAGAAAAACTATTTGGAGAAAAGATAAGGGAACTTCAATTAAAATTCCATAAAAGAAACCCAATTGTTACTTTGGAAAGCATTGAGGATATTAAAGAGTTTGTTATTTTCTTTTACTTTTCGGCTTTAATGATTATGGCTGAAAAAGGTATAAAAATAATGGATATGGAAACCCCATACGAGTATTTAAAAAGAGTTAATAAACTGATTTATGTACCTCATTTTGATTTCATGACTGAAGTCTTTTATAAGGCCAAATACAGTAATCACAAGATTGAAGTTGATAAATGTGAAGAGATAAGAAATTACTCACTTGAAATAATTAACTTTTTAAAGAATTTAGAATTAATCGATAAAATCAATCTACAGCAGGGAACTTTACAGTAAATTTGCTTCCTTTATTTGTTTCACTTTCGACTTCTATACTACCGTTCTGCATATAAACTAACTCTTTAACTATTGCAAGGCCTATTCCAAGACCTGAATAATCCTGTGACCTTGATTTTTCTCCCCTGTAGAATCTTTCGAAGATATGTGGCATGTCTTCTGAATCTATACCTATTCCTGTATCCTCTATTATAAGGGAGGCATAATTTTTGTTTTGCGAAGTAGAGATTCTAATGAAGCCTTCGTTTGTAAATTTGATAGCGTTGATAAGAAGATTTATTATGATTTCTTTTACTTTTTCTTTATCTCCTATAATAAAAATTTCTTTTTGTAAAGAGTCATTTTTGATTTGAATTTTCTTCTTTTCAGCTTCAATTCCAATAATCGGCATCAATTCACCAACGACAGAATTTAATTCTAATTTTTCGATATTTAGCGGATAATTTTTACTGTCGATTACTGAAAGTCTTGTAATCTCTTTGACAATTTTTTCCATTCTTTCAACTTCTTTTTGTATTGTATTTATCGATTTTATTTTTTCTTCCTCGGTGAAATTCTCATCTTCAAGTAATTCTAAGTAGCCTTTGATACTTGTAATTGGAGTTCTTAGGTCATGTGACACGTTTTGGATAAGTTTTTTTCTCATGTTTTCGATATCTGTAAGTTGTTCTGCCATATGGTTAAGGGAAGATGCTAGCTCTCCTATTTCATCTCTTGATTTTAGACCAATTCTCGCACTGTAATCACCCTGTGAAATTCTTTTCGCCAATTTTTGCATTTCTTTAAGTGGTTTTACTATTATGGTTGAAACTATTAAAGCAACCCCTATTCCTATAAATATTGATATAATTCCTGACCAGACAAGTGTCATTCTTACGGTATTTAAAAATTTTGTAATCTGGAGGCCTAGTAAGAATTCAACTTCGCGAGGCCAGTTTCCGATTATAATACGAATGAAACTCTGCTTAACAAATATGCTTGAAAATAGGAAAGAAAAAACGATTACAGCGAGGATGACACCAATATAGCTTAAAATGAGTTTTACTCTAAAGTTCATCTTTTATTAACCTGTAACCTGCGCCATATATAGACTCGACGTACTTGGGTTTTTTGGGATCGTCTCCAAGTTTTTTCCTTATATTTTTAATATATGCATCAATTGTTCTATCGTAAACAACTTCATCATATTCTGAGTATATTTCATTCATAATTTCGTCTCTTGTAAGTATGGAACCGATTTTTTTGGCTAATGTAAAAATTACTTTGAATTCCTTTACGGTTAAATCCAGATCTTTTCCATTTTTATATACTCTCATCTCTTTAGGGTAAATCTCGAGATCTTTGATTTTTAAGGTGCCTTCCTCGGGGTAGACTCTTTTTAAAATATTTTTTACTCTTGCAACAAGTTCTCTGGGACTGAAAGGTTTTACAACATAATCGTCAGCACCTATTTCAAGACCTTGCACTCTATCAGTTTCATCTGCTTTTGCAGTCAGCATAATTATGGGTACATTTGATTTTTTTCGAAGTTTGAAAGCAATAGTTTCTCCATCCACATAGGGAAGCATGAGGTCAAGTATAACGAGATTCGGCTTTTCGCTGTCGAATTTTTCTAATGCTTCTCTTCCATTTTTTGCCTGTACTGTCTTAAAGCCAGCCTTTTTCATGTACAAATCAACAAGGGTCCTTATACTTTCTTCGTCATCTACTATTAAGATTTTTTTCATTTTTACTCCTGATAGAATTATTATATTACAAAGTATGAAAATATTGTGAATTTTGTAAATTTTGGAAAAAATATTTTTTTATGTTAAAATTTGTTATGAATGAAAAAGTTTTATTAATGATTATTTTGTCTTATATTCTAGGCTCTATTAATCCAGCCACTATGATAACTTATATTATTTCCAGGAGAGATATAAGGGAGCTTGGTGATGGAAATCCTGGTACTACAAATGTATTCACAAATGTTAATAAATTTGCCGGAGCTTTTGTTTTCGGATTCGATGCACTTAAAGGATTTGTGCCTCAATTTTTGTCGTATTCTCTTGGACTGGTAGGTATTTTGCCACCTTTAATAGGCTCTTTTGCTGTTTTGGGACACGATTTTCCGGTTTTTCATAAGTTTAAAGGAGGCACTGGTATCGCGACAATTATAGGGGGGTTATTCTTTTTTGCTCCGAGACTAATCGTTTTAACAATAATTTTTGTTACCCCTTTTGTTTTTTTATTTTCTCGTTCAGGTATTAACTGGCATTTCCGGCTTTCTCCTTTTGAATCAGGGGAAGCTATAGGCTTCTTGATTGTTATTTTTTTTCTTCTTTTCAGCGAAGACGTGGACGCTAAAATTTATATGCTATTCTCAACATCTTTTGTTGTTATGAAACGAATTAATGTTGTTTTAAGCCTTCTAAAGATTAAATGTTCACATTCAGAAATATAAATAAAGATCAAATTCTAATTTTGAACTAAACGTAATTTTTGCTATCATTTTACTATGAAGAATAAATTTAAGGAGGATTTTAATGATTTCCGCAAATGATCTTAGAACAGGTATAACTTTTGAAATCAATAATGAGCTTTGTGTTGTAGTTTCATATCAACATGTTAAACCGGGCAAAGGGTCTCCATTTGTTCGAGTGAAAATTAAAAATTTGAATACAGGAAATATTATTGAAAAAACTTTCAGACCTGAGGAAAAATTTAAAAAGGCTTTCCTTGAAAGAAAAAATATGCAATATTCATATAAAGAAGGTGATAATTTTGTATTTATGGACCTTCAAACTTATGAGCAATTTTATCTTTCTTCGGAGGATGCGGGAGATGCGGGAAGCTATCTTAAAGAAAACCTTGAGATAACAGTTGTCTTTTATAAGAATAAACCAGTTTCTGTTGAATTACCCACTTTTGTAGAGCTCGCAGTCGTAGAAACTGAGCCCGGGATCAAGGGAGATACAGCTACATCTGCCTTAAAATCTGCGATACTCGAGACTGGTTATAAACTGAACGTTCCTCTTTTTGTTAATGTAGGAGATGTTCTTAGAATAGATACAAGAACAGGTGAATATCTTGAGAGGGTGATCAAATGAGCAAAATTATTATTTCAGATGAAGCAATTGAGTCGATAATTTTGAATGCTATACTTGGCGTGGAGGGTGTAGCAGATACATGGAAAGGATTTGAAGAATACATTCCTTATTTAAAAAAGGACAGGCAACATCCGCATGGGATCGATTTTCTGCTTGTAGATAACGAACTGAAAGTTAATGTTTTCGTGATAGTAGAATATGATTATAGTCTTAAAAAAATTGGCGAAGAAATACAAAACCAGATTAAAGCTCAGATAGAAAGTATGACTCCCTTCACCGTTACTGATGTTAATGTAATTTTTGAAGAAATAAAGCATGAAAGTTAAGGAGCGAGGCAGAGAAATTGCCTTCAAATTACTTTTTGCTGTAGATGTAGGCAAAAATGCTCTTCCTGATGCTGTTTTATTTTTTAGATACGAGGTCCCGGTAGTACTTGATTATGCAATGCTTCTTGTTAAAGGAACCTTCAATCATATTAATTATATAGATAAAAATATAGCAAATCTACTTGAAAAGTGGAGTATTGATAGAATAAATACAGTTGACAAGGAACTTCTTCGTTTAGGTTTTTTTGAAATAGAATTTGTTACTGATATAGATGATGGTCTTGTGGTTTACGAGGTTGTGGAACTTGCAAAAAAGTATGGAGATACTGAATCTGGAAGTTTTGTTAATGGTGTCTTACGAAACTTTTTGAGACAAAAAGAAAAACAGCAAGAAAATGAGAAGGCTTGAGGCTAAAATTTACGGCTTTGTTCAAGGAGTTGGTTTCAGGTATTTTTCCAGAAGAAATGCATTGATTTTAGGGCTTGTAGGTTATGTAAAAAATTTATCTGACGGAAGCGTAGAAGTTGTTGCGGAAGGTGAAATTGAAAAGATAAAAGAATTTCTTGAAATTTTAAAAAAAGGTAATAGTTATGCTCTTGTTGAAAAAGTGGAATATGAATTGAAAGATCCAGAAAACGAATTCAATGATTTTTATACCTTTTAGAGAGGTGATAAGAATTGAAAATAGAACTTTACATTGAAGAAAAAAGAAAGTTAATTAACAATGCGCTGGAAGCAATGATACTTCCTTTGAAAGAACAATCGCCTTTATATCCTGCGATATCGTATGCTCTTCTATTACCGGGAAAGCGAATCAGGCCTATCCTTACGCTTTCAACATATGATGCGATTAAAGGTAACGAAAAAGATATTATTCCTTTTGCTTGCGCAGTTGAAATGCTTCATACCTACTCGTTAATCCATGATGATTTGCCAATTATGGATAACAGTGATACAAGAAGGGGTAAACCTACATGCCATAAAGTCTATGGTAGTGATATGGCTCTTCTTGCGGGTGATGCTTTGCTTTCGCTCTCGTTCGATATAGTTTCAAGTTCAGGATTTAAGAACAATTTCGAAGCACAAAAAATTATCCAGGTTATTCAAGATTTCGCAGTTGCATCAGGAATTAGAGGCTTGGTTGGTGGGCAGGTTATGGATATGGTTACAATGAATGATAGCGATATAGACAAAGAGACTATCTTTTATATTGAAAGTATGAAAACTGGTTCGTTAATAAGACTTGCTGTAAGAATTGGTGGAATCCTTGGCGGAATTTCAGAAGAAGAATTTACTGCTCTTACTAAATTTTCAGAAAATTTTGGAGTTAGCTATCAGGTTATTGATGATATTCTTGATGTTACATCAACTGCCGAGATTCTTGGGAAAGATATAGAAAAGGATAAAAAAAACAGAAAAGCAACCCTTGTTGCTCTTTTTGGTGTAGAAAAGGCAAAAGAGATTGCTTCAGATCTTATTTATAAGTCTATTGATTTTTTGAAACCTTTTGGTGAAAAGTATAAAGTTCTTGAAGACATAGCAATTTTGTCTCTGGGTAGAGTGAAATAATGGAAGAAGTTTTGAAAAATATTTCTGAACCGGGAGATCTTCGAGCCTTAAATTCTCGCCAGCTTGAAATTCTTGTTAAGGAAATCAGAAGCCTTATTATAGAGACAGTCTCTAAAAATGGAGGACACCTCGCCTCTAATCTTGGTAATGTTGAAGTTACCGTCGCCTTACATAAAGTTTTTGATTTTTCGCGTGATAAGATTATTTTCGATGTAAGTCATCAGGCTTACACTCACAAAATCTTAACTGGCAGAAAAGGTGTATTTAACTCATTGAGACAGTACGGTGGTATTAGCGGGTACGCAAATCCTTCAGAGAGTAAATATGATGTTTTTGTTGCCGGGCATGCATCTACGTCTCTTGCTCTCGCTGTAGGCTTTATTAAGGCAAGAGAGCTTAAAAAGGAAAGTTATGAAATTGTTGCTCTTGTAGGAGACGGTACTTTAACAGGTGGCGAGGCTTATGAAGGGTTGAACAATCTTGGCCAATTAGGTAAAAAGGTTCTTATTGTTTTGAACGATAACGAAATGTCAATTTCATACAGTGTAGGTTCAATTTCTCGTTTACTTTCGAGACTACGTTCCTCAAGCTTTTATCAGAGCTTTAAAAGAAGTACAATTAAAGTTCCTTTGATTAAAAAAATTAAACTTTCTATAAAGGAACTTTTCCTCCCAACTACTTTTTTTGAAGAATTGGGTTTTACATATTTAGGACCAATAGACGGGCACAATATGAAAGAACTTGTTGAAATTTTCCAAAGAACAAAAAATATTTCAAATCCTGTAATTGTTCATGTAATTACCAATAAAGGGCAAGGATATAGTTTTGCAGAAGCTAACCCAACTAAGTTTCATAGTGCAGAACCTTTTGATGTAAATACAGGTAACTCTGTTAGAAAGACTGGATTAAAAACATTCTCAGAAATTTTTGGGGAAACTTTGATTGAAGAAGGGAAAAAAGACCCTCGAATATTTGTAATAACTGCTGCTATGCCAGACGGAACAAAGACAAATTTTTTTAAAAAGATGTTTCCAGATAGATTTCTTGATGTTGGAATTGCAGAACAATGTGCAGTAACAGCTGCAGCTGCACTTGCAAAAGAGGGTTTTAAACCAGTTGTTGCAATTTATTCTACTTTTATTCAGAGAGCATATGATCAACTCATACATGATGTAGGAATTTTGAATTTACCAGTGATTTTTATTCTTGACAGGAGTGGGATTGTTTCCGATGATGGACCTACTCACCAGGGTGTTTTTGATTTTTCTTTTATGAGAGCTGTACCTAATTTTGTTATTGCTGCCCCTAAAGATGGTGTTGAACTAAAAGAAATGCTTAGAGTCGCCCTGGGTTCTAATAAACCTTTTGTAATAAGATTCCCAAAGGATTTTTCTGAACCATATTTTACTTCAACTCCTGTTGAATTGGGAAAAGCTGAAATCATATCAGAAGGAAAAGATTTGCTTCTTGTCTCAATAGGCGCAATTTTTGGAAGAGTATATAAGGCAAGAGAATTGTTAGAAGAAAGAAAAATATCATCAGGTTTAATAAATGCGAGATTTGTGAAGCCGTTAGATAGAGATGTTTTGATAGGAAGTGCTTTAAAAACCCGCAAAGTTTTAACTATCGAGGATAATACCATTTTAGGCGGTTTTGGATCTTCAATAAACGAGCTACTGAGCGCTACGAGTGTTAAGGTTAAGAATATTGGAATAAATGATGTTTTCCCCGAACAGGGTAAAAGAGATTTTTTGCTTGACAGGTATGGGTTAAGCCCCGGTGATATTGCTGATATCGGAGAAAAATTTGCAAAAGAAAAGAATTGATGAATTATTGGTCGAAAGAGGTTTTGTAAGCAGTAGAACAGAAGCGAGGCGAATCATAATCGAAGGTTTGGTCCTTTTAAACAATTCCGTAGTTCAAAAACCTTCTTTTCCTGTGAATGAAGAGGATTTCATTTTAATAAAAGAATCAAAGAAATATGTAAGCAGAGGAGGTATTAAATTAGAGTTTGCTTTGAAAGAGTTTGGAATTGACCCGGAGGATAAGATTTCGATAGATATAGGTTCATCAACAGGAGGCTTTACAGATTGCCTTCTTAAATCAGGAGTTAAAAAAGTTTATGCTGTTGATGTAGGGAAGGGGCAGCTTGATTTCTCTTTGAGGAGAGATTCAAGAGTTGTAGTGCTTGAGAAGGTTAATGCGAGGAATCTATCGACACAAATAATTCACGAAGAGGCAGATTTAATAGTTATTGACGTTTCTTTTATATCGATAATAAAAATACTCCCTGCGTTGAAAGAGCTTCTAAAGGAAAATGGTTTAATTGTTGCGCTTGTTAAACCTCAATTCGAAGGTGAAAGAGGGTTTCTAAGGAAGGGAGTTATAAAAGATAAAGATCTTCATAAGAAAATACTTTTAAACACCCTCGAGGAAGTTTCTAAAACAGGTTTTGTTGTAAACCAAATAACTTACTCTCCTATTAAGGGTGGAAAAGGTAACATTGAGTTCTTTTTTTTGATGAGGAAAGGTGGAGAGTTTGTAAATTTTTCAGATGTTAATAAAATTGTTGAGGAGATATGGGAGAAAATAGGATTAAGAAAGTAGGAATTTTTTACCTCGATGGTATCTACATTGAGGAACTTGCAAAGGAATTATCGAGTTACCTCAGTAAAAAAGGAATTGAAATATTTCAGAAAGATGAAATAAAAAATTTGAAAGAAACTAAAGACCTCATATTAATAAGTCTTGGAGGCGATGGTACTTTTCTTAAAGCTTCTTGTCTTGCCATTAAACTTAAAGTTCCTATATTTGGAGTTAATCTGGGTAGTCTTGGTTTTTTGACAGATGTTGAGGGAGTTGATATCTATTCAGCTGCAGATGCAGTTTTAAGTGGAGATTTTTTAATAGAGAAAAGGGTAATATTGAAAGCTGTAACCGTTTGCACAGGAGTTGAAAATAGAGAGTTTACTGCCGTAAATGATTTTGTTTTGATAAGAGGTGTTGCGGATAGAATCCTGCAAGCAGAAATACTTGCAAATGGTGTAGATGTGGGAAAGTTTAGAATAGATGGTCTGGTATTTTCTACTGCAACCGGCTCTACTGCTTATTCACTTTCTCTCGGTGGTCCTATTATTGTACCAAATGCTGATGTTTTTGCTCTTGTTTTTATTGCTCCCCATAAACTTTCAGCACGGCCAGTTATATTTGCAAATTCTGATAAAGTATCAGTAAGAATTTTATCGGATGGACAATTTAGCTTACAAAGAGACGGAGAAGAAGTAACAAAATTGAAAATGTTTGACAGAATTACAGTTCAGAAAAGTGAAAATGAATTAAGAATCATACACCTTAAGAGTAAGAATTTCTTTGATGTTTTGAATAAGAAATTTGGCTGGGGAACTTGAAATGATTCTGGGGTTGCTTATAACGAATTTTGCAATTGCAAAAAAGGTTGAACTTTCCTTTGATAGCAACCTTGTTTTAATATCAGGCGAGACAGGTGTTGGTAAAACAATAATTATGAATGCAATTGGAGTTGCTTGTGGAGCAAATGTTTCACAAGATTTTATAAGGACCGGTGAAGAGAGCGCTTCTATTGAAGCTAGCTTTGCACTGAATAATGCAAGAAGGACAATTGAAGCTCTTCAGCGTTTGTCTCTTTATGATGGGGAGGAAGTGGTTATTATTTCAAGATCAATTTCAAGAAGTAGGGCTCGAAACACCATCAATGGACATCTTACTCTGGCTAGAGAGTTAAAAGAAATAGGACGCACTCTTATAGATATGCATGGTCAACATGAAGTCCAATCTTTATTAGATATAACTAATCATTTAAAACTTCTTGATAAATTTGGTGGTAAAGAAATTTCCGAAGTAAGAGAAAAAGTAATAGCAGAAATTTTTCGTCTTAAAGAGATTAAGAAGAAACTGTTTGACCTCAAAGAACAAGACAGAAAATATAAAGAGGAGAGAGATTTTATTAATTTTGAAATTAGAGAACTGGAAAGTGCCGATTTAAAGGAAGTCGAAGTTGAGGAATTAGAAGAAGAAGAGAAGATTTTATCAAATTCAAAAGAATTAAATGATTTGCTAAAAACGGCTCAGTCGCTAATATACGATGAAGACAAAATGTCTATTTTTAAATTATTTTCTTTGTTGCATTCAAATATGGAAAAAGCTGCCGCAATAACTGAAAAGGTTAAGTATGTTGCAGAAGCTATCGAAAAGCTACAAACAGAACTTAAAGAGATAAACAGAGACATCTCTAATTTTGGTATAAATGTGGTTTATGATCCTGAAAGATTATCATATGTTGAAGATAGACTTGCTTTACTTTCAAAATTAAAGATAAAGTATAGAAAATCTGTATCGGAGCTTATTGAATATCTTGTAAATTTAAAAGAAAAGGTAAGCTCTTTTAATTCAGTTACTGAAACGATAGAAAATCTAAAAAAAGAGGAAGATGAGCTTTTGAAATTGTTAGAGTTTGACACTGCAAAATTATCCTCAATGAGAAAAGAAGTAGCCAGAGATTTCAAAGAACGAGTAATAAGTGAATTGAAAGACCTTGCAATGGATAACTCTGACTTTGAAGTTAACTTTGAAACAGTTGAAGATAGTGATGGAATAATGGTTGATAGTAAAACAATTAAGTTATTTAGTGATGGAATTGATTTAGTGCAATTCCTTATAAAAACTAATCCGGGTGAAGATTTCAAGCCACTTGTATCTATAGCTTCAGGCGGTGAAATTTCAAGGGTAATGCTAGCAATCAAGACTGTTCTTGCTGAAGTTGATGAAATTCCTGTTCTCGCATTCGATGAGGTTGATGCTGGTATTGGGGGGAAAACTGGGGAAAAAATAGCAGAGAAACTGCTTGAGATTTCTAAATACAGACAGGTCATTTGTATTACTCACCTCCCGCAAATTGCTTCCTTGCCAGGTCAGCATTTCGTAGTCGAAAAAAACATTCATAACAATGAAACTTTTCTAACAATAAGAGAGTTAAATGATTATGAGAGAACTAATGAGATTGCAAGAATGATTTCAGGAACAAATGTTACTGAAACAACCATTAAACAGGCACAAGAGCTTATCAGGAGGTGGAAATGAAAATTTTAGTCATAAATCCCGGGTCTACTTCTACAAAAATTGCTGTTTTTGATGATAGGAGGGAAGTTTTCTCTGAAACTATCAGACATTCAACGGAAGAACTTGCTTCCTTTAAATCTGTCCTGGATCAGAGATTTTTTAGAAAAGAAACAATCCTTGCTACACTTAAGAAAAATGGAATTTTGATCAAAGATCTTGACGCTATTATTGGAAGAGGAGGAATTGTAAAGCCGATCCCTGCAGGAACTTACTTGGTAAATAATGCACTGATTAATGATCTTGAGAAGTTTTCTGCTGAACAAGAGCACTCTTCTACTCTCGGGGCACTTATCGCGTATGAGATCGGGATGAATATTGCAAAACCTTCTTTTATTGCAGATCCAGTATGTATTGATGAATTCGAGGATATTTCAAGGATTTCCGGCTTAAAAGAAATTAAAAGAAAATCTTTATTACATGCATTAAATATTAGGGCAAGCATGTACCGTTATTCTGAAATGTTTAAGAGAAATGTAAATGAGCTGAATCTTGTTATCGCTCACCTTGGAGGAGGAATTTCTGTTTCTGCTATTAAAAAAGGAAAAATCATTGATGTTAATAATGCAAATGAAGCCGGGCCATTTTCTCCGGAAAGAACAGGAAGCCTTCCTTCCTGTGATGTTGTTAATATGGCTTATTCAGGAAATTATGGAAGAGCTGATCTTTTAAAATTGTTTACCAAAAAAGGTGGACTTATTTCTTATCTTGGTACAAACGATATGCAGGAAGTTCTTTTGAGAATTAGAAATGGAGATAGTTTTGCTAAAGAGGTTTTTGAAGCCCTATGTTATCAGGTGTCTAAAGAAATAGGTGCAATGGCAACAGTTCTCAAGGGCCAATTAGAGGCTATAATTATTACAGGTGGTCTTGCATATAATGAAGAAGTTATAGATCAAATCAAGAGAAGGACGCAATTTATAGCCCCTGTTGTTGCTTATCCTGGTGAATTTGAAATGGAAGCACTTGATTACGCAGCTTTAAGAGTTTTGAAAGGAGAAGAGAAGGCTAAAGAATATATATAGTAAGCTTTAATGAATCGTGCCTCACTTCAAAAAGGGAAAGGGAAGAATTATAGTGACAGGAAATATCCCTGGCAAGGTTGTTAATTTATTATGCAAAGTTTTAAAATGCTCGTATAATAGTTAAAACTACACTTGTTGTATTAATTCATTTCAGGGTAGATCTGAGCGATGTTAAATTTAATGCTATAACTTTTGCAATGGCAAGTGAAATTTAAAGGAGGTTTATAATGGAACAAATAAAAAAGTTGAAGGGAATTTTAGAAGCGGTCAAGAGTATGAAAGAAAAGAAGGTAGTTTCAGTAGCCTATGGTCAGGATCTCCACACATTACAAGCGGTTGAGAAAGGTGTAAAAGAGGATGTCGTTAAAGCAATTATTTTTGCAAACAAGGATGAGGTAAAGAGAGTCTCTGAAGCAAATAATATCGACTATTCACTTTTTGAAGTAGTGAATGTTCCAGATGAAAAAGAGGCAATCAGGCAAGCAGTAAGACTTGTGCGAGAAAAGAAAGCAGATTTCATAATGAAAGGTTTGTGTCAGACAGCAAATTACATGCGAGGAATTCTTGATAAGGAAGAAGGCTTACTTACACAAGGCGGGATTTTATCTCATGCGACAGTCATTGAGTCACCAAATTATCATAAATTGCTTATTGTCTCAGATGTTGCTGTAATACCCCTGCCTGACCTTAAAGAAAAAGAGATGATGATAAACTATGATGTAAGAATAGCGCATTACTTTGGTATTGAGAACCCTAAAGTGGCTATAATTGCGGCTGTGGAAACAGTGAATCCAAAGATGCAAGCCACAATTGATGGTGCAATTCTTTCAAAGATGAATGATAGAGGACAAATTAAAGGGTGCATTATTGACGGGCCCCTTGCTTTAGACCTTGCAGTGTCAAAGGAATCAGCAGAAATTAAGAAAGTAAAATCTGCAGTTGCAGGAGATTCCGATGTACTTATTTTCCCAAACATAGAATCTGGTAATGCGTTTTACAAATCAACTACCAAGTTAGGTGGTGCAGAAATTGCCGCTGTAGTAACAGGTGCTATGGTACCCTCTGTACTCACTTCACGAGGAGATAGCGAAGAGTCCAAGTTATACTCTTTGGCACTTGCTGCTCTTATTTCTGAAAGGTAATTTTGATAATTTTGTAATTTTTGGAAATTTTTTATAATAAACTTTGGAATTAGGAGATGAACTATGGAAGAAAAAGAAATCTTTGAAAATGTAAATCTTGACGATTTAAAGTCAATTCTGGAGCTATCTGAAGTTAAAAAGTTACCCAAAAGTGAATATGTCGAAAAGAAAATAGAAGTCGAGAGTAAAAATGAACAGATTCAAAATAAGCAGGTTAACGAAGAACCAGAGAAGAAAGCTAATAATTCTGAAAGCAAAAATGAAAAAAGTACAGATATACTTAAAGTTGAAAGTAATTTTTTCCCAAAGTTGTTTAAGCGAGGTGATATAATCAGTGTGACTATAGTTAAAATTGAAGCATCTGGAGTAATGGTAAGTGCTGGTAGCAAAGAAGATCATTTTATTCCAACTCACGGTTTATCACTTAGACCTGTTAGTTCTCCTGAAGAGGTGGTAAAAGTTGGTAATAAAATCGATGTTCTGGTGATGAGAGACGGAGATAGTGGAAGCGGAGTTGTTCTTTCTAAAAAGATGGCTGATTATGTTAAGAAATGGCGAGAATTAAAATCAAAATTTGAGAAAGACGAAATAGTTCAAGGGCATGTAGTCAAAGCAATAAAAGGCGGTTTGCTTATTGATATTGATGGAATTACTGCATTTCTGCCTCAGTCCCAGATCGGTCTGAGAAAGGGTGAGACTACTGAGTCTTTTGTTAATAAAAAGCTTGATTTCCATATTCTTGAGATTGATCAATCGATAAAAAGAATAATAGTTTCAAGACTTAAAGTTTTGTCCGAATTAAAAGATAAAGAGAAAAAGTTAGCTCTTGTTAATCTGAAAAAAGGGGAGATATGCGATGGAATAGTGAGATCAGTTCAGGATTTTGGAGTATTTGTTGACATAGGAAATGGGATCGAGGGTCTAGTAAGAGTTAATGAGCTTACATGGGGAAGGAGAAGGCCTCCGCTGGAAATTGTAAAGTTGGGCGAAAGCGTAAAAGTGAAGGTTGTTAGTGTAAACCTTGATACAGGCAAAGTGAGTTTAAGTTTAAGACAGACTAAACCGTACCCTTGGGATAATGTTGAAAACAAATTTCCTATTGAAAGCACTGTTGAGGGCACTGTTATAAGAATTCATCCGTTTGGAGCCGTCGTTGAGCTAGATGATGGTTTGACTGGTTTGATTCATATCTCTCAGTTGGACACCAAAAGGGTAAATAAAGTTGAAGATATCGTTAAAATCGGAGATAAAGTTCAAGCTAAAATAATTGCTGTTGATAAAGAAAATAAAAAGATAAAACTTAGCAGAAAGGCTCTTTTAGAAAATCGGTGATTGACTTGGGTAATTTGCAATTATCTTTAAACGAGTTAAAGGAACTTATTCCTCATAGAGAGCCTTTTCTGTTTGTGGATGAGATAATAGAAGTGATTCCTGGGGAAAGCGTAACAGGGAAAAAATATTTTTCCGGGAGAGAGGATTTTTTTAAAGGGCATTTCCCGGGTATGCCAACTTTGCCCGGGGTTATAATCGTTGAACTAGCCGCGCAGGTATCTGCATTCATGGTTCTTACGGTTCCCTCGCTTAAAAATCTTTTTGGACTTTTTACTGGCATTGAGAAATTTAAATTTATCAAGAAAATAAGTTCTAACACAACTTTGATTGTCAAATCAAAATTACTCTCTCTTAGACACAATGTTGCAAAAAGTGAAGCACGTGTCTTTGTTGGCAATGAGCTTGTTGCAGAAGGGATTATTTCTGCCATGTTTATTGATAAAGCAGCTTTTGGAAGGTGATTTATGGCTAAAGCTGGAATTTTAGGTATTGGAAGTTATCTACCCGGCAAAATTCTTACTAATTTTGATATGGAAAAGATGTTTGATACTTCCGATGAGTGGATAAAAACAAGAACAGGTATAAAAGAAAGAAGATTTGCAAATGATGATGAGGTAACAAGTGATCTTGCTGCAAAGGCGGCGTTCAATGCATTAGAAGATGCGCATTTAAAGCCTGAGGATATTAATCTTATAATTGTCGGAACAAATTCTCCTGACAAGTTATTTTATCCAGCCACGGCATGCATCGTGCAGGATAAAATAGGTGCAAGCAATGCCGCGGCGTTCGACCTACAGGCAGGTTGTACGGGATGGGTATATGCATCAACTGTTGCTGCTCAGTTCGTCCAATCTGGCATGTATAAGAATGTCCTTTCAATCGGTGCAGAAGTAATTACAAGGATGATGGATAAGGAAGATCGTTATACTTATGTCTTGTTCGGGGATGGAGCAGGTGCTGTAGTTATAGGAAATGTTGATAGGGGTGGATTTTTAGGATTTGAGCTTTTTGCTGATGGCAGCCTTGCAGAGCATCTGGAAATTAAAGCAGGGGGAACCGCCATGCCATTTAACCAGGAGGTATTGGATAAAAAACTTTATTATACTAAGATGAATGGCAGAGAGGTTTTCAAGTTTTCCGTCAGGGAAATAGGAAGGGTTTCCGATATTGTTCTTAAAAAAGCAGGTCTTACAATTGATGATATAGATTGGTTTATTCCTCATCAGGCGAATCTTAGAATTATTGAAGCAGGTATTGCACGGTTAGGTATACCAATGGATAAAGTTGTTGTTACAATTGATAAATTTGGTAATTCATCTGCCGCATCAATTCCAGTTTCACTTGATGAAATTTATAGAGAAGGTAAAGTTAAAAAGGGTGATAAAATTCTCATGGTTTCCTTTGGTGCCGGGATGACCTCGGGTGGAATAATTCTGGAGTGGTCGAAGTGAAGGCATTTATTTTTCCAGGGCAGGGGTCTCAATATGTAGGGATGAATGAAAAAATTCCTAATTTTAGCCTTAAAAAAACGATATTTGATAAAGCCTCAGAGATTTTAGGTTACGATCTGTACGACACTTGTAGCAATAGTCCGATGGATAAATTAACTGCAACTGAAATTGCACAACCGGCAATTTTTACTGTTTCATTTACCTATATCGCTTTTCTTACTCAGAGAGGGATTAGGCCAGATGTTGCAGCCGGGCACAGCCTGGGTGAATATTCTGCACTTGCTGCTGCAAATGTTTTATCTTTTGAAGACGGTTTAAAGCTTGTACAGAAGAGAGGCTTTTTAATGAAAGAGGCTTCTCAAAGTAACCCGGGCAGGATGTTAGCTGTAATTGGTTTATCGGAAGATAAATTAGGTAGAGTGCTTGATAAGGCAAAAAATTATGGTGAGGTTGTGCTTGCAAATATAAATACTTTTGAGCAGGTGGTTCTTTCAGGGGAACTAAACGCAATAAATGAAGCACAGAAGATAGCTAAAGAAGAGGGTGCTAAAATTGCTAAACTTCTTGATGTTTCTGCTGCTTTTCATTCACCATTGATGGAACCTGTAGTTGAAGAAATGAGTAAATTTATAGACTCGGTAGAATTTAAGACCCCTGAGATACCTGTTGTGCAAAACGTTACAGGGACTACCGTGAGCTCAAATGCAGAAATTAAAGAAAATTTAAAAAAACAAATAATAGGTCCGGTTAAATGGGTTAATTCTGTACTTAATATGCAAGAAATGGGTGTGGATCATTTTATAGAGGTTGGCCCTAAGAATGTATTGAAAAACATGTTAGAAAAAATAATTAAAGATGCAAAGATAGAAGCTGTGGAGAGCTTGATTAATGCTTGATATAGACCTTACTGGAATGAATGCAATTGTGACAGGAGGCTCCCGAGGAATCGGCAGAAAAATATCTCTTACTTTAGCTGATTGTGGTGCCAATGTCGCAATTCTTTATGCTTTTAATGCAGAAGCAGCCAGGGAAGTTGAGACTGAAATTATAAATAAAGGTAGGAAAGTACTTATTCTTAAATGTAATGTATCGAATGAAGATGATGTTAAAAAAACAGTTGATGGAATATATGCTGAATTTAAAAAAATTGATATTTTAATAAATAATGCTGGTATAAACAAAGATAACTTACTTTTGAGACTTTCTTCTGAAGAATGGGATAGAGTCCTTGAGACTAATTTGAAAGGTACCTTTCTTATGACAAAACATGTTTTACGGTATATGTTAAAAGATAGATTTGGAAGGATTGTAAATATTTCTTCAGTTGTTGGTGTTACTGGAAATATCGGTCAGGCGAATTATGTTTCTTCTAAAGCAGGCATAATTGGTTTAACAAAGGCTATAGCTTTAGAATACGGAACAAGAAATATAAATACTAATGTTATAGCCCCCGGCTTTATAGATACTGAAATGACAAAGAGCTTACCGGAAAAGATAAAAGAAGAGTTTTTGAAAAGAGTTGTTAACAGGAGAGTAGGAAAGCCTGAGGATGTTGCAAATCTTGTTGCATTTCTTGTCTCTCCTCTTGCTTCTTATATTACAGGGGCTACTATAATTGTTGACGGTGGTCTTTCATTAGGATAAAATAAAAAATTAGGAGGTTTATTATGGAAGAAAAAGAAATTAGAGAGAAGGTAGTTGCAATCATTAAGGACAAGTTAGGTGTCGAGGACGACAAAATTGTAGATTCAGCAAAGTATGTTGATGACCTTGGAGCAGATTCATTAACTCTTGTCGACATTGCTATGGCTCTTGAGGATGAATTTGGTATGAAAATACCGGATGAGGATATTGAGAAAATTACTACCGTGGGTAGCACATTGCAGTATATTAAAGGACACCTTAAGTAGATATGGAAAGTGTTGTTGTTACTGGTCTAGGAGTTGTCTCTCCTATAGGTATTGGAAAGGAGAATTTTTTTGAGTCGTTGAAACACGGCAAGAACGGGATTTCAAGGATTAGTCTATTTGACCCGTCCCTTCATTCTGTCCAGATTGCAGGAGAAGTCAAGGATTTTAATCCTGAAGATTATATTGACAAAAAGGATGTTAGAAGGCTTGATCGAGTTCAGCAATTTGCTTTCGTGGCTGCGAAGGAAGCGATCGAAGATGCACGACTTATGTTTGAAAAAGAAAATACTGAGAGAATAGGGGTATATATCACTTCAGGCGTTGGTGGATTGCGTTCATTCGAAGAACAAGTAAAAGTTTTTTACGATAGAGGACCAGATAGAGTTAGCCCATTCTTAATTACACAGTTAATTATAGATGCTATTCCCGCATATATATCGATAAAATATGGTATAAAGGGAGATACTTTGGCATGTGTTGCTGCCTGTGCGTCTTCTGGAAAGACTATTGGTGAAGCGTTTTATGCAATTCAGCGTGAAGATCTCGATGTAATTATTGCTGGAGGTGCCGATGCTGCAATAACGCCAGTCGGAGTAGCTGCTTTTGCTTCGATGAAAGCATTATCAAAGAGAAACGATGTCCCAGAAAAAGCTTCTCGGCCTTTTGATAAAAATAGAGATGGTTTTGTAATGGGTGAGGGGGCTGGTGTTTTAGTTTTGGAATCCCTTTCCCATGCAAAAGCAAGAGGGGCTAAGATTTATGCAGAGCTTGCGGGTTATGGCACCTCTGTTGATGCATATCATATAACTGCTCCGGATCCTGAAGCCAAACAGGTTGAAAGGTCAATGCTTATGGCGATACAGAAGGCGGGTTTGACTGTAAATGACGTTGATTATATAAATGCTCATGGTACATCTACTCAGTTGAATGATAAAAATGAAAGTTTCGCCATTAAAGAAGTATTTGGGGACCATGCTTATAAGATTCCTGTAAGTTCTACAAAGTCAATGATTGGCCATCTTTTAGGTGCTGCATCAGCTGTGGAATCTGTAGCAACAGTATTAACTATTAATAGAGGAATAGTTTTCCCAACTACAAATTTTGAAGAATCCGACGTTGATTGTGATCTTGACTATGTTCCAAATGTTGCGAGATCATGTGATGTTAATGTAGCGTTAAAAAACTCTTTTGGTTTTGGTGGACATAATGTGACGCTTTTGTATAAAAAATATGAAGAGTAAATTCAATGAAACTTGATTTTCAAGGCCTGGATGAACCAGGCCTTGTTTTATTTATTAAGCTTTTCTAAATTAGATTCAATAAAGTTTTTAACAAAAGTTGTTATTTTTTCTTTTTCAATTAGTATTTTTTTACCTGTTTCTCTTACTTTGACTTCGATCATGTCATTTTCTTTAAATTTTTTTCCTATTATTATTTGAAGGGGTACCCCTATTAAGTCTGCATCGTTAAACTTTACACCTGCGCTTACGTCAATTCTGTCATCGATAAGAACTTCAACTTCTTTGTTTAGAAATTGATTGTAAAGTTTATCAGAGTATTTTCTTATTTCTTCATCAGACATATTTAATGAGAGAATTTCAACATGAAATGGCGCAATTGAGACAGGCCATTTAATACCTAAATCGTCATGATGTTCTTCTATAACTGCTTGTAAAGTTCTTCCAATGCCTATTCCATAGCAGCCCATTATATAATATTTCTCTATGCCTTCTTTATCAAGAAAAACCGCATGCATTTTTTCTGAATATTTTGCCCCAAGTTTAAAAGTATGACCCACTTCTATTCCATTGTACATTTCAAGTTTTGTTCCGCATATAGGGCATAGATCTCCCTCTTTTACAGTTCTTATGTCTTCGATTAGCGACGGGTTGAAATCTCTTCCAATATTCACGTTTATTAAGTGGTACCCATCTTCATTTGCACCTGTAACAAAATTTTTTGAAACCGTTAACATTTTATCCATTACGACTTTAATGTTTGATTTTCCAACAGGTCCTATGGCTCCGATGTTTGCGCCCATAATTTTAAAAACCTCTTTACTGTCAGCAGGATGTATTTCTTTTCCATTGAAAAGATTCTTTAGTTTAGTTTCGTTTAATTCATCATCTCCTCTTACAATTGCAAGTACAGATTCATTATCTATTTTATAAAGAAGGGATTTAGCAAGTTTAGTTTTGTCGATTTTAAGGAAATTAGCAACTTCTTCTATAGTTTTAGCTTCTGAAGTATTTACTTTAGTTCTTGTTTTTTCGTCCTCAGTTATGTTGTCAAGTTGTGGCTCATGAGATTTTGCCGCTTCGATATTTGCTGCATAGCCGCATTCAGGGCAAAGTATGAATTCGCTTTCTCCTCCAAAATCTGATTTAACTACGAATTCATGAGAAACCTTTCCACCAATTGCTCCTGAATCAGCCTCAATTGATATAGTAGTGAGTCCGCATCTTTTAAATATTCTTTTGTACGCATTGAAGATTTTTAAATAAGTTTTTTCAAGGTCTTCTTCTGTTGCATCAAAAGAGTAGGCATCTTTCATTATAAATTCTCTTGCCCTGACAAGGCCGAATCTTGGTCTTATTTCATCACGGTATTTTGTTTGTATCTGGTAAAGTGTTTTAGGGAGTTCTTTGTACGAGTGGATCTCATTTCGGAAAAGATCAACAACTGCCTCCTCGTGCGTCGGTCCGAGACAGAATTCTCTTTCTTTTCGATCTTTTAATCTGAACATTTCTTTTCCATAATCGCTCCATCGGTCTGTTTCTGTCCAGATTTCTTTTGGAAGAATAGCGGGGAAGAGAATTTCAATAGCGCCCACAGCGTTCATTTCTTCTCTTACAATATTCTCTAATTTTTGTAACGAAATTAGCCCTAAGGGAAGGTAAGAGTAAATACCCGAAGCTACCTTTCTTATCAACCCTGATTTTAGCATGAGTTTATGACTCGATATCTCGGCGTCTTGTGGCTCTTCTCTTAATGTAGGAAGGAAAAATTCTATTATTCTCATAAATTTTCTCCTTAATTTTTCACTTTTGTATATTATATATATAAAATTGAAATTATCGTCAAAAGGCTCTTTATTTTTGTATATTATTGCTTAATTAGTTTGATATTTGTCTTATAATGTAAGTGATAGCATTGTTGTTTTGAATGATTAATTTACTTGTTTTAAAATTTTTTTAAATTTGCAAAACTTTTTAAAGTTTAAAGTCTTAGTACATCAAAAGGGAAAAAATTTCAAACCCCCGAAATTTATATATGAGGAAATATTTTGTAAATAGGAATTTATTCCAATTTACTTGTGATGAGGTAAAGGCAAGATAACGCCCTTTTTTAATTACTGATAGAATAGGTTTGGTTAACGAGGCAACGATTTAATTTCGTTTATATTTTTGATAATTCGGTGTCTTGCAAGAAACATAAAATTGTGTAAAATTTACTCAGTATGATAAAAAACCTTGAAGAAGTTGAAGAATTACTCACACAAAAGAAAGTTAAAGTATCTGTGGCTGAATCAATGACAGGGGGACTTTTGGCTCAAAAACTAACGAGTATAAGTGGAAGTTCTAGGTATTTTATTGGCGGAGTAATTGTTTATAGTGATTATGCAAAAGAAAAATTGCTTAACATACCGCACAGTATTTTAAAGGTACATGGTGCAATAAGCGGAGAAGTTGCCGGATTACTTGCAAAGAATGTTTCAAATTTGTTAAAAAGTGATATAGGTTTAAGTATTACAGGAAATGCAGGTCCAATTGCTCAAGGAAGTAAGCCTATTGGGCTTGTATATATCGGAATATATTTTAAAGGAAATTCTATAGTTTTTGAAGAACATTTTTCTGGCAGTAGAGAAGAAATAAGAGGAAAAGCATGTGATAAAACTTTGCAAAAGCTTTTGGAAACATTAGTAGGAGGTTAAAGATGAGGGTAGGCATTTTAACTGGAGGGGGAGATTGCCCGGGCTTAAACCCTGCGATAAGGGGGATTGTATACAGATCTATGGATTTTGGAGATGAAATAATTGGTTTTGAAGAAGGGTGGAAGGGGTTAATCGAAGGAAGAACACGTAAACTTTCGCTAACAGAAGTAGACGAAATTGTAAGCCAGGGAGGAACTATTCTTTTTACTTCAAGGACAAACCCTTTTATAATAGAAAATGGGCCAGGAAAAATAAAGGAGAATTTAGATAAGTTTGCAATAGACGCTATCATTGCGATAGGTGGTGATGACACACTAGGAGTAGCATTAAAACTACATCAACTTGGCGTAAAGGTTGTTGGAATACCTAAAACAATGGATAATGACCTATCAGGTACAGATTTTACATTTGGTTTTTATACTTCAGTAGAGATCGCAGTCGATGCATTAAATAGGCTAAAAGATACTGCAAAATCTCATAGGAGAATTATCGTGCTTGAAGTTATGGGAAGAGAAGCCGGGTGGGTTTCTCTTTACACTGGTATTGCAGGAGGAGCAGACTGGGTGTTGGTGCCTGAAGAAAAACCAGATTTTGAAGTAATGTGTACACATTTAATGAAAGATTTTGAAAGAAAAGGCTATGCTCTGGTTGTTACCTCAGAAGGTGTAGATATTTCTCTTGAGGAAAAAGGGGAAGTGGACCAATTTGGACATACTCTTTTACAAAAAAGAGGCGTTGGAGAATTTATTGCCGACATTATTTTTAAGAAGACTGGTATTTCAACCCGTTGTGCAGTTATAGGTCATATACAAAGAGGAGGTCCTCCAACAGTTTTTGATAGGATGCTGGCGACTAGAACTGGGGTTAAGGCAGTTGAAATGATACATGACAATGAATTTGGTAAAATGGCTGCTCTTGTTGGCTCTCAGATTGCCGAAGTTCCTCTTGAAGAAGCAACTAGAACACTAAAACTTGTTGATGAAGAATGGCTTGATTTTTTAAAGATATTTTTAAAATGAAGAGAATTGCCGTTTTAACCTCTGGAGGAGATGCGCCTGGCATGAATGCCGCCATAAGAAGTATTGTAAGGATCGGGTTTTCGAGAAATATTGAAGTAATAGGGGCTCATGCAGGATTTAGAGGATTGTTAGAAAAAAATTTTAATCCGCTATTACCGAGAGATGTTAGTGGTTTACTTGAAAGAGGTGGGACTATTTTATTTACAAGCAGAACAGATGGATTTGAAGAAGAAGAAATGCAGGAAAAAGCAATTAAAAATTTGAGAAGTGAGCATATAGACGGGCTTATAGTAATAGGAGGCAATGGTTCACAATCCGGTAGTTTAGCTTTGTCAGTAAAAGGTTTTCCAACAATTGGTGTTGCCTCGACCATAGACAACGATCTTTGGGGGACAGATTATACAATTGGATTTGATACGGCAGTAAATAATGCAATTCAAGCTATTGATAAAATAAGAGATACAGCAACATCGCATGCAAGATCGTTTATAATTGAAGTTATGGGGAGAGATAAGGGTTTTATTGCTCTTGATTCGGGTATTGCAACAGGCGCAGATATTATCTTGATTCCAGAGGTAAAATTTGATGTAGATAAAATCATTAAAAATATAGAAGAAGGTATGAAAAAAAAGAAAATGCATCATTTAATTGTTTGTGCAGAAGGGGCAATTCGTGCAAGGGAACTTGAACAAATTATAAGAAGTCGTCTTGACATTGAAATAAGGATTTCGGTCCTTGGATATATTCAAAGAGGGGGGTCACCAACTCGTTTTGATAGAATTATAGCGACACTTTTTTCAGAAAGGGCTTTAACTGAGCTTGTCCGTGGTGAAAGCGGTAAGCTCGTAGGCATAAAAGATAATCAGATTGTTTTGATACCTCTTGGAGATGCTGTAATGAAGAAAAAGAGTATTGATAGATCTCTTTATAAAATTGTTGAGGAGGTTTCGGTCTGACATGAAAAGATTTTTTCAATCAATTAGATTTCAGCTTACTTTAGTGCTCGTACTCTTTGTAGTATTAAATACAGTATTTATAACTTCAGTTATTTTAAATAACTTTCAGAAAGGAATTTTTGAGATCGAGACTAAAAGAATTACTGTTGTAACAGATCAGCTTTTGGAAAGATATGAGAAGATGTATTTTGCTGAATCGCTTGCAAGAAACTATGCTAGTTTGACTATTGAACAACAGAATTTATATATGAAAACTTTTCTTAAGCCTGCCTTTGAGGAATATTTTACTACTTTTATTAAAAACTTTCCCGAGCTCGAATTTGGCTATTTTATTCCTGCAATAAACAGTTTAATTGTTTATAATACAAATACTGAACAGTATAGATTTGACAAAAAACTCACCGTAGTAAGGACTGTAAGCGTGGAGAGCGGTGGCGGATATGTTTTTGTCGATGAGCCTTATCCCGTTATTTTACAGCCTCTTAATCAAATTCGTGAAGATATAAATAGAGTTATAGCTTATTCTGCCATTGCTGCCATTTTACTGGTTTTAATCGTAACATCTATTTTTACAATGAGGATAATTAGAATTAGAAAAGGATTAAAGCTTCTTGAAAGTGATCTTAACTTCAGATTTCCGACATCAGGCAGTGAAATTGGTGATATTGCTGCCTCTGTTAATATCATGGCAGAACATTTAAAGAAAAATGTTGAAGAAATGCAAAAAACGGAATCCCTTAAAAACCTTGGTATGTTTACAGTTGGAGTGGTGCATGAGGTGAGGAATCCCTTAACTTCGATAAAAGGTTTTGCCCAAATACTTCAAAAGAAGCTTCAAGGGAAGGATGAAGAGAAGTATATTAAACCTATTCTGTCTGAGACAGAAAGGCTTAGTAAAGTTGTTGATGATTTATTGCGTTTTGGTAAACCTGCTCGGTTAGAAAAAACTAATTTTAAACTGAACCCTTTCTTTGATCACATCATAGAAATAGTTAGACAATATGTTGGAAATTCTCAAATTACTTTTACAAAAAACTGCGATGACATTGTTATAAATGCAGATGAAAAGAAACTTGAAGAACTTTTTTTGAATCTTATGATAAATGGAGTACAGGCTATGGAGGAGGAGGGTGAATTAAGCATTAAAGTAATAAGAGATGGAAATTATGTAGTTACAGAAATAAAAGATACTGGTCTTGGTATGGATGAAGAAGAAATAAAAAATCTGTTTGTTCCCTTCTATACAACAAAAGCAGGTGGAACGGGTCTTGGTCTCGCTATTGCCTATAGAGTTGCAACTGAACATGGAGGAAGAATTGAAGTCGAGAGTAAGAAAGGTTCTGGGGCTACTTTTAGAGTGGTTCTTCCGTTAGGGGCTCAAAATGAAGTTTGAAAAATATAAAGTTATGGTGGCTGACGATGAAGAAAATGTAAGAGTTCTGTTGAAGGAAATTTTAGAAGGCGAGGGATACGAGGTTTTTATTGCGGAAGATGGTAGTAAAGCTCTCGATATTGTATCTAAAAATACTCTTGATTGTGCATTACTTGATGTAAGGATGCCAGTTTTAGATGGCTTGGAAGCTTTTTTAAAGATAAAAGAAATTTCTCCTGAACTACCGGTAATTTTTTTAACTGCATATGGAAGCTCCGACCTTGCAATAAAGGCTATGAAAAAGGGAGCTTATGATTACCTGACTAAACCATTTGATGTAGAAGAACTCAGGATAAAAGTTAAAAAAGCTATAGATTTAAGAAAAATAACCATGAATACTAAAAAAGCAAAGCAGTCTTTTGATTATATAGAAGATGAAATTATAGGCGATTCACAGCAAATGCAAGAAGTTTACAAGGAAGTTGGTAAGGTAGCAGGTTCGGATGCAACAATACTTTTAAGAGGTGAAAGCGGCACAGGTAAGGAACTTTTTGCTAAAGCAATATATCTTCATAGTGATCGAAAAGACAGTCCATTTTTAATTGTTAATTGTGCTGCTATTCCTGAAACACTTCTGGAATCTGAACTTTTTGGACATGAAAAGGGGTCTTTTACTGATGCAATTTCGAAGCATATTGGCAAATTTGAAGCTGCTTCAAATGGAACAATATTTCTCGATGAAATCGGTGATATGAGTCTTAGCCTTCAGTCAAAACTTCTTAGGGTGCTCCAGGAGAAGACGTTTAACCGTGTTGGTAGTACAGAAACTATTACTTCCGATGTAAGAGTAATTGCTGCAACAAATAGAGATCTTGAAGGGCTTGTTAAGAACGGGGAATTTAGAGAAGATTTATACTACAGACTGAATGTAGTAACAATAACAATTCCTCCTCTCAGAGATAGAAAAGAAGACATTCCTCTTTTAGCCTCGTATTTTGTTTCTAAGTATTCCAAAAAATACAATAAGTCAGTACAGGGCGTAGATAAAGAGTTAATTGAAATGTTTATCAATTATAACTGGCCAGGGAACGTAAGAGAACTCGAAAACGTTATTGCAAGGGGTGTAATTATTACTTCAGCTCCTTTTATTATGAAAGAGCACCTTCCCAAAGAATTTATAAGTCAGTTTAAGACCGAGGAAGAAAAAAGAACTGATTTAGCTCACAAAAAAGGTAACTTTAAAAATATTACTTATGATGAGTTGACTCCTCTTCCTGAGCTAATTGAAACAATAGAAAGACAACAAATAATAAAGGCACTTGACCTAGCGAGGGGTAATAAAACAAAAGCTGCAAAAATGCTCGGAATTTCAAGGAAGTCTCTTTTTAACAAACTTAGACAATACAATATACCCGTTAATAACAGCGAATGAACCATTGAATATTTCTTAATATTTGCAACATAAATTTTAGAATATAAGCTTATTATTCAAAATTCTCTTATGATTTTTGATGTCCGCTATATAATTTTTAAGATTTTTTAAGAGCGTAAGGAGGTAATAAATGGCCAATCTGAAAGAAGAAATAGCGCTTCTAAAGGACGAGGTTATTTCAATTAGAAGAGAGCTTCATATGTATCCAGAGCTTGGCTTCCAGGAATTTAAAACCTCTTCTCTTGTTGAGAATTATTTGAATGAACTTGGTATCGAAGTTAAAACAAATGTTGCAAAAACAGGAGTCGTCGGGGTTTTATACGGAAGAGAAGCTTCTAAAACAGCTTTGTTACGGGCAGATATGGATGCACTTCCTGTTGAGGAGTTAAATGAAGTACCTTACAAGTCAAGAAATCCTGGAATAATGCATGCATGTGGTCATGATGGTCATGTTGCAATGCTATTAGTTGCTGCTAAAGTTTTAATTCGTCATAGGGACGAACTGAGCGGAAATGTTAAGTTTGTCTTCCAGCCCTCGGAAGAGAAAAGTCCAGGTGGTGCTATTAAAATGATAGAAGAAGGAGTACTGGAAAATCCCCATGTTGATTATGCTTTTGGCATTCACCTCGGTAATATGTTTGAAAAGGGCACCATTGCTTTGAGGAAAGGTGTTTTTATGGCTGAAGCAGATAGTTTTAAAATAGTTATCAGTGGAATTGGAGGTCATGGTGCATATCCTCATGCTTCTGTTGACCCAATATTAATTGCATCAAATGTCGTCCTCGCACTTCAGACAATCGTTTCTCGTGAGATTAATCCAATCGATCCTGTTGTCGTGACTGTTGGGAAAATTAATTCTGGGGACGTTTCTAATGTGATACCGGAAAAAGCAGAATTATTAGGTACAGTAAGAACTCTTAACAAAAATATTTCTAAAGATATGCCCTTTAAGATCGAAAGAGTTGTGAAAAGTATTGCAGAGGCTTATAGAGGGAATGCAGAATTAGAATATGATTTTGGATACCCGCCACTTGTTAACCATGCTGAAGAAAGTGAATTTGTGAAGAGAGTTGGCGAGTTAATTGTAGGGAAAGATAAAATCCTTGAGGCACCAATTTCAATGGGGGGAGAGGATATGGCATATTTCCTTGAAAAGGTACCCGGTGCTTTCTTCTGGCTTGGATCCATGAATAAGGAAAAAGGTTTTGACAAATTATTTCATTCACAGTATTTTGACTTTGATGAAAATGTTCTTCCAATTGGAGTAGAGTTTCATACGAGGATTGCAATAGAAATTTTAAACATGTAATTTAAATATCTAACTTC
>CAZJKI010000009.1:0-31369 GCA_964546685.1 uncultured Caldisericum sp. | reverse complement strand
GTTCACATGTGGCTTAGTCCTTTCAAACTTCTCCTTTGCCATAGTTACCTCCTTAAATTTCTCCTTTTGCTTTTTTTATAATTTCTTCCTGAACACACATAGGAACCTTTTCATAGGAACTAAAAATCATAGAAAAGGAACCTCTTCCTTGTGTGAGAGTACGCAGTACAGTTGTATAACTAAACATCGTTGAAAGAGGAATAAAACAATTTATAACTTCAGTATGACCTCTTTCGCTTATTCCTTTGACATTACCTCTTCTTGAATTAATGCTATTAATAACTTCTCCTAAAAAGTCAATGGGAGTTATTATCTCAACTTTCATAACTGGCTCAAGCAAATATGGTTCAGCTTTAGCAACTGCTTCCTTAAAGGCTTTAGACGCTGCAATTCTAAAAGCTATTTCTGACGAATCAACGGGATGATAGGAACCATCAATTAGTTCAACTTTAACATCACTTACGGGATAACCAAGTAGCGGACCATTCTCTGAAGCACCAATTATTCCATCCTTTATCGCTGAGGTAAACTCCTTCGGAATCACTCCTCCACGTGTTTTATCAATAAATAAAATACCTTTACCTGTTTCAGCTGGTGAGACAAGAAGTACGACATGCCCATATTGTCCGTGTCCGCCTGTTTGACGTACATATTTACCTTCCGACCTACTCAATTTAGATATAGCTTCTTTATATGATACCTCGGGTCTACCGACTCTTGCTTCGACTGCATATTCTCTTAAAAGACGATCAACTATTATTTCAAGATGAAGCTCACCCATGCCTGAAATAATTGTTTCTCCAGTATCTTCATCATATTTAATTCTGAAAGTTGGATCTTCGATCGCAAATTTTGCAAGAACTGCAGAAAGTTTTTCTTGATCAGCCTTTGTTTTAGGTTCAATTGAAACGGATACAACAGGGTCAGGAAATTCAATATCTTCAAGAATAACTGGGTTGGAAATGCTTGATATAGTATGTCCAGTATAAGCACCTTTCAAACCAGCTATTGCTCCTAAATCACCTGCACGGATTGTAGAAACTTCTTCTTTTTTATTAGCATGCATCCTTAAAAGTCTCGCAATTCTTTGTTTTTCATCCGTTTTTGAGTTTAAAACGTAAGTCCCTTCTTCAAGAGTTCCAGAGTAGACCCTCACGAAACTAAGAGTTCCAGAATAAGGGTCTGCCATTACCTTAAATATAAGTGCAGCAAGCAAACCATCAGGACTAGAATCGAGTTTAATTTCATTTCCATTAATATCTTTAGCTTCTATTTTCCCTTTATCAAGAGGTGAGGGAAGGTAATCACAAATTCCATCAAGTAACATTTGCAAACCCTTGTTTTTAAAAGAGGAGCCCACAAAAATAGGGAAAGCTATACTAAAAAGCGTTGCTCTTCTAATTGCATTTTTTAAAATTTCATCGGGAACTACACCCTGTTCAAGATATACCTTTAAAGCTTCTTCATCTACATCTGCTACAGATTCTATAAGTTCTTCTCTTTTCCTTAAGATCTCTTGTAGAATATCTTGTGGAACTTCTTCAACATCAAAGGTCTCTCCTGAAGGATCCTTGAAAATATAAGCTTTCAAATCAACAAGATTAACCAGACCAATAAATTCATCCTCCTTACCTATTGGGATTTCCAGAACAAGAGGTTTAGCATTCAATCTCTCTCTTATGCTCCTTATGGTATCGAAAAAAGATGCACCAATTCGATCCATTTTATTAATATAAATAATCCTGGGAACTCTATGTCTGTCTGCTTGCCTCCATACAGCCTCAGATTGAGCTTCAACTCCTTCGACAGCTGAAAAAATCACCACAGCTCCGTCGAGCACACGGAGTGAGCGTTCAACTTCCGCAGTAAAGTCAACATGCCCGGGCGTATCGATAATGTTAATTTGATGATCTTTCCAGAAACAAGTAGTAACAGCAGAAGTTATTGTGATACCTCTTTCTCGTTCCTGGACCATCCAATCAGTCACGGTATTGCCACTGTCAACATCCCCTATTCGATAAGTACTCCCTGTGTAATAGAGAATACGTTCAGTAGTTGTGGTTTTACCTGCATCTATATGTGCAATTATTCCGATATTTCTTATTTTATCCAAATTCACATCAGAATTCACAAACAAAACCTCCTACCAGCGAAGATGAGAATAAGATCTATTAGCTTCGGCCATTTTATGCACATCCATTTTCTTCTTATATGCTGAACCTGCCTCACTTGAAGCATCAATAATTTCTTCAGAAAGTTTTATTGTCATTGGTTTACCCTTCTTATCCCTTGCGGCCTTTACAATCCACTTTAAGGCAACTTTCTGGCTTCTTTCTTTTTCTACCTCAATAGGTACCTGATAAGTGGCCCCTCCAACTCTTCTGGGCTTAACCTCTACTAAGGGTCTTACTTTCTCAACAGCAAGCTCAAAAATTTCCACTGGATCTTTCTTTGTTTTTTCTTTAATGATTTCAAACGATTTGTAAACAATTTTCTCTGCAACACTTTTACTTCCTCCTTCCATCAAGTTGTTGATAAGCTTCGCTACAAGAATGTTTCTAAAAATAGGATCAGATAGAATTTCTCTTTTAGGTGCTGGTCCTTTACGAGGCATTATGCGCCTCCCTTATTTTTAGGTCTCTTTGTGCCGTACTTTGAACGTCCTCTCATCCTGTCAGTAACACCCGCTGTATCAAGAGCTCCTCGAATAATATGATATCTAACACCAGGCAAATCTTTAACCCTTCCACCTCTCACAAGAACCATTGAATGTTCTTGAAGATTATGTCCAATACCGCCTATATATGCAATGACTTCTTCTCCGTTAGTAAACCTGACTTTTGCAATTTTTCTTAAAGCAGAATTAGGTTTTTTCGGAGTCATTGTTCTTACCTGTATACAGACTCCTCTTTTCTGAGGACATTTCTGTAAAGCAGGTGTTCTAGTTTTCATTCTTTTAGTGCTTCGCGGCTTTCTAACTAACTGATTAAATGTACTCATTCAATTTATCCTCCTACTCATTTTTCACCACACAAGTACTTATTATATCAAAACAATAAAACAAGTCAAGGAATTTAAAAATACCTATTTCTCGAAATTCATATTAGTTCCTGCAGGTATTCTTTTTCCTACTATTACTGATTCCTTCATTCCTCTTAAAAGATCTACTTTCCCCTTAATTGCGGCTTCAGCAAGAACCCTGGGAGTTTCCTGAAAAGAAGCAGCTGAAAGAAAGCTATCCGAGGAAAGAGCAGTTTTTGTTATGCCATTTATTATTGGTCTAAACTTAGCGATTCTCTTACCTTCCTGTTGTACAATTCTATTAGTTGCAAGAACCTCTTCTTTATTAACAACTTCCCCTTCATAAAATTGAGTATCTCCTGGATATCTTATCTGTACTTTATCAAACATCCTTTTAATAATAACTTCTAAATGCTTTATATTTATATCAACACCCTGAGATTTGTAAACTTTCTCAATTTCCTGTACAAGATATCTAGCAGTAAATTTTTTCCCTTTTATTTCAAGCAATTCCCTGGGGTCGAGAGAACCGTCGCTCAAAATATCACCAACCCTTACATAATCACCTGTTTTGACTTTTAATTTCTTATCCCTGGGAGCAACTAGTTTAATTTTTTCACCTCTATTACCTGTTACAGCTATAGTTTGTTTCACTTTGTCTATAGAAACATCTACCTTGCCTGAAAGGGATGTTATGATTGCCTTTCCTTTCGGGCTTCTCGCACTGAAAAGCTCTTCAACTCTTGGTAATCCCTGAGTAATATCTTCTGCGGCAATACCACCAGTATGAAAAGTTCTTAAAGTTAACTGAGTACCAGGTTCTCCTATCGATTCTGCAGCGATAACTCCTACAGATTCACCAATTCTTACTTCCTTCCTGGAAGAAAGGTCCAATCCATAACATTTTACACATATTCCATGATCTGTATTGCAAGTAATTGGTGAACGAACTTTAACTCTTTTTATACCCAGACTCTCAATTTTATCAGCTACTTCTTTAGTAATAAGTCGATTACGTTTAATTAGCAGCTTCGGATCACCATCATAAACTTCTACTTCCTCGATTTTGAATTTTTTAAGTTTTTCGAAAATGCTTTTATCAATCTTATCTCCCTTTATGGCTATTATTTCTCCAGTATCTCTCTTTACAACATTAGCTGACAGAACACCTTCCAGAATTTTCTTAGAAACCTTTAGAGAGGAAAGTTTTTGAGGTACAAAAATGTCCTCAGCAGTATATCTACCCCAGATTTGTTCAGCGAGTGATAAAACAGGTTTATCTATAGCTCCCTCTTCTGTAATTGGTTCAATATCTATACCATCAATATGATCCTCAATTTTAACACTTTTTACGCCAAATTTATCCAATAGGACAGCCTGTTCAATATTTATTACATCACCCTTGTGTATAAATGCAGTTGTATTATTTGGATTCTCTACATCTTCTGCAGCAACTTTTCCTATAACTTTTTGAGAAAGGTTTTCAATAATCTCTTCATCTATTTTCGTTGGATAAATTGTTCTTACCGAACAATCATCTTCTTTTACAATTATTTCATGAGCAACATCAACAAGCCTTCTTGTAAGATAGCCAGAATCAGCTGTCTTCAAAGCAGTGTCTGCCTGTCCTTTTCTTGCCCCATGTGTAGATAAAAAGTATTCGAGAACAGTTAGACCCTCTCTTAAATTCGACTTAATTGGGAATTCAATAATTTTACCAGTTGGCCCAGCCATTAAACCTCTCATTCCAGACATTTGCGTAATCTGAGTAGCGCTTCCTCTTGCCCCTGAACTCGCCATCATATAAAGAGGATCAAAACTGTCAAAGTTAGAAAAAACAGCAACCTCGACTTTTTTTGCAACTTCCTGCCAAACATCTACTATTTTCTTATATCTATCTTCTTCTGACAGAAGCCCTTCTTCATAATTTTTATTTATTTTCTCTGTCTTTTCGTCACCTTTCTTTACAATTTTGTTCCGCTCAGCAGGAATTTTAACATCATCAATTCCTATACTTATTCCGGCGTTTGTTGAATAGTTAAACCCAATCTCCTTTAGATTATCAAGAAGTATGTCAGTTTTTACGAGACCGAATCTATCGTAGAATTCTGATACAATTCTTCCAAGTTCCTTCTTGTCCACAACTTTATTGATAAAATTAAATTTATTTTCATCCACACTTTCTCTAAAAATATCCTCTTGAACCTTGGAGTTAAAAATAACCCTACCGATAGTTGTTTCAATTACTTCTCCATTTGTAAAGTATTTAATTTTATTATGAAGGCCTAAAATACCTCTTTCGTACAGTAGCTCAACTTCATATGGATTATCAAGTAATTTAGGATAGGTTTTACTATTTTTGTCTTCAAGGGTGAGATAATAAGCCCCGAGAACCATATCCTGGACTGGTGTATCAAGAGGTTCACTATGAGCAGGTGAAAGAATATTATGCGATGAAAGCATCAATAATCCGGCTTCGGCTTGAGCAGATATAGAAAGAGGCAGATGGATAGCCATCTGATCTCCATCAAAATCAGCATTAAATGGAGTACAAACAAGAGGAGAAATCTGTATGGCTTTTCCTTCAATAAGAACAGGTTTAAAAGCCTGAATACTTAGTCTATGCAGTGTTGGTGCTCTATTAAGAAGAACAACATAATTTTTTGAGAGATCTTCTACTGCCTTCCATACTTCTGGAGTAGGATTTTCAACAAGTTCTTTTGCTCTTCTTTTATTAAACCCCAGTTTTGAAAGTTCATAGATAACAAAAGGCTTGAAGAGTTCAAGGGCCATCTCTTTTGGAATACCACATTGGTCTATCTTTAAATCCGGACCTACAACAATCACAGCTCTTCCCGAGTAATCTACTCTTTTACCAAGCAAATTCTCTCTAAAACGCCCTTCTTTCCCTTTAAGGATATCCGTGAGAGATCTTAATGCTTTTCTAGTCGAACTCATTACAGGATAAGGTCTTCTTCCGTTGTCGAATAATGCGTCAACGGCTTCTTGTAACATCCTCTTTTCGTTTTGCAACATAATATCAGGAGCATTAACTTCAAAAAGCTTTTTCAGCCTATTATTTCTGTTTATAACTCTTCTGTACAATTCATTGAGATCATCTGAAGCGTATTTGCCACCTTCAAGGGGAACAAGGGGCCTCAAATCAGGAGGTATAACAGGAATTGCTGTAAGAACCATGTCCTCGGGTTTTCTATTATTTGAAAGAAGTCCTTCAACAATGCTAAGAAGTCTAACAGCAATTATTTTCTCCTGCTTTACACCACTCTTAAGTTTTTCAAGAGCCTGTTCCTTAAGTTTACTTAAATCAACTCTCTCGAGTAAATCTTTTATTGCCTCTCCACCTTTTTTTGCAATGAAATCAAAACCTTCTGATTTATAAGTTCTATACTCATCATCTTTTAGTATTTGCTTATAACGTAACTTTGTTTTTTTAGGATCTATCACAACAAATGAATCAAAATAAATTATCTTTTCTACTTCTTTAGCGGGGATATCAAGCAAAAGACCAATATAATTAATATTATTTTTAAAATACCAGATATGAACTACAGGAGAAGCAAGTTCAATATGTCCAAACCTCTCTCTTCTAACAGATGAAGGTAAAATCTCAACGCCACATGTAGAGCATACTAGACCTTTGTATTGAATACCTTTAAGTTTTCCGCAATGACATTGATAACTATGTACAGGACCGAAAATCCTTTCACAGAAAAGACCATCAGATTCAGGAGAATACGTTCTATAGCTATAAGTTTCGCCTTTTGTAACCTCGCCATGTGACCATTGCCTTATTTCCTCACTTGAGGAAAGTACTATTTTAAGAGCTTCTATCTCTTTTTTCCCCAAAAAATTCACCCCCTCTTATTCTTCCTTATCTTTCTCTAAATGAGATTCCTGAATTATCTTTTCAGCTACCTTTGGAGGAACTTGCTCATAGTGAGAAAATTCCATTGTAAATTCTCCTGTTCCTTGTGTAATTGAGTTCAAATCATTTGCATAGTTCAAAATTTCTGCAAGAGGAACAAACGCCTCGATAATTTGCCTGTTACTCTCGACTCTCATTCCAAGAACTTTTCCTCTTTTGCTATTAAGATCGCCAATAACATCCCCCATATACTGTTCATCAACTGTTACGGTAATTTTTTCAATTGGTTCAAGTAAAATAGCATTACCTTGCTCAAGAGCTTTTTTTAACGCCATTGAACCTGCTATTTTAAAAGCCATTTCAGACGAATCTACAGGATGGTAAGAACCATCTACAACTGCTACGCCAATATCAGCAACAGGAAATCCTGCGAGTACACCACTTTCCATGGCCTCTTTGACACCTTTCTCCACTGCTGGGACATACTGTCTAGGTATTGCACCTCCAAATATTTTGCTCTCAAAAATAAATTCTTTACCCCTATTAATTGGCTCTACTTCAAGAAAACAATGACCATACTGCCCATGACCACCGGTCTGTTTTTTATACTTTCCTTCAACTTTAACTTTGGTGGTTATGGTTTCTCTATAGGGCACTTTGGGAACTGCCAGTTCAATGTTAACTCCATATCTTCCTCTTAATTTCTCCGAAACAACAGAAAGATGAGTTTCCCCGATTCCTGAAATAAGTTGTTCCTTTGTCTCAAGATTTTTTGACACTTTTAGCGTTGGATCTTCTTCTACAACTCTTGTCAATCCTATACTCATCCTATCTTCATCAGTTTTAGTTTTGGGTCTCATAGATCTTGTAAGCATAGGTTCAGGAAACTTTATTCGAGGATATACAATTGGGTTATCTTTATCCGACAGAGTGTCATTTGTCTGAGTTGTATTAAGTTTTGTAATTACACATATATCTCCTGCTATTACTTCATCAACCGGCTCTTGAACTGAACCGGTCAGAAATAAAAGTTGAGATACTTTTTCAGAAGTATCTTTAGTATTATTATAAATTTGTGAATTAGATTTTAGGCTTCCTGAGTAAATTTTGGTAAAAGAAAGTTTCCCTACATAAGGATCGCTTAAAGTCTTAAAAATAAATGCTGAAAAACTTTCATCTGCAGAAATCTTTCTTTTTTCTAACTCATTAGTTTTAGAACTTGTCCCTTCAATATATATCAAATCTTCAGGATGTGCCATGAAATCCACAACAAAATTCAATAATTCATCAATACCAATAAGAGAAAAAGCAGAACCTGCAAAAATAGGGAAAAAGTTTTCTTTAATAAAGGCAGCTCTCAAACCTGACCTAATTTCTTCAGGAGATAATTGACCTCCTTCAAGATATCTTTCAAGCAATAGATCGTCTCCTTCTGCAGCAATTTCATAAAGCTGTTTCTTGAATTCTGCTACTAATTCTCCCATATTTGAAGTTGATTCTTCACTACCAATTAAATTAACAACATTCAATAAATTACTATTTTCGTATACAGGAAAGGTAATAGGAATAACTTTCATCCCAAAAACCTGTCTTAATTGTTCTACTAATTTCAAAAAATCAGTACCTTCCAAATCAAGCTTGTTTACAAAAAAGGCACGTGGTTTATGCTCATTTTCAAGAAGTTTCCAATATTTCTTAGTTTGTATTTCCACACCACTCGATGCATTAATAAGAATCAAACCATTATCTCCACCTCTTATACCGCTCTGCACTTCACCAATGAAATCAGCATAGCCAGGGGTATCAATATAATTAATTTTAATCCCGTTATGTTCAAAAGGAATAATTGATAAACTTATGCTAAACTTCCTCTCCTTTTCTTCAGGTTGATAGTCTGAGGTAGTATTTCCATCTTCCACTCTTCCCATCCTACTGATAATTTTCTTTTTAAAAAGAATAGCCTCTGAAAGTGATGTTTTCCCTGCATTGCCATGAGAGACTACAACCAAATTTCTTATAAACTTGGTTTCGCTAACTTTCATCAACTTCCTCCTTATCTTTATTGGAACCTAAAGTCACAGAAACACCTTTCGAAGTTATTATTGGCATCTTTTTCGGCCTTTCTTTCTTTTCCTCTGGTAAAACCCTAAGATCAAGAGCCAGTCCTCTTAGACTTCGCTGTAACACATTAAATGATTCAGGCACACCTGTTTCAAACATTGTATTTCCCTTTGCAATTTCTTCATATGCTCTTTTCCTGCCCTCGAGGTCATCAGATTTTATGGTAAGCATTTCCTGCAAAAGACTTGAAGCACCATATGCTTCTAGTGCCCAAACTTCCATTTCTCCTAACCTCTGCCCTCCAAATTGAGCCTTTCCTCCGACAGGTTGTTGAGTAATGAGAGTATATTTACCAACAGACCTTGCATGTATCTTATCCTCAGCAAGATGATTGAGTTTTAGAATATAAGACTCGCCAACCGTAACCTTATAATTAAAAGGTTTCCCAGTTCTTCCATCATATAGAGTAAACTGGCCTGAACCATCAAACTTCGCGTCTTTCAAAAGGTTTCGCACTTCTTGTTCAGAAGCACCATTAAACGAGGGAGTAACAATCCTCAAATTCAATTTCCTTGCTGCAAGTCCAATATTTGCCTCGAGTATTTGTCCAAGATTCATTCTTGAAGGAACACTTAAAGGACTCAAAATGAAATCAATAGGAGTTCCATCTTCCAGATACGGAAGATCCTCCTCTGGAACAATTTTACTTATTACCCCTTTATTTCCATGTCTTCCAGCAAGTTTGTCTCCAACAATAATCTTTCTCTTCTTAGCAATGAAAATTTTTATTAACTTAATGGCAGTCTTTGTTAGTTCATATCCTTCTTCTCTTGAAAATATCTGGACATCAACTACGGTGCCACCCTCACCAGGGGGTACTCTGAATGAACTGTTTTTAATATTACCAGGTCTGTTATTAAAAAGTGCCCTGAATAGTTTTGCCTCATTTGTTTCTTCCTCCTCAGGGAAAGGAGTAATCTTACCTACAAGTACATCCCCGGGTTTAACTTTTGAGCCAATTTTTACTATTCCACTTTCATCAAGAAATCTCTTAGACTCCTTTGAAACATCAGGAGGATCAACAGTTAACTCTTCGGGGCCCTGTTCAGTTTCATGCTGCTCAACAGTATATTCTTTAATATGAACAGAAGTTAGGCGGTCTTCACTTACAAGTCTTCTACTAATAACCATGGCATCCTGATAATTAAATCCATACCAGGACACATAAGCAACCAATGCATTTATTCCAAGAGTGAGCTCTCCTTGCTTAGTAGAATAGCCCTCAATTATCGGCTCGTCTTTTTTAACTTTTTGCCCTTTTATCACAATTGGTCTTTCATTCCTGCATGTATCTTGATTTGTTCTTTGAAATTTTTTGATATTATACAGTTTTTCTTTCTTAACCTTAATCCTTGTAATACTCTTTTCAGCTAATTTATGAAGTTTTTCAATACTCAGAAGCTCATTTTTTTCAACAATGACTTCTTTTTTACCATTTTGCGAATAGTAATCTTCTGCAACAATTCTATCTGCAACGTCAAGATTTATCTTTCCAAGGAAAAACTTTTCAATCTCCGCAGGAGAATAAACAAAAAGATCGGTTATACCTTTGTCGTATAACTCTGTCAGCAAGTCTTCGGTAATACTATTCACAAATTGAATCGTCTTTTTTGTGTTAATAAGAGTTCCAGAAAGACCTTTTCCAATGATATTCTTACCCAAGGAAGTAAGAGTCAAATAAAATACAGGTTTAGTAACTGTATTCCCGTTCTCCTCGACTTTAACTTCTTTTATACCGCTCGAAAAAAGCCTATTTAGTTTGGTATCCGATATTTTTTGCCCTTGCTCAATAATGGGTTTATTTTTCTTACTTACAATGGTTTCTTGAACTGTAAATCCTATTAAAAGCTCATTTTTCTCTGCCTCAAAGCAATTTATTATTGGAAACTTTTGGATCTTATCTTGTTCGATAATAGAAATCTGTTCTATACCCTTGGAAATTAGTTTATCAATTATAGAAGGAGTCAGTCTTTCCCCTATAAATTTGCCGTAATCTTCTATATCAGGTTTAAAATCAAAAAGCACTATTTCTTTCTGTTTAGCTCTATTTAAAAGATTTAATTTTAAATCCTTTGCTTCTCTATATACAGAAACTTCTTCTAATTCAGCCTTGTCAGGTACTATATGTATTTCGCTACCAGATACATACGACACTATACCATCCTCTTCTGCGAGAGAGAGGTCCTTATCGTCAAGAGCAATTCGCCTCTCCATACCCGTAGATACCCTGGGGAGGTCCGGGTCCAGTAAGGGAACTGCTTGTCTTTGCATATTGCATCCCATAAGGGCCCTGTTTGCATCATCATGTTCAAGGAAAGGAATTAAAGCAGCAGAGGCACTAATTACTTGCTGAGGTACAATATCCATAAGCTGTACCTTTTCTCTTGGAACAGAGCGCGGAAGGATTTCTCCTGATTCAGATCTTTCTCGTGCAATTACATACTTACTTAATATTTTTCCTTTATTATCGACAGGCGTGTTTGCCTGAGCAATTATATATTTCTCCTCTTCATCAGCAGTTAACTCCACAATCTTGTTTGTTACAACACCTTTTAAAACTTTTCTATAAAGGGCAGTGATAAATCCATATTTATTTATACCAGCGTAGGTTGTCAAAGAATTTATCAGTCCAATGTTCTGTCCTTCAGGCGTTTCAATAGGACAGATCCTACTATAATGAGAATAATGAACATCTCTTACTTCAATTCCAGCTCTTTTTCTATGCAATCCACCTGCGCCAAGGGAGCTTAATCTTCTTTTATGAGTAATGGACGAAAGCGGGTTAGTTTCTTCCATGAATTGAGATAACTGACTGGCTCCAAAAAATTGTCTCAGCTGACCTGATATAGTTTTGGCGCTAATTATTTCTGTAAGCTTTACTTCTTCTGGTTTTGTAATTGAAATTCTATCTTTTGCGTTTCTATGAACCTTGGCAACACCTCTTTCAAATTCTTCCGAAACAAGCTCACCTATAGTTCTTATCCTGCGATTTGAAAGGCTATCTATGTCATCCTCCTTAGTTATGCCTTCGCGAACATTAAGTAAACAATTGATTATATCAATATAATCTTCCTTTTTTAAAACTTTGCTTGAGCTATTTTTCCCAAATTTCTTATTAATCTTATACCTCGCAACAGGAAAATATTCATTCTTTTGAGGGTCATTTAAAAGTCCATCTACAAGTTCCTCGGCAGCCTCAAGAGTTACTCTTTCTCTTGGATGAAAAAGTTTGTATATTTCAACTTTTGCTTCATTTGGGTTATTTGTTCTATCCTTTTTTATAGTCTGCTCTATCCAATAATCAACACCCTTAACTTTAATAAAAACTTTCTCTATGTCATGTTTTAAAAGTTTTACAGGTATCTCATCTGTGAAAATTGTTCCTGTTTTTGCAATAATTTTCCCATCACTCATAGTAATATTTTGAACTAACTCTTTATCGAGTGCAAGTTCATAAGAAAATGGTGAAGTTGTAAGGATCTCAATAGTCATAGGCCTCACAAAAGTAGATAGAATTTCGTCATTTCCGGAAAAACCAACTGCTTTCAAAACAACGGTAAGTGGAATTTTTCTCATTTTCTTTTTGAGTCTTATATACATAACATTATCTCTACCTACTTCGATTTCCATCCAGTTTCCTCTATCAGGAATAATTGTTACAAGATAATTATTCACACCGGTATCCAGATCCTTTGATGTCTGGAAAAATATTCCAGGAGACCTTATAAGTTGTTGTACAACAACTCTTTTTCTACCATTAATTAAAAAAGAGCTATCCGGCAACATCAAAGGAACATCTGCAAGATAAACATCCTGTTCTTTGATCTCTCCAGTGTTTTTAAAAGTCATTCTGAAGCGAGCGTTAACTCTTGCTTCATAAGTAGCACCGACTCTCAGACAATCTTCAACTGCTCTAATTGGGTTCTCTAATGAATAGCTGACGTATTCAACTTTTATGTTTTTTGTGTCAACAGGAAAAATCTTACCTAATATTTCACCTATCCCTTTTTCTAAAAAGTCTCTATAAGATGTTTGCTGAATATGAAGAAGATCTGGAACGGGAAAAGTGCTCTTCGTCTTGCTAAAATCCCGTATTTCTTCCATTTAACCTCCTTAAACCTGAATGCACAGACTAAAATTATAATTATTTTTAACTTTCTGTCAAGTCACGCTTTTCCCCTGATAAAATGGCCGGTTTTTCCTCCACTTTTTTCAATTAAAAACACCTGATCTATTTCAATAGTCTTATCAATAGACTTACACATATCATAAATTGTAAGGGCTGCTATCGAAACTGCCGTAAGGGACTCCATTTCAGCACCAGTTCTACCTATAAGAGACACGTTGCTCTCTATTTCGATTGAAGGCGGATTTACTTTTGGATAAAAAACCAAGTTTACATGGGTTAGATTTAAAGGATGGCACAAAGGTATAATCTCGTCAGTCTTTTTAGCCGCGATAATTCCTGCAATTTTTGCAGTTGTAAAAATATCACCTTTTTCTATTTTTCCCTCAATAATTCGTTTAAAAGTTTTTGCATCCAATAAAACACGGGCATGAGCTTTTGCTAATCTTAAAGAAGCTTCTTTATCGGATACATTAATCATATTAATTTTCCCGAGCTCTTTATAATTATTCATTCCTAAATCCCTCCATTTTAAAATCCAACTAATCTATAAATCTTGCTCAATTAAAAATAATTTTACCATATTGCCCATCAAAACCCTGAATTTTAATAACTTTCTCTTCTCTTATGCTTATAATTCCTTTGGCGATCTCGAAAGGCAACGCATTTAAAAGATCGTTATTACTCACAAAACAAAGGACATTAATTTCATTACTAAAGACATCAATGATTTTTTTATACTCTTGCTCAACACTAACTGATTTTATATTTCTATGTATGGCCTGAGAAATAATTTCTTTAAGAGGCACCGCATGAACGTATTTAATTCTCGAAAAGTCCTCTTTAGCAAAATTATCAGATAACTCCAATACTCTATGATACACTCCATATGTAAGCGGCTTGCCACAAATAGAGCAATTTGAACGCTTGACACTTTCTGGTAAAACAAAAAAATTACATTTTCTATGTCCGTCAGCAAAATATTTACCCTCTTCGGGGAAATATTCAAGTGTAAAAAGAAACCTATCCGGCAAAGGATTTTTTATTACAGAGAAAAGATCTTTATAGCCTTTGACATTTTTTAATATCGTGGCTTCTCTACAAATTTGATCTGGCGAATGCGCATCAGAATTTGAAATAGTAGTAAAACTTCTCAAACTATTCACCTTATAGCACATACCTGGATCAGCGCTTAAGCCCGTTTCAATAGCAAAAATTTTATCTGTATTGTTTTCAAAACACTCTTCAATTGCATCAAAGCCTGATTTAGAACCAAGTATGCCGAACCAGGGGGTCCAGATATGAGCCGGAATAACTTGAATATCAAAATCAATATCCTTAAGAATAGAAACAAGCTTTACACCATCAGTAAAAATATTTGGCCTTGAAGAAGCTTCAAGATCTCCATACTTACGTAATAAATTCCGGGATTTCTCGACAGATTCAAAAGAAGGGAATGTTAAAATCAAATGAACTTTTCTTAATCTATCGTTCTTTTCAAAAATAAGGTTTATTTCAGAAGTCAAAACATATTTTAACTTATCAAACTGATATAACCCATTTTCTTCGTCCTCTAAATCAAGTCTTAGCTCTTGTTTCCAGAGAGCAAAAAGCACATCGCCTGTTCCAATAATCGTTACACCCTTTAACCTGGCAAAATACGAAATATTCTTGGTAGTCATTTTTTTACTCGTTGCTATACTAAAATGTGAGTGCAAGTGCAAATCCAATACATCTATCACTTACATCTCCAAAAAGAAAGTCTTAAAACAAGTAAAAGAAATCTTAATGGATCTAAAATTTGGTTGATCTTGCTCTTTGCTTCTATCCTATAAATAGTGTCTATTTCAATAAATCCTATTTTAAAACCACAGCGAGCAGCCTTGATAAGCATCTCTGTTTCCATCTCATATCTTCTTGACTCAAATTTTATTTTTTCAACTAATCTTCTCTTTATAAGCCTAAAGCCAGACTGACTATCAAAGATTCTTGTATTGCAAGCAAGACTGGAAACAAAAGATGAAAAAGAATTTGCAAATATTCTAACTACCGGCATTTGTTTAGTATCGAACTTTCTTGCACCAACAACTAAGTCAAAACCTTCATTCAATCTTGAAACAAACTTTGGTATTTCATCAGGATTATGCTGACCGTCCCCATCTATTGTCAAAACAAAATCTGCACCAAGATCAAGGGCACGCGCAAATCCAATCTTCATTGCATCTGCCTTCCCAAGATTCCCTTTGTTCCTGTAGACAGTAGCTCCGCCTTTTAGAGCCTCTTCGTATGTGTTATCACCAGAACCATCATCTATTACTATTACTTTATCTACATATCTTTTTGTCCCTTCAACGACAGATCTTATGTTTTTCTCTTCGTTATATGAAGGTATGATAGCTACCAGCATTTATATTCCTCAAAGTAATCAAAAAAATTAAACCACTGGTCTGGGTATTTCTTTACCAAAGACTCAAGTTTCTTGGCAAATTTCTTCACATATTCCTGAACAAATTCTTCTTCGTTAAGATTTCTATCAACGATTATTTCCTCTGAAAGGCATGCAATATATTTATTATTCTCTCTTACAAGATAGCCAATTGCGCTTCTTGCTCCAGACTTATATGCCAGCACTCCAATTCCTCTCGGAAAGGTGATACACTTTCCCATAAACTCAACTTTTACACCATTATGATTAATATCTCTGTCACTTACAATAGTTGCAATTTCATTATTCTTAAGAGCTTTGTAAACACCTGCTGCGCCTCCTTTAAACGGATGAACAATAACCTTTCCCTTTTCTCTAAGTTTCTTGAAAATTCCCTCAATTCTGCTATCTGACTGTAAAAGCCCAATTCCGTGAGCTCTAAAACCCAGGTAGCCAACAACAAATCCTGCAAGCTCCCAATTTCCAAGGTGAGCAGTAGGTATGATAAGACCATTATTTGAAGAACAAAACTCTTCTAATTTATCTTTAATTCCATCCAAATCCACAATCTGCGATATTTTATCTAACTCGCAATATAAAAACATAAAATAATCTCTTATGTTTAACAAAAAATTTATAAAAGACATTTTTGTTGCCTTTCTTATTTCTAAAATGTTTTTTTGACCCAGGAGTATTTCACAATTCTTGTAAACATAATTCCTTTTCCTGGGAGACAACAGATATATACAAAATCCAAAAAAGTAGGCAAGGCCTGTTGTTATATTATAGGGAAATACTCTTATAAGAAAGACCCCTAATCTATATACAAAATACATTTATTATTTATCCAGCAGAATAGGATGCGAATAAATATATACCGAATCTACTTTATTTTGATCAGCAATTTTTTCAAAATGAGGTAAGAGGATTTTGTTTCCAAGCATTTCTTTTACATCTTCCTTTTTAGCTCCGCTCGATAATAGGTGAATAAATATAGAATTTCTTAGCACCCGTGGTGAAATGTTTACACCTAACCCTGCATTATTTGAACGCTTTCTCACTATGAGATATACGCTCTGCCTCGTCAAACCATCACCGTTTCTTTCCACAAATAGATACCCTCTATTGGATTTATTACGCATTTTCATAATTTTTTCACGTTCAATTAAATAGGTAGTAATACCTTCGGCAACATACTCTCCAAAAGGTAACCTTCTATTAAATTTACCTCTGACTTCGAGGAATTTATTACTTAGATTAAGATCTTTCATTTTAAGATCTTTTAACTCTGAAGCCTTAATTCCAGTAGTATAAAGAATCAGGAACATTGCTTTATCTCTCTTAGAAAAAAAATCCTTTCCTTTTATGGACTCTATTACTCTAAAAATTACACTAACAGCAACACTTTTATATTTTGTTTCATATTTTTTAATTTTAATTTCGCTCAATGATTCAGTCAAATTTATTTTAAAACATGTTCTAAGGTAATTTAAAAGCTTTTTTATGGCAGATTTATTTCGCCCCAGCGTACTTCCTTTATATTTTGTTTTAAAATTTTGAAAATACTCAATAATTAAATTTCCATCTAAATCTTCTAAGTTTTCTATTTTATGATTTTTTAAAAATAAAATGAAGTTTTTTATATCATTTTTATAGGCTAAAAATGTATTTTTAGAAAATGATTCAGTCCGTTTTAGATATCTGAAAAATGCCTCAGATACAGTTGACAGTTTGTTATTTTTTTCCAAAACGCATCTCCTTCCAAAACATGAGTCCGATTAAAGTTTTAGCATCTCTAATTTTATTAGAAAAAATATAATTATTAATATCATCAATTGGTACTAAGAAAGTTTGAAGCTCTTCTCCTGGATCAAATTTTATCTTACCTTGCACAAATTTATCTGTGTAGAATATATATAGTTTTTCGTCTACAAAACCAGGCGTCGAATAAAATTCAACCAACAATTTAAGATCAATTGGAACAAGAGATGTCTCTTCTTCCAATTCTCTCTCCGCACATTTAGCAGGGTCTTCTCCTTTTGCAATTTTGCCTGCGGGAAGCTCAATGATGACTTCGTTTACAGCAGGCCGAAATTGTTTCACAAATACAATATTTCCACAATATTCCGCAACTATTGCAACAGCATTAGATCCATAACTAACAGTCTCTCTTTCCCATAAACTTTTATCGCTGTTTTCAACTATCTTTTTATAAAGAGTTAAAGTTTTACCTGAATAAATTTTTTCTTGCCTAAATATTTTCATTAATGTTCACTTGATAATATCTTTAATCTTGAGGAGTCTTGCAATATTTTCTCTATCCTGTTCTTCAAGCTTATTAGTAATATATTTAACAGTTTCTTCTAAATTCGGTATCATAATGTATTCAAGAGCATTGACTCTTCTCCTTACCTTAGAAATTTCAAGCGAAATAAGAAAAAGTTCTTGCTGAATCGAAGAAAGCTCGACTATCTCATTTAAAAGCTTTCTAAAATCCACAAAAACTTGATCTAGAGAATTCTCAGTAAATAAAAATGAGTAAGAAATTGCCTGTCCCTTTGTCTTTAAAGAAAAAACTGGATAGCGAACATTCATTATAGAAGCTTCCGTTAGCGAAAGATCAAGTTCAAAAATGCTTCCTGCTAAAAGGGATTCTGTCTCTTCAAGGGAATAAGGAGCAGTAAAAACATAATACCGCTTCACCAAATAAGAAAATTCTTTATCAAAATCGCTTCTTCTTTTAATAAATCGGCTCACTATATCAAGAAAGTTTTTCATTAAACCCTCGAGTTTATCTTTTAAAAGTTTATGTCCTCTTTTCGCAAGAAGTAGTCTTTCCTTGAGCCTTAGAAGCTCCATTCTTGTTGGGTTTACATTAAGAAGCATATTTAATCACACCCTTGCCGATATATTGAGGAGATATTTCTCTAAGAACTGTGGCCTGATGCGTTTCAACTCTTCGACAGGGAACATGGAAAGCAATTTCCATCCAAGATCAAGTGTTTGTTCTATTGGACGGTTCTCATTAATTCCCTGTCTTATAAATCTATTTTCAAATTCATCAGCAAATTTTACGGAGATTAAGTCAGTTTTTGTAAGTGCGCTTTCGCCAAGTACAGTTGCAAGTTCTCTTGCTTCCCTGCCTCTTGCATACGATGCAAAAAGTTGATTGAGTATATCAGAATGGTCCTCTCTTGTCTTTCCTTTCCCAATTCCTTTATCCTTAAGTCTTGACAGAGAAGGCAAAATGTCAATAGGTGGATATATTCCTTGCTGGAAAAGAGCTCTACTCAGGAATATTTGACCTTCTGTAATATAACCGGTTAGATCTGGTATAGGATGCGTTTTATCGTCCTCTGGCATTGTCAAAATAGGGATTTGTGTTATCGAACCATTTTTGCCTTTTATTCTCCCTGCTCTTTCATAAATTGTCGCAAGATCTGTGTACATATAACCAGGGTAACCCCTTCTACCAGGAACTTCCTTCCGAGCAGCAGAAATCTCTCTTAAAGCCTCACAATAATTGGTCATGTCTGTCAAAATTACAAGAACATGCATACCAAGTTCAAAAGCGAGGTATTCTGCTGTAGTTAAGCCAAAACGAGGGGTAGCAATCCTTTCAATAACAGGGTCGTCACCAAGATTAAGAAATACAACAGATCTTTCAAGTGCACCCGATTCTCTAAATTTTTGTACAAAATAGTTTGCTTCTTCGAATGTTATTCCCATTGCGACAAAAACTACTGCAAATTTTTCTTCAACACCCAACACTTTTGCCTGCCTTGCAATTTGTGTTGCAAGCTCAGCGTGCGGTAATCCAGAGCCAGAGAATATAGGCAATTTTTGTCCTCTCACAAGAGTATTTAAGCCGTCGATAGAAGAAATTCCTGTTTGTATGAACTCAGCGGGATAATCTCTTGCATAAGGATTTATAGGGCTTCCATTAATATCCAATCGTTTTTCTGGAATAATCTGTGGTGCACCATCAATTGGTTTGCCTGATCCATCAAAAATCCTCCCAAGAATAGATGAAGAAACTCCAATTTCTACACCCCTTCCTTGAAATTTGATCTTTGTTTCTCCCAAATTTAGACCAGAAGTTCCTTCAAAAACTTGAATTAAAGCTCTATCACTATTAACTTCAAGCACCTGACCTCTCCTTAAGGACCCGTCAGGTGCTTTTATATCAACTATTTCATTATAAGTTGCTTTTTCGACATGCTCTACAACAATAAGTGGTCCTAATATCTCTCTTGTCGTAATATACTCTTTAGCCATTCTTCACCTCTTTCTTCAAGTTCTCAAAAGATTTAACAATATCTTCTTCAATTTTATCAAATCTTTCAAGCTCATCATCAGGAATAAATTTTGCTCTTGAAATCTCTACTCTTACAGGAAGAGAAATTATCTTCTCAAAGTCAATTCCTTCATTCAAACTTTCGTGGGACTTCTTATCAAACAAATCTATCAATTTCATAATTCTATACTGCTTTTTTAAGGAAGTAAAAGTATCTTCGGGCATAAAAGCATTTTGCTGTAAAAAATCCTCCCTGACAGATCGAGCGGTTTCAAGTACAAGTCTATCATTCGGAGAAAGGGTATCAATGCCAACAAGGCGAACCATCTCCTGAAGTGAAGCTTCTTTTCTCAAAATAGACATAGCCTTCACTCTCAAATCAACCCAGTCTTTACCCATTTCTTCTTTATAAAAATCCGCCAGAGCATCAAGATAAAGTGAATAACTCTTAAGCCAATAAATTGCAGGAAAATGTCTTGCATAGGCAAGCGAATCATCGAGAGACCAAAAAACACGAATAGTTCTCAAAGTTCCTTGAACTACGGGGTCTGATAGATCGCCCCCTGGAGGAGAAACAGCTCCAATAACACTAAGGCTTGCTTCTCTCTCCTGATTACCTAATAAAATAACTTTTCCAGCTCTTTCATAAAATGCCGCGATTCTTGAAGCAAGATAAGCAGGGTAACCCTCTTCACCAGGCATTTCTTCAAGTCTACCGGACATTTCCCTCATTGCTTCAGCCCATCTTGAAGTTGAATCTGCCATCAAAGCAACACTGTAACCCATGTCCCTGTAATATTCAGCAATTGTAACACCTGTGAAAACAGAAGCCTCTCTTGCAGCTACAGGCATATTCGATGTATTTGCAATTAAAATTGTTCTCTCCATAAGAGGTCTACCTGTTCTTGGGTCCTTCAATTCAGGAAATTCCATAAGAACGTCAGTCATCTCGTTCCCTCTTTCTCCACAACCAACAAAGACAATTATATCTGCATTAGCCCACTTAGAAAGCTGGTGTTGAACAACTGTTTTTCCACTGCCGAATGGCCCAGGAATACATGCAGTGCCCCCTTTAGCAATAGGGAAAAATGCATCAATAACTCTCTGGCCTGTTACAAGAGGCTCTTCGGGAGGAACTCTTCTCTTAACAGGTCTTGGGATTCTAACAGGCCATTTATGAAAAAGTTTTATATCCCTTACTCCATCCTTAGTTTCTATTTTTGCAACAACATCTTCAACTTTATATTCTCCATACACAGCTAACATTAAAATTCGACCTTCTATTCCAGAAGGAATAATTATCTTATGCTTTACAAGCGGAGTTTCGTCAATCTCTCCAATAAAATCACCCTCCTGAACAGAATCTCCTTTAGCAAAAAAAGGCGTAAAAAGCCATTTTTTCTTTCTATCAAGTGGAGACTCGAAAAGCCCTCTAACTATGAAATCACCGTATTTAAACCTTAAAATATCAAGAGGTCTTTGTAATCCGTCGTATATTGAACCAATAAGGCCGGGGCCAAGCTCAACACTTAGTGGTGTACCTGTTGGATATACCGGCTCTTCAGGGCCAATACCACTTGTATCTTCATAAACTTGAATAGATGATAAGTTTCCCCTGACCTCAATTATTTCTCCAAAAAGTTTTTTACTTCCCACATAAACCATTTCGTACATTTTAGCATCAGGGATATTTTCAGCAACAACAAGTGGGCCAGAGACTTTAACAACTCTACCTGATTTTTCTTTCATAATACACCCCTTCTAAATTTATGCTAATTATTGATCCTTTCCTTTTGAAAGGATTTTAATGCCCACGGCTTTCTCAACAACTCTACCTATGAGATTTGTTCCAAATCCAGAAGAATAAGAAGATGGAAGAACAAAAATAACCGGAAAAGCTTCGGTTCTTTTCTCTAAAAAAGTCTCAAGGTTTTTTGCATACTCCTCAGTAATCAAAATAAGCCCGTAATTCATCTTTAAAAGTTCATTAACTCTTTTAAAAGCCTCTTCGCCGTTGTGGACAGCAAAAATATCAATATCAAAGTTATTGAATATTAAAGCAAGTTTTTCTTCTCCTACAAAGGCAATTTTACTCATAGTTAAGTCCAAGGGTTTTTAGTATTTCTTGACTTTCCAAATTAATATCTTTAGCGTAAAGTAATTTCTTAAGAACCTCTAGTTCAAGAGATAATTTTGAAAGATAGATAAAAACTGGTTCAATGCCAACAATCATAAACTTTCCATTGTCCAAATAATTTTCAAGCTTTCTCATGATGAAAACGTTTGGTTGAGTTTTAAACATTTCATTTACTCCATAAAACATTTTTTCATTTCGTAAAAATTCTTCAAAATCCTCCGAACCTTTGACCGAAAGAATTTTTCTTAAGGAATCCTGGTTATGTAAAACTTCTCTCATAACAAAAACTACCTCGTTAAATACAGCTTCACCAATTACATTTTGTTTTATAAACCAAAGGAGTCTCTGCAAAATTAATTCTGTGTTTAAAATTGCGAAAATTCCGTAGTATCTATTTATAAAATCACTCTCCGTCTTTCTTGCAGATGAAAGAAGAAACTGAATGTAATACATATCAACATATGAATTTAATTTAAAAGGGTTTAATCTATTATCTCTTAATTTTTTGTATACAACTCTGAAAATTTCAGGGTACTTACCTTTTACATCGCTTTGAATAAAAGCCCAGAGATTATTATCAAAGCTTGATTTTACCCCATCTCTTTCCTTAACAGCAAACTTTTTCAATTCTAAAAAAACTCCCTTGCTTCTAAAAAATGAATTTATGAATCCTGGAGAAACAAACTTTTCCATTTCCACGAGAGTTCTAAAATAATATTCTGAAATACCCTTCAGAATACTTAGAAAATCTTTACCCGGGATATATTCCTTATAATGAGAATTAAGAAACTCGTTAATTAATTCGCTAGAAGATAAACAAGCCATACGCTGTAATTCTTCTCTAGAAAAGAGATAAGTTTCAAGAATTTTTACTCTCCCATTTATATAATCATATTCGCTTGGTGATCTTAATTGAATATAAAAAAGACTCTCATTCATTTCCAATAAACAACTCCTTGGAAATCTCTATTTCATACTTTTCTTGTAAATCTCCCACAATAACCTCAATAGAATCATTTATTTCGATTTCTTTGCCTCTTATAATGCAACCGCCAATGATCTCAACAGATTTATCAGAAATAACACACTCTTTATCTCCACCCAATTCCTTCTTCAATAAGATTCCTAATTTTTTACCATAAGATTCAAGGTCTTTTTTGTTCAAAAAAATCTTAGAATTTCCATTGGGTGCATCTCTCTTTATCAAATGAACTAAAAATTTTAAATATTTTTCACTATTCAAAGAAAGCAGTCCAGCTTTTACCTTTTCAAAGAGTTCATCTAAAATATTTCTTTTTTCAATTAAGATAGCCTTCCCCAAATTTATTCTTTCCACATCGAGCTTCATCTTATATTGATTCTCAAGCTCTAAAAAAGCCTTTCTCTTATACTCTTCAAATTTTAATTCCTCTTCTTTCTGAAAATTATTTTTTTCTTTTTCAAGTTGCAACTTGGCTTCTTCAATTATTTTGGAAGCTTCAAAGTTTGCCTTTTCAATTATTCTTTCTCGAACTCTATTTAAACTCATTTCTTTAAGAACCTTGATTAAAATGGCTTAGAACTAACCCACAGCACCAAAAGTAGTCCAATAACCAGACCAAGAATAGCGTAGGTTTCAACAAGGGCTGGCAAAAGAATCGCACGACCTCCTTCTTCTGGCCTTTTACCTGTGAGGTCGAGAGCTCCTACAGAAGAATGTGCCTGATCAAGAGCTGTTTTAAATTCGACAAGTCCAATTGCTATACCAAGTAAAAATATTGCAAATCCCTGACCTTGAGTAGCATTAGGTTTACCCCCGACAAATCCAAAAAATTGCATGAAAAGGAAAGCCATAATAAGGCTATAAAAACCCTGAGTGCCAGGAAGGGCCATTATTACAAGCATTTTCCCAAACAACTCCGGCTTTTCCGAAAGAATTCCACCAGCATGAGCCGTAGTTCTCCCAATTCCCATTCCTGAACCTATTAGACCTAAAGCAGCGACAAAAGCAGCTCCTACTGCAACCCATAATGGCCCATTAGAAAAAAGACTAACTGTTCCTGTGTTTTCCATTATTTTTTACCTCCTCTTTATCATCAACTATTATATTCTTAAATTCAAGTCCCAGGGGCTTGAATTTAATACCTCCAATGTCATAAAATCTACTAAAAAATTCAAGAAAATTCAGACGCATTGAATGTATAAAAGCACCAAGTATGCTCATTACAAAGGCAAGTGACTGTGTTGCAATTAAAACAATCAAAAGTGGCACGATGCCAAACCCTCCAAACATATTGCCAATTACTTGTGCCATCATATTAAATGAAGACGCAAGAATTGAACTACTGAGGCCTAATGCAAAAAGTCGGGAGTAAGATAAGGCATCACCAAGAAAGCTTGTTACTCCATAAGAACTTCTTATTCCATATATATTAACAAGTGCTGCTACAGGTTTAAACATAATGCTACGAACAGAGCTCCAACCCCCAAGGAGAAGTAAAATCACCCCAACAATTATAAGAGAATAATCAAAAGTTTTTAAAAACGGGAATCTGCTTAACAACAAAATTAAAACAAGGCCTGGCAGGAAAAGTAACCAGCCGATACCATTAAATATTGCATCGAGATAATTTTTATTTCTTATTTTTATTGTAATGTTCATAACAACACCCAAAAGCTGGGAAATTACTCCGATTCCAATTGCCAGGATAAGAAAAGTAACAGAGCCCTGAGATGAGAGTGTATCTATTATTCTAAGCCTTTTTATAAGCTCAGTAAAAGCCGATCCCGGGAAATAAAGTTCAAATAGGTTGCCAACAAAAGAACCTGTTAAAATTCCAAACACGACCGACATTATTCCACCATATAAAAGAATCGAAAAGAAATTATGAGCCCCTGTATCTTCCTTGTATTTGCGTCTAAAAAAGAAACCAAAAACTACAAGAGCTAGTCCATAAACTGCATCACCAAGAGCTATACCAAAAAATAATGAAAATAAGATAGCAACAATAGGAACTGGATCAACATTTGAATAAGAAGGTAAGCCAAATAATCTCACCAAAAATTCAAATGGTCTGAAGAATGGAATATTTCTAAGAGAAACTGGCACAACATCATTTTCTTCAGGATCCGAAATTATAGCAATGAAATCTTTATCATTAGAGACTGACAAAATTTTATCAACTTCTGCTTCTCTAACAAAGCCTTTTAAAACAGAGACTTCTCTACCCTGTAATAATTTCCCTACCGCATTGTCTTTAAGTTTAAGAGAATTATAAAAATCTTTTAATACAAGAAGGTTGGCTTTAAATTTATAATAATCTCTTATTTTTGACGCTATTATAGATTTTTCCTTTTCAATCTCGCTAAGCCCTAGATTTATTCTTTCAACTTCCTCTTCCTCAAAACCTGTAATATTCCTTAGAGTTTCCATTATCATGATATTATAATTTTTAAACAACTCGATTACTTTATTTTCATCTTCATTCAAATAAAGTATGAATGCTTTAGTTACACCTTTTTCAGTTTCAAAAGGAAAAAAGAAAATTTCCGACAAAAGCTTTTTTTCTTCAAAAGAAAATGACTTAAAATCTTTACTCCCCATAGAGAAACAGATTGATTTTGTAGACTTTGTACCAGAAAGAATTGAGTACTGGAAAGGAAAACTTTTCATAATATTTATATAGTCTCTTTCCTCTTTTAGCGAATTTTCTTCAATGATTAATGAATTAAATCTATTTGAAAGCTCAGATATATTATTATAAAAATCTTTCAAATCAAAACTATTTATAATCTTTTCAAATTCTATACGAGACAAAAATTGCTTATCAGGAAAAAAAGATTTCAAAAAACTATTTTCTTCTACTCCAAACTGTTTAAAAATTGACAATATGACATCAATTTCGTAAAGTTCCTCCTGATAAGAAATTTTTGAAGTTGGGTTCGTAAAATAAGAAAATTCGCTTATGTATTCTTCTTTGAAACTTGATATATGTACCAGGTTTAGTTTAAAAAGCTTATCTAAAATTATGCCTTCTTTATCTTTATCAAATAAAATATTTATTTTTTTTACTTTTTCAATCATACGTTTCCAATAATTCTTCAAGATTTTTTAAAATCTCCGGAGTCTTCTTAGAAGAAACTTTCTTAATACTCTTGAGCCTTGAATCATTTTCCTTTTTTAAAACAATTAAATTTTCTTCAAAAGCTTTTTGAAGTTCTTTCTTTTTTTCATTTATTATTTCATCGAATCTAGTATTCAATGTATCGACAATTTCCTTTTTTTGTTCTTCTAAATCTTCTCTTAATTTTTTAGCCTCTTCCTGGGCTGATTCTACTATCTTTTGAGCTTCTTCCTCGCTATTTTTTATTAGATTAAGCAAATCCCTTTCGATCATTGATACTCCTCATAAAGTTTTTAAAACTCTTACATAAATTTTTTCATCTTTTTTTATTGAGCCCTGCACAAGAGCACCATTTCTATGTATTTCATGGATAAATTCTTTTTCTTCCTTTGTGATTTCCATACCAGGAACAAAAACAGGTATTCCCGGGGGGTATGGAGCTACAATACCCCAGCTAATCCTTCCTATACTCTTGGAGAGTTCAATAATTTCATAATTCATATTAAAAGCTTCCGAAGGTGTAATAACTTGTTTGCCAGCATGCGGAAAACGAGGAAATTTAACTTTGCTTTTTTCTTTTCTTGGCTTGATCCCCTTCAAGACTGAAATTAATTTATTTACATCCTCTCTTCTCGTCCCTATTGTAATGAACAATAATACATTCTGCAAATCTGAAAGCTCAATTTCAATATTATTTTTATTTAAATATGATTCAAACTCAAATCCTGAATAACCAAGTTGTTGAATATTTATAGTTAACTTTATAGGATCGAAAGCGCTTATATCATTACCATTTATAATGGTAGGTGAAGTTACTTTAAAACCGGATATTTTAGATATTTCTCTTCGAGCATATTCTGCAATTTCTATAGTGTCTTGCCATAGCTTTCTGCCATTTAAAGCCATTTCTCTCCTTGCAATATCCATAGTCGTCATAAAAATATACGAGGGGCTTGAGCTTTCTATTATACCCAAAACCTGCTCTACCTTGTCGACATTAACTTTATCAGAGACCACATGAAGAAAAGATGTCTGAGTTAAAGTAGGAAGTGTCTTATGAGCACTTTGTGCAACAAGATCTGCACCACAATCAATAGCTGATTTTGGAAAGGATGGATGAAAAGGAAAATGCGCACCATGAGCTTCATCCACAAGAACATACATATTATGGCTATGAACAAGATTAATCATTTCCATTATTCTTCCCTGCATTCCATAATAATTCGGTGTAGTTATAAGAACAGCTTTTGCGTCTGGATTATCCTTTATAACCTTTTCTAAGGATTGAGGGGTTATATTAGTTATTATTCCAAACTCTTCATTAAATTCAGGATGTACAAAAACAGGAAAAGCACCAATTTCAAGTATTCCACCAATTACAGAACGGTGAGAATTCCTACCAATAATAATCTTATCTTCCTTTTTAACCATTGAGAGTATCATACCATGGATTGCAGCAGTTGTACCATTAACGACGAAAAAGGTTGCTTTTGTTTTATATAATTCAGCGGCTAAATTCTCCGCATCTCTAATGACTCCTTGAGCGAAATGAAGATAATCAAGCCCTGAAACTTCTGTAAGATCATAATCAAAAAACTCTTTTCCAAAAAGTTTCTTTAAAACATCGGGTGCACCTTTGCCCTGGGAATGCCCAGGCATATGAAAGGGTACCATACCTTTTTTGATATAATCCACAACAGCTTCGTAAAGAGGCGCTTTATTTTGATCCACTTTTCCTCCTAAAACAATCAATATGGTCGGGATGGTGGGATTCGAACCCACGACCTCTTAGTCCCGAACCAAGCGCTCTACCAAACTGAGCCACATCCCGTATAAATGGTCGGGGCGAGAAGATTCGAACTTCCGACCCCCTGCACCCCATGCAGGTGCGCTAACCAAACTGCGCCACGCCCCGCCTTTAAGTGTGGCACGATGGTATTATACAAATTTTCTAATGATTTGCAACCTTCTTAATATCCAAAATATCAAAAGCCTTAAGTAAGTAATAAGCCAGATTCTGTTTTCACTTACTCAGTGAAAGCGATCATTTATCTTAGCGACCAACCCGATGGCATGGGGGGAGCATCCTCAACCATCCTATTCGGTCTTGCTCCGGGTAGGGTTTTCCAGCATGGCTCTGTTACCAGGGCCACCGGTAGTCTCTTACACTACCTTTTCACCCTTACTTGCTAATGCAAGCGGACTTTTTTCTGTGGCACTTTCCTTAGGGTTACCCCTACTTGGATTTCCCAAGTACCCTGCTCCCTGGAGTCCGGACTTTCCTCGGGATAAAAATATCCCGCGACCGCTTTACTTACTTAAGGCCTATTTTTAAATTTTCAGGATAATATAAAATTTTACCACAAATTTCACATTGAATAATTTTATCTAGCTGACCCTCTCTAAAACCTTCAAGCACTTCAAGTGAAATTATTGAACCGCAGTTTGAACAATGCCCCTGCTCAACAAGAGCAATTGCTCCATGTGAAAAATCTTTTTTAATCTCATTATAGCGATAAAGGATTTCTAAAGATATCGTGCCAGTTTTCTCTTCAAATTCCTTGCTATATTTAGCCGTCTCTTCCTTTATTTCTTTTTCGAGTTTCTTATACTCCTCCCTTACTCTCTTAATCCTTTTCTCTGCTTCAGCAATTTTTTCCTTTAAAGAGCCAATTCTTTCCTTTCTTTCATCAATACTCTGTAAAACAAAATTCAGATTTCTTTTCAGGTCTTCTATTTTACCAGTAAGACTATCTTGCTCTTTCTTTAATCTTTTTAAGTCTTTAGAAGTTTTTGGTTTTCCGCTCTCAAGAGATCCTAAAACAGTTTTAAGGCTAACTTCATGTTCTTCTATTTCTGTTTCAATTTCTTTTTTCCTTTTAAGAAAACTCTCAAGTCCTGAATTTAACTCCTCTATCTCTGTTTTAACAGATTTTACCTCATCTACTATCTTCAATTCTTCTTCAATCTCTTTAACTCGTTCTTCTTTCCTCTGTGTAGATTTCTCTTTTTGTTCTAACTCCCATAGCAACTTTATATACATCTAAACCTCCAATGGTGGGCCCGCCTGGACTCGAACCAGGAACCAATTGGTTATGAGCCAACCGCTCTGCCTTTGAGCTACGGGCCCCTCTTTGCTGCAAATGATATTCTACTTAAAATTTAATTAAAAGTCAAGAGGTAATAAAGATTGGAAACTGGCCAAGGATTTGCCTGGCCAGTTTCGTACTATGATGAGGGTGTATATTCAGTTATTTTACCTTTCTTAACAAAATGGCAAGAAACATAATGCTCACCATCAACATCGATAAGCGGCGGCTCTTTCTCAGCACAAATATCCTTTGCATATCTGCATCTTGTTCTAAATCGACAACCAGATGGTGGATTAATAGGGGATGGCAAATCTCCCTGCAATAATATTCTTTCCTTTTTGACATCAGGGTCAGGGACAGGAATTGCAGAAAGTAATGCCTGTGTATATGGATGCAGTGGATTATTAAATAATTCTTTAGTGTCTGCAACTTCAACAAGCTTTCCAAGATACATAACACCGACTCTATCCGAAACATGCCTTACAACAGCAAGGTTATGCGCAATAAGAAGGTAAGTAAGAGCAAGCTTTCCCTGTAGCTCGAGTAAAAGATTAAGAACCTGTGCTTGAATTGAAGCATCAAGAGCCGAAACCGGCTCATCTGCAACAATAAATTTAGGATTCAAAACTACAGCTCTTGCTATGCCTATCCTCTGCCTTTGACCACCAGAAAATTCATGAGGATAGCGGTGAAGGTACTCTGGTCTTAAACCAACAAGCTTCATTATTTCAACTACTCTTTCTTCTTGCTCTTTTTTGGTACCAATATTATGCACTAAAAGTGGCTCTCTAATAATCTCACCAATAGGTAACCTGGGATTTAATGAACCGTAAGGGTCTTGAAAAATAATCTGCATGCTTCTCCTCAGTGGTCTCATCTCAGATAAAGAAAAGGAAGTAATATCTTTTCCATCAAAAATAATTTTTCCTTTTGTAGGTTCATTTAATCTCAATAAAGTCTTGCCTGCAGTGGTCTTTCCGCTACCAGTCTCACCGACAAGAGCATATGTTTCACCTTCATAGATATAGAATGATATATCATCTACAGCCTTCACCCAGCCAACAGGTCTACTGAAGACCCCTCCCAAAACAGGAAAATACTTAGTAAGGTTTTGAACCTCTATCAACTTCTTCATACTGCCTCCTTAGAAACTTCCACTGGGTGAAAGCATCTTACATAGTGATTTGTCAATAATTCCTCAAGTTCTGGCATTTCTTTCCGGCACACATCTGTAACAAAAGGACACCTTGGATTGAAGTGACATCCCTGTGGCATTCGATAAGGACTCGGCACCATTCCCTCTATAGCAGGAAGCCCTACTTTAGTTTCTTCGGACAGCAGATTAGGAACCGAACGCAATAAGCCATAACTATAAGGGTGTTTAGGGTTTTTAAAAATACTCCTTGCATCAGAATATTCCACAATTTTCCCTGTATATGTAACTGCTATATCGTTTGCCATTTCCGCGACAAGAGCAAGATCATGCGTAATAAAGAGCACTGCCATTCCTATTTTTTTCTGCAGGTCCTTCATCAGTTCGAGAATCTGGGCCTGTATTGTTACGTCAAGGGCGGTCGTTGCTTCATCGGAAATAAGCAGATCCGGATTGCACGAGATCGCCATTGCAATCATGGCTCTCTGTCTCATACCACCACTTAATTCATGAGGATATTGATTAAACCTCCTCTCCGGTTCGGGAATACCAACCAGGTTGAGGAGTTCTATTGTTCTTTTTTTGGCTTCTTCTTCACTTAAATCTTGATGCAAAAGTATCGCTTCTATGATCTGATTGCCGATTGTAAACACAGGATTAAGTGAGGTCATAGGTTCCTGAAAAATCATAGCAATTTCAGAACCCCTGATTTTCCTCATTTCTTCCTCGGTTTTTTTACGTAAATCCTCTCCTTTAAATATAACTTCTCCTCCAACAATTTTCCCGGGTTTATCTATAAGACGCATAATAGAAAGGGAGGCTACACTTTTTCCACATCCACTTTCCCCAACCAAACCAAGCACTTCGCCACGTCTAATTTTAAAGCTCATTCCATCGACTGCATTAACCACACCATCGTCAGTAAAGAAATAAGTCTTTAAATCTCTCACTTCCAGAATCAAATCATTCTTTTCCATTTTTCACCTACCTGTAAAGCTTTGGGTCCAT
>CAZJKI010000008.1:23974-31501 GCA_964546685.1 uncultured Caldisericum sp. | reverse complement strand
TTCTAAAACAATAAGCCTGCATTTACTCCTCCTTTTTGCAGGCTTTTTGCTATTTTAAGCCATTATTTGCTTTAAATATTAAATTTCTTTTTTTAATATCATGCCTTCAATTTTATCAATATCGTATGAAAATATTCTGTCAGACGAGGCAAAGGGGATTGTTTTCCTTATTTTTAAATATGTTTTTCTGGTACCTTTTCCAAGAAGCTCGCTTCCTCTAAAATCTATGCCTTGTGCTGCGATGATTAGTTCTGCACCAATGATTTTTCTGAGATTTTGAATTACTTTCCTTGCTTTTAATACGGAATTCATTCCCATACTTACATGATCTTCCTGATCTGCTGAAACGGGTATTGAATCAACACTTGCAGGGTAAGCAAGCATTTTGTTTTCCGAAACAAGTGAAGCAACTGTATATTGTAAAATCATCAATCCTGAATGCAAACCAAATTTATCTGTAAGGAAAGGAGGAAGTTCGCTTAGAACAGGGTTAAGTAAACTGTTTATTCTTCTTTCAATCATGTTACTGAGATCAGTAAGAATTATACTGAATAAGTCCATTGCAAAAGCCAGAGGTTCGGCATGAAAATTACCACCAGAAAGTACCTCTCCGTTTTCAGCAAAAACAATTGGGTTATCAGTGACAGAGTTTATTTCTCCTGTTAACACATTTTCTATATAAGACAGGTTCATAAGCACTGCTCCGTACACCTGTGGTATGCATCTTATCGTGTAAGCGTCCTGTACCTTTTGGGCACTATCAATGAGTTTACTTCCGTTAATCTCTTTAAGAATCATATCCGAGATAATTCTCTGCTCTAAAACATTCCTGACCTCTTGAATTCTTGGGTCGAACGCCTCTTTTTTTGCTCTCAGAGCCTCCATAGAAAGGGCGGAAGACTTGATAGCTACTTGTAAAAGGTATTTTGCCTCTGAGACAAGAATTGAAGATATCCCAGCTTCAACTGCAGTTCCGTTTATCAACGCAAGCCCTTCTTTTGCTTGAAGCTTGTCAAAGTATTCAATACCTTTTTCCTTTAAAAAAGGCCGTGCTTCTACAACGTTACCATTATTAATTATCTTTCCTTTACCAATAAGCAGCAAAGCGATGTGCGCAAGAGGAGCAAGATCACCAGAAGCGCCAAGAGAACCGTAAGAAGGTACATATGGATATATTTTTTTGTTAAGCAGTTCAAGTAGTTTCTCAATTAACTCTTTTCTTACCCCTGAAAAACCCTTTGCAAGAGAATTTGCCCTTACAAGTATGGCAGCCCTGACTTCCATCTCTGCTAATGGTTCTCCTGTACCTGCTGCATGGCTAAGTAAAAGGTTTTTTTGGAGTTCTGAGACGCTTTCGAGAGGTATGACTTCATTGCATAGTTTTCCAAAGCCGGTATTTATACCATAGACGATTTTTTTCTCTTCTAATATTTTATTTATGAACTTTGAGGATTGGTTGATTTTTTTAAAGGACATAGGTGAAAGTTGTACTTTTTCGAAGTCTTTCGAAACTTTTAAAATGCCATCTAAATCAAGGCTTTTGCCGTCAATCAGCATATTCTTTTTCTATTACTTCTTCGATTTCTTTGAGTGTTCTGATATACGGAGTGCCCTGTGGTTTTTCGGTGCCCGGAACATATAAAATCGTATTCAGTCCTGCTGATTTTGCTCCAAGAAAATCCATGTTATATGAATCACCTATATGTACAGTTTCTTCAGGAGAGACATTTAATTTTGAACATACTACTTCAAAGATTCTCGGGTCTGGCTTTCTCATCAGGAGTTCATCTGAAAATGCAAAGAAGTCAAAGTATTTTTTAATTTTAAGCTTGTTAAGCAATTTTAGGAGAGATTTACCGGGAGTCCTTCCTGTATTTGAAATTAGAGCAGTTTTGTATTTCTTTTTAAGTTTTGCTAACGTGTGAGACACATCTTCCTCTGTAAAGGAAGGCGGGTAATCAAGTATACATTCGGTGTAGAATTTTAGGATTTTGTCAAAATCCTCTTTTTTAACTTCTACTCCTAACTTGTTTATAAGATAGTCAATCTGCGTTTCAGGAAGAAGTGACCATCCATTTTCCTCTGAAGGATTTTTAAATGCTGTCACGAGTTCATCGAAAAATGAAAGTATTTTTTGTGTATAGGGTTGATCTAAATTTAGCGTTTTTACAATAAACTCTGTTCTTAAAGCATCTCTTTCTCTTTCACTGTCTTTTTCTAAACCATCTTTTATAAGAGTTTCCCATAGGTCCAGGCTCACAGCTTTTATCATTCTTCGAACTCCTTTTTGAACAAAAGAATATCTGGAGTCTTTCCGACGAAGAATAATTCATCTCCTTCTAATACCAGCTCATCTGCAGAAGGTGATACAATTACATTGTCGTCTCTTTTTATAGCAATTACATTTATTCCAAAACGGTTTCTCAGGGCAAGGTCCTTCAGGCTTTGATTTGCAAGTTTTTTGGAAGCCTTATATTCTACCAGGTCAACATCTGCAGAGATTGATATGTAATCGAGTATGTTTGCAGATGTAAGTCTATTAACCACCCTTATCCCCATATCTGCCTCAGGAAAAACAACTTCTTTGACACCAATTTTTCTCAGGACTCTCTCATGTACATCGCTTGCAGCCTTTGCAATGATATTTTTAATGTCAAATTCTTCAAGGATGAGTGATATAAGAATACTTGACTCAATATCACCCACGGCAACAATAACTGTATCGCAGTTCTTAATTCCGGCGGCTGCTAATGCATCTGGATTTGTTGCATCAACGATGTCTGCAAAACTCACATACTCTTTTACTGCATCAACAAGTTTTGGATCCGTGTCGATTGCAAGCACTGGATATCCTAATTTTTCAAGGTCTCTTGCAACTGCGGTACCAAATCTTCCAAGTCCAATTACACCAAATTGTTTTTTCATATCTCCTCCTAACCCACTGCTACTTCTTCCTCAGGGTATTCAGGGTGTATTTTTTCCTTTCTTGTTGCGAAACTTAATATAAAACTCAAAGGACCAATACGCCCTATAAACATTGTAGCAATAATTACAATTCTTGAAAAACTGGAGAGTTCTCTGGTAATTCCAGTAGTGAGCCCCACTGTTCCGAATGCAGAGGTTACCTCAAATAATACCTGTAAAAGGCTGAATTTTTGTCCCTGAGCAATAAGGATTGAAAATGTCGATACAAGAATAATAAAAATAGCAAATCCCATGATGAAAACAGCCCTTCTAACAATACTGAGTTTTATAGTTCTTCCATTTGATGTTATTGGTGTTTTTTCTTTAAATGCACTAAATAGAAGAAATATAACTACTGCAAATGTAGTTGTTTTAATTCCACCTGCTGTGCCACCAGGCGACCCCCCGATAAACATAAGAAATATTGTAAAGAGAAGTGTTGCTGGATTCATCATGCTTGTATTCAGTGTATTGAACCCTGCTGTCCTTGGAGTAATCGAATGGAAAAATGAAGATAAAATTTTTCCTCTTAAAGGCAAACTTGCCATTGTACCAGGATTGTTCCATTCAATTAAAAATATAACAATGGCTCCGGTAATTATAAGCATTGCAGTTATTCTTAATGCAAGTTTAGAGTGTAGAGAAAGTTTTTTTCTTTCACCGGACGTAAAACGGTCTTTAATCTTATTCAGTATTTCCCATATTACATAAAAGCCAATTCCACCAAAGATAATAAGTGTCATAATAGTGAGATTTAAAGTAAGATCATTAACATACCCAGTGAAACTTTTAAATCCGCCCGTTATATCAAAACCTGAATTACAGAATGCAGAAATTGAGTGGAAAATACCCATCCATGCCGATTTAATAGGAGCAAAGTTTCTGAGAAACCTTAACGACAGGGCAAATGCTCCAAGCCCTTCAAAGAAGAGAACCGTGAAAAATATGGTTCTTGCGAAGGAAATTATACCGGTAAGCTTATAAACGTTCAGACCTTCTTTTAACATAAACCTCTGTCTTAATGTGATTCTTCTGTTCGAGAATATAAGGAAAAATGTTGAGATAGTCATGTATCCGAGCCCACCTATCTGGATGAGGAGGAGTATAACTATTTGTCCGAATAATGACCAATGAGTACCTGTATCAACTACAACAAGTCCTGTAACGCATGTTGCAGAGGTTGCTGTAAAAATAGCGGTAATGGGATCAGTAAATTTGTTGGATGTACTGGAAAATGGCAACATAAGGAGAATTGCTCCAGTAATGATTACAGTCATAAAACTTAAGACTACCAGTTGTACTGGAGTTAATTTTTTAAACATTTTATGCCCTTTTTAGTTTAATATTATATAAATTTTTATCAAGCTTAAGTTCTTTTTCAATTATTGAATCTTCGATCGTTCTGAATTCCTCTGTAAGGGTTTCTGTTTTTATATAGTCTTCATAGTTCTTAACAACAGCATCTTCAGGTTTTATAGAGAGGAGAATTCTTTCTGAAATATCTAAGTTTGCCTCTTTTCTCATATTCTGTACAGCATGAACGATTTCTCTTGCAACTCCTTCCTCTCGTAGTTCATCTGTAATAGTTGTATCAAGAAAAACAAAATGCCCACCCTCATATGTGCCTATAAAATTTTGTTTTCCTTTTATTGAAATAAGAATGTCTGAAAGATTCAAAGTAATTGTTTCATCATCTAATTTTAAGTTGAGTTGTCCATTTCTAACAAATTCACGTGCATTTTCAGGTTTTCCAATCATCTTTAAAATATGCGGAATTTTATTCCTATATTTCTCGCCCATTACAGGAAGGTTTGGTTTAAGTTCGAGCGTGCAGTATTCGTCAATGCTATCAACGAATTCAATATTTTTAATATTCAATTCCTCCATTATGACAGGTGCATTTTCTTCAATGATTTTTCTTTGCGAAGGTTCTTTAAGGTGCACAAGAAGTTTTTCAAGTGGTTGTCTTACCCTTATCTTCGAATTTTTTCTTAGGCTCCTTCCCATGCTTGTTATATCTATGACAATTTCCATGTCGTTGATAAGTTTTTCATCAATGAGAGAAAGGTTAGGTTCAGGGTAATCTTCAAGGTGAACGCTTTCTTTTGCGTCTGGGTCAATTTCTCTTACGAGGTTTTGATAGAATGTTTCAGCTATAAAAGGCGTAAACGGCGCAAGGATCAGAGGAAGTTTTTTTAAAGACTCGTATAAGGTAAGGTATGCAGAGATTTTATCCGTGTCGTTTTCACTTTTCCAGAATCTTCTCCTTGAACGCCTTACGTACCAGTTAGAAAGTTCGTCTACGAATTTTTGTATATCTTTTGTAATAGGGGTAATCTCAAATTTATCAAATCTATCTTTTACTTCTCTATTTATCACCTCGAGCTTTGCTATAATCCATCTATCAAGGATGCTTCTTTTCTCTACAGGTATATATTCTGTGTTTAAGGGATTGAACTTGTCTATATTTGCATAAAGAGAGAAGAATGAATATACGTTCCTTAAAGGGATTATAAACTCTTTCATTGCCTCGTTTACAACGTTTGGCCCGAACCTTCTTGGGTTCCAGGGTGGAGAAGCGGTATATATTGACCACCTGAAGGCATCGCCTCCGTATTTATCAAGAACTTCAGAGGGATCAATCACATTTCCCTTTGATTTGCTCATCTTCTGCCCTTTTTCGTCTAAAATAAGCTCAAGGCACATAACAGTTTTGTAAGGAGAGACTCCCTTTACAAGGGTTGAAACCGCAAGTAAAGAATAGAACCATCCTCTTGTTTGGTCTATTGCCTCAGTGATGAAATCTGCAGGGAAATTTGCATTAAACTGTGCAATGTTTTCAAACGGGTAATGCCACTGTGCAAATGGCATTGAGCCAGAGTCAAACCATACATCTATTACTTCTGGTACTCTTTTCATCTCACCATTACAATGGGGGCACTTAAGATGGATTTTATCAACATATGGCTTATGAAGTTCAATATTTTCAGGTACTTCTTCGATTGCCTTTTCTTTCAGTTCCTTGATACTTCCAATTACTTCTGTGTGTCCGCAATTTTTACATACCCATATATTAAGAGGGGTACCCCAGTATCTTTCCCTTGATAATGCCCAATCATTTATATTTTCAAGCCAGTTGCCAAACCTCCCATGTTTGATATTTTCAGGGAACCAGTTTATTTTTTCGTTATTTTCTATTAGCAAATCTCTTATCTTGCTTATCTCTATAAACCATGAACTCTTTGCATAGTAAAGTAAAGGCGTATCACATCTCCAGCAGAATGGATAATCGTGTTCATACAGTTCTTTTTTAAAGAGTAAACCTCTTTCTTTAAGATCTTCTATAATTAGAGGGTCTGCTTTTTTAACGAACATTCCCTTCCATTTACCCTTTGTTAGGTTGCCTTCGAGGTCTACAAGTTGAACAAATGGAAGATTATTTTTTTTGCTGGCAATGAGATCATCCTCGCCAAATGCTGGCGCAATATGAACAATCCCTGTTCCATCTTCCCCTGTAACGAAACCCCCAAAGATAATTATAAAAGACCTTTTCTCTTCCTCTTCAGTGAGATCTGCAAAGTCAAATGGAGGTTCATATTTTATTCCTTCAAGTTCCTTTGCGCTTAATTTTTCAATTACTTCAAAATCTTCACCGAGTACAGCCTTTGCCCTATTTTCTGAAAGTATCAATTTATTACCCTGATGATTTACAAGGAGATATATGAATTCGGGGTTTACTGCTGCAGCGAGGTTTGATGGAAGTGTCCAGGGTGTCGTTGTCCATACGAGTAAAGATGTGTCTTTAAAACGTGTATCCTTTATCTTAAACCTTATGTATACAGAAGGGTCCTTAACTTTTCTATATCCAAGAGAAACTTCATGTGACGATAGGGTTGTTCCACATCTTGGACAATATGGAATGCTTTTATAATCCTGGTAAATCAAGCCTTTTTTGTATATTTCCTTGAGGAGCCACCAGACTGTTTCAAGATAAGCATTATCATAAGTTTTATAGGCATTTTCCATATCAAGCCAGAAACCAATTCTGTCTGTCATATTTTCCCAGTCTTCGGTGTACCTCATTACACTTTCTTTGCAAAGTGCGTTGAATTTTTCTATGCCATATTCTTCTATTTCTTTCTTAGTATTAATTCCAAGAGTTTTTTCTACTTCAATTTCCACGGGAAGCCCCTGTGTGTCCCAGCCCCCCCTCCTTGGCACATAGTAACCAGTAAGGGATTTGTATCTTAAAACTGTATCTTTATATATTCTTGAAAGTCCGTGGTGAACGCCTGGTTTTCCATTTGCTGTAGGTGGACCTTCAAAAAAGACAAATCGAGGACTCCCTTTCCTTATTTCGAGGCTTTTCTCAAATATTTTATTTTTCTTCCAGTACTCAATTATTTTCTCTTCTTCAAGGGGAACCCTATTTGCATCTTCCAATTTTCTAAACATATTTTTAACTCCTTTTACTTAAAAATATAAGTGCGAAATTACAGATATTGTAATTTATATTAAATTGTAGTCAAGAAAATTAATAAGTTGAATGCGCGAGATTTTAAA
>CAZJKI010000008.1:13810-23874 GCA_964546685.1 uncultured Caldisericum sp. | reverse complement strand
CTTCAAAAGTCAAAAATTTCAGAATATTGCATTAATCCTTACCTTGGTTGCCTTCATGGCTGCCTTTACTGTTATGCTGCAATGATAATGCAGAGGTGGCATCATCAAAAAGAAGAGTGGGGTAAATTTGTAGATATAAGAATCAATGTGCCGGAGCTTCTGAGAAAGGAAATAAGAAATAAAGAAAACCTTGATATTTACATCTCCTCAATGACAGATCCGTACCAGCCAGTTGAAGAGAAATATCAAATAACAAGAAAAGCTCTTGAGATTCTTCTCGAAAGAGAAAAAAGCGAAATCTTCCCTTCAAAAATTTTCATCACTATTCAAACTAAATCGAGCCTTGTTTTGAGAGATATAGATCTCCTCAAGGAATTTAAAAATATAACAGTTGGGCTAACAATAACAACGCTCTCTGAAGAATGGAGCAAGACCTTCGAGCCAAATGCTTCAATTCCCTCTGAAAGGCTTAAAGCCCTTCAGACCTTCAACGAAGAAAAGATTAGAACTTATGCCTTCATAGGACCAATTTTACCTCATGTGTCTGATAATTTCGAATCACTTTTTGCCATAGTTAAAGAGATAGAGAAAACAGGCGATAAAAGAGTTATTTTCGACAGCTTAAACTATTTTCCAAATCTTAAAAGACTTAAGAAAAAAACTTTAGAGTTAAGTATATATGATGAATTCAGGGCATACGAAAACCCCGGAAAATTAGCAGATTTAAGAAAGATTTTGGAGAAACTTTCAATAGAGTTTCCAGGTCTGGATTTTGATATTTTGTTTTAGAATGGAAAAATTATTTTTGAAAAGTTGTTTGTAAAAGTTCAAAGCGGACTTAATTGAGAGAATATCACAGATATTAACACACTACTTGCTTTCAGCAAGGAAGTGTTGCATAATTATAACAAAAGCAAAAACCTCCCGAGGATAAAACTTTATGAAAGGCAAAATCAAAAAAGGATCTTTAAGATTACTACTTATAGCTTTTTATAAGTCCTACTCTTTCGTTAAACTCCTTGATTAATCCATCCCATTCTTTGTAAGATTCAAGTTTATCTTTAAAGTAATTTTCATCATACCATTGTGCATCAAGTTCCTCAATTGTTTTCCCCTGCTGCTCAATCCATGTGAAATATTTTAGATTATGAATTCTTCTTTTATCCCAATAGGACATTTCAAGTATCCAGTCGGCAGCAACACCCATAAGGTATCTTTCGAAATCTTTTGCAGCATCCATTTCTGTATATTCCCCATATTGATCTCTGAGTTCTAAGATTCTTGAACCATAAAGCTCCATAGAATCAGTCGAGACTGTGAATACAAAATCTTTTTCAGTGAGCTCGTAGTACTTTGCTATTTTAATTGCACCAAGAATATTTGCAATAGATGAAATGCCAAGAAGGTCAAATCTCTCAACAAGAGGATTGTTTTTTAAAACTTTTTTGAGGTACATTTTTCCATTTTCTTCATTAAAAAGTCTTATAAGATGCATTGTAGCTTCGTCGTCAATTGTGATTGCCATGTCGAGGTTTTTAACATCCATAATCCACGGGATGTGTTTGTCTCCGATACCTTCAATTCTGTGAGCACCGTACCCGTTGTAAAGCATTGTAGGGCATTGCATCGCCTCACCTGCGCCGATTTTAATTCCTGGGAACTTTGTTCTGAGATAATTTCCACTTCCGAGTGTGCCTGCGGAACCTTGTGTTAGGAAGAGTGCAGCAAGTTTATCTCCTTTATCCTTCTCCTTTTCAAACACCTCTTCCATGGCAGGCCCTGTTACTGCGTAATGCCATATGGGATTGCCAAATTCTTCAAACTGGTTAAGCACGACAATCTCTTCTGGATATTTCGCTTTTAGTTCCTTTGTTTTATCAAAAACTTCTTTTACATTACTTTCGACGCCTGGAGTTGCGTAAATTTCTGCTCCAATGCTTTTAAGCCACTCAAACCTCTCCTTTGACATACCTTCAGGAAGCACTGCAATACTCTTGCAGCCAAGTAAATTTGAATCGTATGCACCACCTCTGCAATAATTTCCTGTAGATGGCCATAGTGCCTTTTGACTTGTTGGGTCGAAAGCCCCCCTTGTGAGTTTTTCGACAAGTGGTCCAAAAGTTGCACCTACTTTGTGTGCACCGGTTGGGAAGAATTTGCCGAGTAATACAAAAATTCGCGCCTTAATACCGCTTAATTCGTGAGGGATCTCAATGTAATTCACTCCATCAAAACCTCCACCGAATTTTATAGGTTCATTTTTCCATGTAATTCTGAAAAGATTTCTTGGGTGTAGATCCCAGAGTCCTATGTTATTAAGCTCTTTTTTTATCTTCTCGGGTACTTTTGAAGGATCCTTCATTTCTTCGTATGTGGGAATTATAATGTTCCTTTCTCTTGACCTTTCTACTGTTCTTTCAAGAACTTGTTTATTTACTTTATCCTTTTCAAGCATTATGCACCTCCGTTGTTTTTTTACTATTGATAAACTCACTTAACTTTGCCACTGTTATTTTCTTTTTATTTTTAAATGTTATAACATCGAAATTGAAGATTGATAGGGCATTTTTAATGGCACTCTCAAGATATGCGCCAAAATTTGAGATGTTATGAGCATCTGAGCCAATGGTAATTTCTTTTCCTCCAAGATTCTTGTACATCTCTATAATATCATTTGATGGATATTGCTCGCCCAAACCAAATCTGAACCCCGAGCTATTTATTTCTATTACCATTCCCTTTTTGATTATTTTATCAAGGATTTTTTCTATTTTTTCTCTGTATTTTTCAGTCCTGAAGCTACCATATATAGTAATACCGTGTCTTTTTATAATGTCGAAATGCCCTACAACTTGAAAGAAATTAGTGCTGACCATACTGTAAAGTTCATCAAAATACATATTGTATGAACGATTTTCATCTTTCCCCTTAAAGAAGGGCATTCCGCGTGCCCCGGAAAAGGTAATACCTTCAAGGCGATGAATTGAGCCAATGATGTAATCATAGGGTTTATCTGATAAACTTACTTCTATACTTTTTTCAAGTCCATTTTGATAGGTTACTTCTGTTGAAAAAAAGAGCTCTAAATTACCTTCATATTTGTTTTTTAGAAAATTGTAACTTGAAAAAGCATCTTCATATTTGTAATAGCCGTAGTCCTTATCTGTAGGGTCAAGGTCAATATGTTCACTAAATCCGAGATATTTTATGCCCCTTTCGATTGCCAGAACAACATATTTCTCGGGCTCTTCTTTTGAGTCCTTGGAAAACTTAGTATGAATATGAAGATCTTCTAATATCATTTCACATATTCTATCCATTTAGGTTAAAAAATCAATGTAATTTTATTGTTGCTTTAATTAATCTTTCTACGTCTTTAATACCTATCTCTTTGACAATCAATTGTTTCAAGTTTTCCATACCTTTCTTCAACCTGTAGTTTATACAACTTCTGCTAACTTTTAGATCTTTTGGGATCCGAGCGATATTTTTACCTTTAAAGAAAACTTCTTCAATTGTATCTCTTTCACTATCTTTTAATTTCATCAAGTTTCTTCTTATTATTTCTGTTATTTCTCCAATGGATGCTTCGTAAATATTTTCTTTAATTGAGATCATTAACTTCCTCTTCTACTTTTCTTCTATCTAATTCTTTTTTAATAAATCTGTACGTTACCCTGCTTGGAACCTTTTTAGTTATTCTCTCCACTGCTTCTTTGTTTTGGGAATTGCCATATTTTCGGAACATCATAATTGCTGCAAGATAACCTTCCTGAAACAGATCGTCTTTATCAAGGCTAAATTTCCGGCGTAATGCAGCGAAAACTTCTTAATGAAAGCTAACTCTTCTGTTAAAAAATTTTCTTCTTTAATTTTGGATATTTCAGGAAATCTGCTACAATGCGGAAACTAGGAGGCATGGTGTGGAAGATTTTATTGAAAAGAATAAGGAAAAATTAATCGATATAACGAGAGCTGTATTAAAGATAAAAAGTGTGGAGAGTAAACATGAAAAAGATGCTCCTTTTGGACGGGGAGTTAAAGAAGCACTTGTAAAGGCTCTGGATATAGGTAGAGAGTTTGGTTTTAATGTGGTAAACCTTGATAACGTTTTGGGTTTCGCAGAGTATGGTGAAGGTGATGAGATTATCAGCGTTCTTGGTCATCTTGATATTGTACCTGAAGGTAAAAATTGGATTTACCCTCCATATGGTGCAGAAATACACGATGGAAAAATATATGGTAGAGGTGCCATAGATGATAAAGGTCCAACTATGGCTGCTCTTTTTGGGCTTTATGCGCTTAAGGAGACTAAATTGAATATGTCTAAGAGAGCGCGTATAGTTTTTGGCACAAACGAAGAAACAGGCTGGGGATGTATGTCTTTTTATAATGAAAAAGTGAGGGAACCTATAATTGGTTTTGCTCCTGATGCTCAGTTCCCTGTAATTAACAGAGAAAAAGGTATTTTGAATGTTGTTTTACGGAAGGATTTTATTACTTTAAATGATTCTGTCAGAATATCCGGCGGGGAGAGGTCTAATATGGTTCCCGATCATGCGGAGGCAATTTTTAAGAGTGCAGTTGATTTAAAATCTGATAATCCTGATATTTCAATCGAAGAGAACAAAATTTCTGCAAAGGGAGTCTCTGCACACGGTTCTCTTCCTGAAAAAGGAAAAAATGCTATTGTTACTCTCTGTGATGCTCTTCTGAAGGTTGAATTGCCGAATGAAGTAAAGGAGATTGTTGATTTTGTTGCCCATAAAATTGGTAGAGATTTTTATGGACAGATGCTTGGAATTGATAAAACTGATGAGCATTCAGGTCATTTAACCATTAACCTCGGGGAAATTACAATCACGGAAAAATATGGAGAAATGAGTTTGAATATCAGGTATCCTGTAACAGACTCTTATGAACGTATTGTCAATGTTTTTAAAACTCAAGACAGTAATTTTCACCTTTATGTATCATCTTTTAAAAACCAGCCCCCTCTTTTCGTTGACGAGAAAGAGCCTATTATCACAAAGCTTATTAAAGTTTATGAAAACTTTACTCACGAAAAGGGTTATACAATTTCAATCGGTGGCGGTACATATGCAAGAGCTATGGATAAAGGAGTGGCATTTGGTCCATATTTCCCAGGAATGGAGGACATTGCTCATCAGGCAAATGAATTTATTGGTATTGATCATCTTGTAAAACTTGCACAAATATACTCAAGGGCTATTTACGAACTTGCAAGGTAACATTGAATCTCAAAAGACATTTTCATTAGAGAAGACACTTCACTGCGGTCAGGTGTTCAGGTTTTATTTCAAAAGGGAAAAATTTTTTCTTCCTTTTTTAAACAGCATTCTGATTCTTGAGGAGAAAGATAAAAAAATCTTTTATTCAGTTTCTGGAGATACGCTCTCGGAGAGCGAGATTAAAAAAATCCTTGGTCTTAATCATAACGTTGACATGATAAATTCTTACCTTGTGGAAAGGAGCCCAGTTTATAAAAAAATTATTGAATTCTCAAATGGCTTAAGAATAATGAGTCTTCCCCCTTATGAAGTAGCTATTTCCTTTATATTCTCAATTCAATCTTCAATTCCTGTCATTAAGAAGAGGTTAAATACTTTATCGGAATATATTGGAAGTGGCACTGAAATAGAAGGCGATAAATTTTATTTTTTTCCTAAAAGCCGTGATTTAAAAAATCTTTCTAGGAAAGAAATTTCTTCATTTAAGCTTGGCTTCAGGGAAAAGTTCTTTGTAGAGTTTATTGAGAATTACGATGAAACATTTTTTGAAAATTTAAAACAGCTTGATTATGAGGAGAAAAGGAAAAAGCTTTTAAGAATTAAAGGAGTTGGTGAAAAAGTTGCCCAGTGCATACTTCTCTTTTCTCTAGATGAGCTCTCTGCGTTTCCAGTAGATGTATGGATTAAAAGAGGTATGAAATCTTTATTTAATAAGATTGGAACTGAGCGAAAACTTGCAGAAGAAGGAAGAAAAATTTTTGGTGAATATGCAGGATATGCGCAAGAGTATATGTATTATTTTTTGCGATTTTCAGGCATCTAACTTTTCTTAAATATTAAGTAAACTCATAAAGGTTTTTGAAAATTTTGATATTTGTAATTTATTTGTATTATGATAAAATATATTAGAACCCTGCGGAGTTCGCGCTAAACTTAGCGGATTTGGGCCAACGCTTAATTTATGGAGATGGATGTATACTTAAGAAGCCTGCGGGCTTTCTGAAAGTGTGCTTGAAAGCTCCACTTGTCCTTTGGACTCCCGAAATCTGCTAAGTCACGGCTCATGTGGGGTTGTGGAGGCATGATGGTAGCATTAACTGTTGCTATTTGGATACTTGTGGTAGAAGTATCAATAGGGCTGATTGCAATCCTAATTTTTCTTATAAGTATTAGGAATGAAATAAGACAAACAATTAATGAAACTCATAAGCTCATTAATACTCTGAATAATAGAATTAATATCTTGAGCAACGAGCTTCACATTACTTTAAAGAATTCATCTGAAATTACTTCGGGTCTAAAAGAGACAGTTAAAAAAGTGAATAATACACTTTCAATAATTAATAGTGTAACTCCTCTAGCTCTAATTTTTATTGCATCAAGAAGCAGAAAAAATAAAGACAACGATTTCTTAGATAGCTTCCTTAAAATCGGTAAATATGCTGCTGCGGCTTATCAGGGGTTTACGATGTTTAAAGAATATTTTTCAAAAGGAGGCAAAAAAAATGCCTGAAGAAAAAACTGGTGCTTTTATAAGTGGTTTTTTCTGGGGAGCAATTGCAGGGTTTGTAATTGGGATCCTCTATGCACCAAGACCTGGTGTTGAAACAAGGGAAATTTTAAAGGAAAAAACAAAAGATTTTGGTGAAAAAGCAAAAGATTTTATTGATGATGCTAAAGCAAAAGGTAGAGATCTTCTTACAGGTAAAGGAGTTGAAATACAGGAGGAAGAGAGTAAGTAGTTGAATTTTTTATCTTTTATGTATAATTTTGAGCTCTGGGAAGTCGTCTAATGGTAGGACAGGGGACTCTGGATCCTCTAATGATGGTTCGAGTCCATCCTTCCCAGCCAGGTGGCGTAGTAGAACAACGGTGAGTTCGGGGGGCTCTCAATCCCCAGACCAGGGTTCAACTCCCTGCTACGCTACCATTTTTTGTTTTTATTCTTTTTTCTATAATTAATCAAAGGGATTTATGAAAACAGGAATAGTGGGACTTCCTTTATCTGGGAAAACGACGCTTTTCAAAGCGCTTGTGGGAAAAGGCGCTAAGCTTTCGTTTGATAAACCTAATATAGGCAATGCAAAGGTTTTTGATCCTAATATTCTTGAGTTGTCTAACTTCTTTAAACCTAAAAAAACAACTTATGCAGAGATTACATTTGTTGATATACCCGGTGTGCCAAAGGGTATAGAGAATGCAAAACGAAGAAATGAGATTTTCTCTCATATAAAACAGGTTGACGCACTTCTGGAGGTTATTGATGGATTTTCTGACGGGTATGTAGAAAGAAAAATAATGGATTTTGATTCAGAGTTGATAATAATGGATCTTGATATTGTAGAAAAAAGACTCGAAAAACTTAGCAAGGAAAAAGCAGAGCCAAAAAAAGAAATGGAAAAAAAACTGCTTGAGAGATGTCTGAATGAACTAAATTCAGGAAAACCTATTCGTTCACTTGAATTAAGCAGGGAAGAGAAAAATCTTATTTCACCTTTTGGATTTTTTTCTATAAAACCAATTCTGTATCTTTTGAATGTAAAGGACGACGAAATAGAAAAAGGAAAATTTCTTGAGAGAGAGTTTTCAGAGAAATTCAAAGGATTCCTTTTTCTTTCGCTACCTGTTAAACTTGAAAGCGAACTTATAGATTTAACCGAAGAAGAATTATCAGAATTTCTTAAATCTTATGGGCTTGAAAGACCAGCGCTTCCAGAAGTTATTGAGGCTACCATGAAAATTCTGAATTACCATACTTTTTATACTATTGGAAAAGACGAAGTCAGGGCATGGTTCATCGAAAAAGGACTTAATGCAAGAAGTGCAGCAGGTATTATCCATTCTGACATAGAACGAGGCTTCATTGCTGCAGAGGTTATTCTTTTTAATGACTTTAAAAGTTTGAACTTTTCATTTAATGAAGCGAAATCAAAGGGATTGTTGAGAATTGAAGGTGAAAATTATGTTTTGCGGGAAAAAGAGATAGTCCACTTCAGGTTCAATATATGAAGAAACCTATCTTAAATACTAAATTATGAAGAAATTTCTAAGATTCTTAAGTGATTATATCCTGAGTATTGTTATCCTGCTTGCAGGTATCGTCTTATTCGTTCTATTTTTCTATTATGATTTAGAAATTTATGGCTCTCCTTTTTACAAGAGACTATCTGAGTTTGTTCCAGCTTCTTATTATATGCTTGTTTTTTCACTGATATTTGTGTTCTTTGCTGTAGTTTATTTGTCAATAATGGCAATAAGAAGACGAATCAAGATACTTGATGAATTAAGCAGATTGAAAAAGATAGATAAAGTGACAAAAGACATTATCAAAGAAGTAGGTTTTAATGAGAAGTTAAAAATTTTCGGAGACGGAATGATTGATTGTTTAAATGTTTCTGTGCTTGGTATATTCTTGAGCGCAGATGATGGTTTTAAAGGCGAATATATAAGCGAAAAAAGTAAAGATACGAAAGATTATCTATTGAACTGTATTGAGAAGAAGCCAATAGATGTAACAATTGAAACATTTAAAATTTTTGATGCTAATTGTAATTTAGTGATCCCCGGCAAACTTAATGATAAAGTGTTAAGTGAATTAAAGGAGTACCTTGAATTTGCACTTCCCGTTTTGAGCAGCGCAAGACTTGAAATTAGCGTCGAAAATAAAAAAGTGAAAACAGAAGAATTACTTAAAAAATATCAGGTGCTGAACAGATTAACCGTTGAATCACTAGAAGAGCATATCTATGAGAAAATTTACTGGAAGACTGTCGTTGCTGCAACTGAAATTTTTCCTTTTACTTCTGCTTCAATCATAGATGTTTCAGGACCTCAATCTCAATGGAATTTTGTTTCTTCAAAGAATGTTCCAAATGAAAGGATTGCCGTTGTAAAGGATAGGATAAAAAGTCCTGATTTTGGTGATAATCTCAGAATTATCAAAGAAAGAAAATCTGTACTTCATATTGTAAATATCGCTGATTACCCAAGCTGGGTTCAGGTAAACGGGTATGCTTTTTCTTATATAGGTATCCCGATTATTTTTGATGAGGAAGTGATTGCAGTTCTTAATGTAGATGGTTATAAGCCTTATCAATTCGACGAGCAAGATCTAATTTTTGCGAATGCACTCTCCATTACTGTAAGCACAGTCGTTCAGTTAAATAAAATGCTTGAAGAATATAATAGATCTTCAATTACTGACCCTTTAACAGGGCTTTACAACAGGAGAGAATTCGATAATAGAATACCGGGTGAAATTGAAAGAGCAAGGAGATATTCAAGACCATTGAGTATTATGGAGCTGGATCTTGATAACTTTAAGAAATGGAATGATACATATGGACATCTTGAAGGAGATAAACTGCTCAAAGAATTTTCTGACATCATGCGTAAATCCATAAGAAGTACTGATGCTGTATTCAGGGTTGGAGGAGACGAGTTTATGATTCTTCTTCCCGAAACAGATATTAAACAGGCAAGGATTACTGCTCACAGAATTTCAAAACTTGTAAAAGATTCAAAGTTTGACGATAAAGTTAAGGTAACTGTTTCTGTTGGCCTGGCTGTGTATAAATCTGAGCCCTTACAAGAATTTCAAATGAGAGTAGATAAAGCTCTTTATAAAGCCAAATCATATTCTTCGGGGAGAGTATTTACTGCGCGGTAATTACTAGTCAAGTCTATCGAGATTAAGTATTGTTACTTCTCTTTTTACTCCATCCCAGAGCACATTTGAATTAAGTGCTTCGGATACAAATCTTACAGGGACAAACGTTCTTGAGTTCTCAATAAAAGGAGCTACATCCATTT
>CAZJKI010000008.1:6247-13710 GCA_964546685.1 uncultured Caldisericum sp. | reverse complement strand
AATCTTACAGGGACAAACGTTCTTGAGTTCTCAATAAAAGGAGCTACATCCATTTGATAATTCTTACCATTAATAGAGTATGATTTACTTCCTATTTTAAGAATAGTTATATTAATCCCTTCAATTTTTACTTCTCTTTTTACTCCATCCCAGAGCACATTTGAATTAAGTGCTTCGGATACAAATCTTACAGGGACAAACGTTCTTGAGTTCTCAATAAAAGGAGCTACATCCATTTCGTGACTTTCTCCATTTTTCAGGTAGGTTTTGTTGCTAATAGCAAGTTTCAATTCTAAAAAATAGAAATAGTTGGAAACAAAGATTGCGTCTTTAAACCCTGGTATAAATTGGTCATTTGGTACATTTATCTGTTTGGTCGATGTTTCTCCCTTTGAAGTTTCAAATATTAAAGTAACTGTACTTTGAGGTAGCGGATATCTATCAAAAGTTAGTTTTCCCATATTAAAAAGCGGATACCTGAAAAGGATTACACCGTTTGAGCCCTTAAATGCATTAAATATTTCTGCTCCTGCATCTTCTGCTGAAATTCTGTCGGGATTTGCTGCTATATAAACTGGGAAATTTTCTCCAAGCAAGTTTTTTATTTTGTTAGCAACAACTAAGGTATAAGAGGAATTTTCTTTCAGGGATGACAGATATATCATAGGTGCAAGGAAGTCTACATTAGCTTTAAAAATTTCAGGGCTCTGAGCAAAATTTACGATTTGGTATGTAAACGATTCTGTAATTGATGGAGCTTCTGATGTTTTGTTGTACCTATATCCCCTTGCAACAATAAAAGCTCCAACTTCTATGTTTGGCTTTATTGACTTAATGTATTCTTTTATTATGAACTCAACGTTTCTTACAACAGAATTCCTTAATTCAATCCATTTAACAACGTCTTCATCCCCATTTTCATAGGCAGTAAACATGCTCTTCCAGTCAGCGGGTTTAACAAATGTTTTATAGGCAATATCCTTTACTCTTGTTGTATCTATTCCATTTTGTTTTGCATAATTGAGGAAACTATCTGAGAAATCCCAGTTTCCATTAGGAAACCTTATGTAATCAAGAGCAACCCCATCGATGTCATATTTCAGGAGTTCATCTAAAAAATTTTTAACATAATCTATATATTTTTCACTTCTAAGAGAAACGTAATAAAGGTCTTTTGTACCACCTGAATTTACCATCTGTTCTGCGGGGTTTTGAGATGAGAAGTTTTTATCCATAACAATTGGGAAATAGGTGTAAACCTTTATCGATTTTTTGTGCGCATATTCTATAAGAGGGGTAAGTATATCCTGTGCAACTGGAATAAATTTACTTTTATAAAAAACTTTTCCTTCAGGAGTTTTTACAAGTAAAAAAATTGAATTGTAACCAAATTTTGAGATTTTATCGATTGCATTTTCCACTCCTTCTTTTGCGATATCATCCCCATGTATACATATACCCTTCATTTTGCAGGCATTGTAAGAGTCAACAGGGTGAGGAATCGTAAACAAAAAAATTGTAGCAAGAATAATTATCAATGAAATCGTCTTTTTCATCTTGCAAAAAGTTTTTTCCTGAATTTTACCCTTGCAGTGAGAATTCTGTCAGAAGAGAATATTTTTGAGGCAACCATAATGCAAACAAATGAAAATAAGATCTGGTAGATTATTCCTAATATAACAGGGCTAAACCTTCCAAACATAAGGTTTTGTGTAGCAAGGAAAGGGTGCGAAAATGGAATTACATATAAAATTAATTTTAGGGGTAAGGAAAGGTTTACAGGGTCAGTAAACATTGTAAGAAAATAAGGCAAAATAATGAAAATCATTAAAGGAGTAAGCATTGCCTGAACGTCTTTTACATCCTCGGCGTACGCTGCAAGGATTGTAGTTACTGCAAGTGCTGCAAGAATTGCAAAGAAAATTGAAAGTCCTAATAGGCTGTATGTTAACGGCGTAAAGTTCATCCCAAGTTCTTTAAGGACAGTAGAAACATTGTTATTTCCAAAGCCAATATTCCCACCCGTTACACCGCTCATGTAACTGTTCATTGCAAAAAGATAGACGACTGAAATAATGAGTGCAACAACGCCGGCGCTTAACATTTTTGAAAAGACTATAAGAGGCCTTCTTATTGGTACTGTAAGCAGAGTTTCAAGGGTCTTGTTCTGCTTTTCAAGTGCTATAAGAGATGCAAGCATCTGTGCTGAAAAAATAATGACAAAAGCAAGCACAATAGGGATAATCAAATTCTGTGAGGCAAATGCCTGTGATACAATGTCGGCTGATACGGCGGCCACTTTTCCTTTTACCATAACGAAATCCTTTGTAGTAATAGGTGATTTAACAATTTCAGGTGGGATACCTGTAAATTTAGTCTCGATAAATTGAGATGAAATTGAATTGTTAATGGTTTGTATAATGCCTTTAACAACTGATGGTTGTCCTATACTCATTAGGGAAAAACTATTCATTACAGAGTAAACTTGTATTTCCGGCTGTTTGAAGCTCAGAACATTCTGTCCGAAATCCTTTGGTATTACAATTACTACCTTTATATTTTTTTCTTTTGCAACATTTAATGTATTTTCAATGTTATCAGACTGAGATTGAATAGGTATGAGATTTCCCTGTTTCATAGTTTCAATGAGTGAAGTTGAAAAGCTACTTTTGTCTATGTCTACTATGATGACGTTTTGAGGTGCCATAGCCTTTTTAGTTTCAGATTTTACAAGTGTTCCAAGAAAGCCGTAAATTGCAACCATTATTATCAATGGTAGAATTAGCTGAATTGTGACAAGCTCTTTTATGTCTTTTTTAAATAGATTGAGAAACTTTTTCATCTTACTACCTCCATAAATACTTCTTCAAGATTCCGAGCATTGAATTTTTGCTTTAATTCTTCTGGTTTTCCTATTTCAAGGATTCTTCCTTTATCAATAAGCGCAACTCTATCTGAGAGGAATTCAACTTCAAGCATGTTATGTGAGGAAAGTAAAACAGTGACTCCCTTTTTAACAAAATCTTTTATTATTTTTCTTATTTCAATTGAATTAAGGACGTCAAGACCACTTGTTGGCTCGTCAAGAATTGCAAGTTTTGGCATCATCATGAGGCTTCTTGCAAGAAGAATTTTTCTTGTCATACCCTTACTGTATGTTGAAACTTTATTTTTTAATCTGTCGCCGAGATCCGCAATTTCGATGCCAGCATCGACGAATTGCCTTTTTTCCTCCACATTTTTTGCATAAAAACCTGCCATAAAGTTCAGATAATTGTTTCCTGTAAGATTTTTATAAGCGCCCGCTTCCTCCGGTAGATAGCTTATAATCTCTCTTATTTTCTCGTCATCTTTTCCGAGTTCCATGCCAAAAATACTGATATCTCCACCATCTCTTGATAGAATCGTAGCAATAATCCGAAGAGCCGTTGTTTTCCCTGCCCCGTTAGGTCCTATAAGGCCGAATATTTCTTTTTCGTTAATTTCGAAACTTGCACCATCAAGAGCCTTAAGGCTTCCATAACTTTTTGTGAGATTTTTCACTTCTAAAGCAAACATTTAAATCCTCCTTATTCATGAAGTGCTTAACCTTTCTATTTTAATTAAAAACTTGTTTTAAAAAAAATTTAAGGGGGGCTTATTTAAGCCCCCCTTATTTTATTGCTTGTAACTTTAATTTTTTATATTGTAAGGCTCATCAGTCTTTTAACTCTTTCTTCAATCGGTGGGTGTGTTGCGAGCAATCTTTCACCTGCGAATGGATTACTAATAAACATATGTGCTGTAGCGTCTGTTGCAGTTCTCATTGGTTTTTTGTAGTCCCCAATTTTCTTTAGAGCTGAGGCAAGGCCATAAGGGTCTCTTACAATATATGCCCCTGTTGCATCGGCGAGGTATTCTCTCTGTCTTGAAATTGCAGCCCTTATGATTATAACAAGCAGAGGCGCGATAATAGCAAGTACAAGTCCGATAATTGCAATAATGTTGCCGCCCCCTCCACCACTATCTCTATCTCTTCTTCGTTCACCCATTCCAAACCACATACCCCTGAAGGCAACGGAACGAAGTATTATTATAAGCCCTGCGACAATCCCAATTACTGTCATAAGAAAAATATCGTAATTTCTTATATGTGACATCTCATGTGCCACAACGCCCTGGAGTTCCGCACGGTTCATTATAGATAGCAAGCCCGTCGTTACGCATATGGAAGCGTTATTCGGATTTCTCCCAGTGGCAAATGCATTTGGTTGCAGTTCATTCATGATATATACTTTTGGCTTTGGTATGCCTGCGGCAATTGCAACTTCTTCCACAACATTATGAAGAATCTGGTACTCACCGGGGTCAGCAGGCCTTGCACCAACTGAAGCAAGGGCGATTTTATCAGAATTCACATACGTAATTATATTGTATAGGATTATGATTGCTCCGAGAATTAGAATTCCATTCATTCCCCAATTAAACTCATATACAAAGAAATAACCGATTCCGAAAAGAATAAGAGAAAATATAACAAGGAATAAGTAAGTCCTTCTTATATTGGAGTCTCTTAACTCGTATATTGTTTTTTCCAAATTTTAAACCCCCAGCTATTAAAATTGTACTTTTACTGGACCTTTTTCTGCCTCGTCAACTGGATAATATTCTTCTGTTTTTAGATTCATCATACCTGCTACTATATTTGCAGGTATCCTTTGCTGTGCCGCATTGTAGTTCATTACAATGTCATTGTAAAACTGTCTTGAGAATGCGATTTTGTTTTCTGTGTTTGTCAATTCTTCCTGAAGTTTCATGAAATTTTCGTTTGCCTTGAGTTCAGGATAATTTTCTGCCACTGCAAAAAGGCTTTTTAGAGCTGTCGATAACTGGTTGTTTGATTCTCCTATGTCCTTTACTGTCCCTGATGACATTGCTCTTGTTCGCAGTTCAGTAATTTTTTCAAAGACTTCTCTTTCGTGTTTTGCATATCCCTTTACAGTTTCCACAAGATTTGGTATCAGGTCGTACCTTCTCTTGAGCTGTACATCAATCTGTGCCCATGAATTCTTTACCCTATTTCTAAGATTTACAAAGTTGTTGTAGGTCAGCATAAACCAACCTATAATGACTACTGCGATGATAAGAATCACCCATGTAAGCATCTAATACCTCCTTATGTTATTTTTGTTTCTTCTTGCTTTACTAAATTTTCTGGCATTGAGAAGAAGCTAATAATTTCAAATATTACTCCAACAAATAATACGATTAAACCTATTCCAAAAGCAACGAGTAGTATTGACCCAATAAATAGAAGTAAACCACTTGTTTTGAAATTTTTCTCCCCTGTTTTCTCTCCTATCTCATCAAAGCTTGATTTTATAAAATAATTTCCGATCACGAATACAACCCAGGAAATTAAAAGCAGTAATATTACACCTATCGCTAATCCGCCACCTAAACGCCATATCCCGATTCTTAAACCTTGTAGAATTATTCCTATTATTCTGAATGTCGAGGCAACGCCCCCAATAACAAGGATCAATGAGCTTGCAATACTAAGCACCACTGCAACAAGGTAATTTGTAAAAATTTTGTTCTCTTTAAAAGTGTCTGAAATTGTTTTTACGGCAAGAATGACCAACACAAAACCTGCAATACTTAGCAACCATCCTACACTTGGAATAATTGCAAGCAGAGTTAAAATAGCACCTATTCCTCCCATTAACTTTGCCGTCTTTAAATCCATTTTCCCTCCTTTAAGAGATTGACCCTTTGGGGTATAAAATATTATACGAAAACTTCTTAAAAATAAAATGTAAATAGGATTAAAATCATCAAATTATTGAAAGTACTGAACTTTAATACAGTCAATATATTCTTAAAGGAATGCTAAAAGATGAAATCAGAATTGTCCAGTTTTGCAATCCTGATTATGCTGTTTCTATCTGGTCGGGCTTAAGTAGGGTATCAGGAAGCGAGAAGAAGCCAATAATTTCGAATATTACTCCAACAAGTAATACAATTGTACCTGCTCCAAACAGCACAATTAGTATAGTTCCGAGGAATATCAGTAAGCCAGCTGTTTTGAAGTTTTTCTCCCCTGTTTTCTCGCTTATCTTATCAAAACTTGACTTAGTAAAATAACCTGCAATTACTGAAATTATCCAGGTCACTAAGAGTAAAATTATAACAGCGATTATTACGATGCCTGTGCGATTTTTCCAGATATTTGGAAACATCATTTCGTAGTTCCACAGCCCACGGCCCATTATTCCACGGCTTATTGCGAAGTTTCTTGCGCCATCTGCAAAAATCCATACTTTTCTAAACATTAAAGCAGCTCCGCCAACAAGAAATGCCAATGAACCTACGAAACTTAAAATTGCTGCAACGAGGTAATTTGTAAAAATCTTATACTCTTTAGTAATATCTGAAATTGTTTTTACTGAAATCAAAATAAGTACAAGCCCTGCAACACCAAGTAGCCAGCCTATAACAGGAATGACCATGAACAGGGTTAAAATAGCTCCAATTCCACCCATTAACTTTGCTGTTTTTAAATCCATTTTTATCCTCCTTAAAAAGGTTTTCCCTTTAAAATATAAAAAATTATATTAGATAATTGTGAAGACAAAATGAAAACGTTGAAAAATATTATTTATCGGTATTTCTCGTAAGAAACAATTGCTTCAATTGGTTTACGGCTCTTTTTTATGATAGAAATATCTTTTGGATAGCCGAGCGTTAAAAGTGCTGCAACTCTCACATTATGAGGAATGCCTAATAGCTTCTTTATGCTCTCTTCATTAAAAGCACCAATCCAGCAAGTGCCGAGCCCAAGGCTCACTGCCTGAAGTGTCATGTGGTCAAATGCAATTCCGATATCTAAAACTGCGGAATCGTACCATCCACCCATGTTGTAACCCTCCGAAATAATACAAGCAGCTATAATAACTGGTGCATCTCCCACAAATTCCTGGTTATTACAGGCAACTGAGAGTTTTTCTCTTCGTTTTTTATTCCTTACGACGACGAATTTCCACGGCTGAATATTACAGGCAGAAGGAGCAAGCCTGCCTGCTTCAAGAATTTCTGATAGAACTTCTTTTTTAACTTCTTTGTTCAGATATGTTCTCACTGATTTTCTTTTTAAAATTTCTTCCAGTATCATTTTATCCTTCTATTTCTTTAGATTTTCAAGTTCAGTGTGCAATATTCTATTCACGATTTCAGGATTCGCTTTTCCCTTACTTTTTTTCATAGCCTGTCCTACAAGAAAGCCCATTACTTTCGTTTTACCTGAAAGATATTGATTCACCTGTTCTTTATTCTCTTTTAGAACCTCCATTACAAACTCTTTTATGCTCTCTTTATCTGCGATCTGCGTAAGTCCTTTTTGGGCTACAATTTCTGAAGGAGATTTTCCTGTATGTAGTGCTTCATCAAGAACTTCTTTAGCAATGTTGAGGGAGATTATTTTA
>CAZJKI010000008.1:0-6147 GCA_964546685.1 uncultured Caldisericum sp. | reverse complement strand
TGTATGTAGTGCTTCATCAAGAACTTCTTTAGCAATGTTGAGGGAGATTATTTTACCATCAATGAGATCAAGAAGTTCTTTAAAGTACTCTTTTGTAAAATCAATTTCATTTATTTCTTTACTTGTTTCATTAAGGAAAGCCGTTATGTTTACCATCAGGAAATTTGAAATATCTTTTGGCCTTTTCGCGAAATTAACAATATTTTCAAAGTATTCTGCAAGTTTCGGATTGTATGCAATTGCCCTTGCATATTCATTGCTTATTCCGAATTCTTTTATAAACCTTTCTTCTTTTGCATTTGGAAGCTCAGGTATTTCTTTTTTAATATTTTCAATATATTCATCGGAAAGTATGAGTGGAGGGAGATCCGGTTCGGGAAAGTATCGGTAATCGTTCAGTTCTTCTTTTGTTCTCATCGGTTTTGTTACCTCTTCTTTTTCGTCAAAATGCCTCGTCTCCTGAACTATTCTATCTCCTCTCTCAAGCGCTTTTGTCTGTCTTTCTATTTCATATTCAAGTGCTCTTTTGACGCTTCTGAATGAGTTAAGGTTTTTGATCTCAACTTTTGTTCCTCTCAACTCATCTTTGGACACAGAGATGTTTACATCGCATCTTAGAGCGCCTTTTTCCATGTCCCCTGTTGAAACGCCGAGATATCTAACGTAACTTCTAAGTAGTGTCAGAAAATCATATGCCTCTTCCGCTGTCTCAATATCAGGTAAGGTCACAATCTCTATAAGAGGGATTCCTGACCTGTTAAAATCGATGAGTGAGAGCTCTGATTCTGTTATGTCCCCCATGTGGATTGATTTACCAGAATCCTCCTCTATGTGAGCTTTTTCTATGCGAATTTTTTTCTTTCGATGTCCTATGCCTATCTCTAAGTATCCACCTTTTGCAACTGGTATTGCGTATTGAGTTATTTGATATCCTTTGGGGAGATCGGGATAAAAATAGTTCTTTCTGTAGAAGGAGGAGAATCTGTTGATGTATGCGTTGAGCGCAATTCCAAGCTTTACTCCATATTCAACCACTTTTTCATTAAGTACTGGAAGTGCACCAGGCAGTCCTAAACAGACAGGACAAACATTTGTGTTAGGAACTCTAACAAGTTCTGTAGAGCATCCGCAGAAAATTTTCGTATTTGTCATCAATTGAATATGGATTTCAAGCCCTATGGTCGGTTTATACACAATCCTTCTCCTTCGATTGTTCAAGTGCATAAGAAATATTGAATATTTCTCCTTCCTTGAACCATTTTCCAACAATCTGAATACCTATTGGAAGCCCTTTATCATCTTTCCCAAATGGAATTGAAATCGCTGGGACTCCTGCAAGGTTCATCGGTATCGTGAATATATCACTCATATACATCTCAAGAGGGCTTTTCTTTTCATTGAATTTAAATGCAGTGGTCGCGGTAGTGGGGAGTACCAATGCATCAACATTTTCAAAGGCTTTTTCAAAATCCATTGCTATAAGTTGTCTAACTTTTGATGCTTTTAGATAGTATTCATCGAAGTATCCCTCTGATAGCGCGAAGGTTCCTATTAAAATCCTCCTTTTTACTTCTCTTCCGAACCCCTTTGTCCTCGTATCTTCGTAAAAATCTCTTAGATTATCCCCGTTTCCTTCGAGGCCATATCTTACTCCATCAAACCTTGAAAGGTTAGAAGATGCTTCAGATGGAGCAATGAGATAATATGCTGGAAGTGCATATTTAAGATGCGGTATTGAAATCTCCAAAACTTCGCACCCCTGGTTAACTAAATTTGATATTGCATTTGTAAGAGCCAGGTTTACTTCTTTCTGCACATTAAAATCTTTTATTTCTCTTATAATTCCTAATTTTTTACCTTTTATATCTTTTTTCAAAAAATTTAAATAATCCTCGTGAGGCAAAGCTACTGTTGTTTCGTCGTGGGGATCAAATCCTGTAATTACATGTGTTAGAATTGCTGCGTCCTCTACATTTTTTGTCAGAGGCCCTATTATGTCAAGGGATGACCCGAATGCAATAAGTCCATATCTTGATACTCTTCCGTATGTGGGTTTTAAACCAACTATACCACAGAATGCGGCTGGTTCTCTTATTGAACCACCTGTATCAGAGCCAAAAGCTGCAGCTGCTTCTCTTGCTGCGACAGAAGCAGCAGAACCACCGGAAGATCCGCCTGGTACATAATCCGTATTTATGGGATTTTTCGTATTAAAATACGCTGAATTTTCTGTCGATGAGCCCATTGCAAATTCGTCGCAGTTAGTTTTACCTATGATAATTCCATTTTCCTCTTTTATCTTTCTTACGACAGTCGCATCGTATGGAGAAATGTATCCTTTAAGGATTTTAGATCCCGCAGTAGTTTCTGTGCCATACACATTTATATTATCTTTTATTGCAACAGGGATGCCAAATATATGACCATTTTTTTCGCTTTCCTTATCAAGTTCTTCTGCTTCTTTTAAAGTTTCTTCCTTGTTTGTTGATAAAAAAGCCCTGATGTTGTTATCTTTTTCATCAATGTTTTTTAGATATGCCTGAACTGTTTCCTTAACACTAATTTCCTTTCTCTTTATCTTTTCTACAGTTTCTTTTACCGTCAGTTCTGTTATATCCATCTCATTCTCCAATAATCTTTTTCACCTTGAAGAAATTATCGCCGAATGGCTCTCTATTCTTTTCAGTTTCTTCTAATGATAATCCTTTTTCAGTTTCATCCCTTCTCAGGAAGAGTTTCGTTCCCTTTGTATAAACAAGTGGTTCTATATTTTCGGTGTTAACTTCTTTAAGAATATTGAAGTAATTTAAGATTTCTTCGAGATCCTTTATTATAGCATCTTTTTCTTTACCCTGAAGCTTCAAAGCTGCAAGACGTTCTATTTTTTCGATGTCAAACATATCTTACCTTCCAATTAACTTTTTAAATTCTTTCTCGTCGATTACCTTTATACCAAGTGCTCTTGCCTTATCAAGTTTGGAACCCGGATCTTCTCCTATAACCACATACTTAACTCTCTTTGATACAGATGAAGCAGCTTCTCCTCCAAAACTTTCGACGATTTTCTCGGCTTCCCCTCTCGTGAACTCTTTGAGAGTCCCTGTGAAAACAAACACAAACCCTTTAAGAGGACCCTCTGCTTTTTTTTCTAACCGTGCAGAAGTTTTTACACCGGCTTTTTTCAATTTATCGATTATTTTAATGTTCTCTTTTGCATCGAAGAAGTCTTTTATGCTCTGAGCAGTCACGGGACCAACACCCTCAACCTTTAAAATATCTTCAAGAGGTGCATTTGCAAGCTCATCAATACTTTTGAATTTCTCTACAAGAAGTTCAGCAGTTCTTTTTCCTACCTGAAATATCCCCAGAGCAAAAACAAGATTTGAAAGCGGCCTTGTTTTACTGTCCTGAATATTTCTCAATATTTTATCTGCAAGTATGTCTCCCATCCTCTCGAGCTTCATCATATCTTCTTTTTTGAGATAGTAAAGGTCTGCGTAATCCTTTATAATACCTTTATCTACCATCTGTTTTATAAGCTTCTCTCCTATTGATTCTATGTCCATTGCTTCTCTTGAGACAAAATGGATAATCCTTTCTTTTACTTGTGCAGGGCATGATGCATTTATGCAGCGAGTAGCTGCTTCACCTTCAAGCCTCACGGCAGGTCCTCCACAGACAGGGCACTTATCTGGCATTAAAAAAGGCTTTTCGTTACCAGTTCTTTTCTCAGGAATGACTCTTACAACTTCAGGTATCACTGAACCAGCTTTCCTTGCAATAATATGGTCTCCTACTCTTATATCAAGCATTTTGATCTGATCTTCATTGTGCAGTGTTGCCCTCGAGACAGTTGAACCCTCAAGTTCAACAGGATCAAATATTGCAACTGGTGTGAGTGCGCCGGTCCTTCCGACATTCACAATGATATCCCATACAACTGTTTCTCTTTCTTCTGCCGGAAACTTGTAGGCAATTGCCCACCTTGGTTCATGTGAAGTTGCTCCGAGTTTTTTCTGAAGTTTAATGTCGTTTATTTTAGCAACAACTCCATCCACTTCAAATGGATAAACACTCCTTTTAAGGCTATGATATTCGCACCTTTTTATTACTTCACCTATGTTTTTACAAAGAGCATATTCTGGGCTTACTCTGAAACCAATTTTTGTAAGATATTGAAGTATTTCTAATTGAGCGTTAAATTCTTTTCCTGAAATTTCACCAATGCCATAGGCAATCATCTGTAGTTTTCTTTGAGCGGTAATTTTGGAATCGAGCTGCCTTATAGAACCTGCTGAAGCATTTCTCGGGTTTGCAAAAAGGGGTTCATCGTTTTTTTCTCTTTCTTTATTAAGTTCTTCAAAGTCTTTTTTATGCATTATTACTTCTCCGCGCACTTCCGCAACTTCGGGAACATCATCTCCTATGAGTTTAAGAGGTACATTTTTAACAGTCCTTACGTTTGGAGTTACTTCTTCCCCTTTAACTCCATCTCCTCTTGTAGCCCCCTGCACAAGCATACCATTTTCATATCTTATTGATATTGCGAGCCCATCCATTTTTAACTCAGTAACGTACTCTATGTTATCTACTCCAGACTCTTTTTTTACCCTTTTGTCAAAATTTATCAAATCTTCTTTATTGAAGGTTTTTCCGAGGGAAAGCATCGGGATCCTGTACTCAACTGTTTTAAACTCAGCAAGTGGCTCTGAACCAACTTTTTGTGAAGGGGAGTCCACCGTTATAAGGTCCGGGAATTTCTTTTCAATTTCAAGCAGCTCTTCGAATAACTTATCGTATTCAAAATCTGAAATTTCAGGACTATCAAGAACGTAGTATCTATAGTTATGATAGTTTATTAGATTCCTTAAGTCTTTTAGACGTTTTTCTGCATCTTCATGCGTAAGGAGTGATACATCAATTTTCATATATCACCCTCTTAATCTTTGTATATAAATTCCATTTTGTTTTTATTTATAAAGATCACAAGAGAGGATTTATCAGATATAAAGATTTGCGGTATTGAATCTGATGGGCATAGGTAAGAGCCTATTTCTTTATCTCTATTGTCAAAAAGATCTATTTTAAAAACAAAGGAAGCTGTTTCTTTCTGTGTTTTTTTGAAAAAGGAATATGTTTTGAAATTATCATTCCTTGAGAAATTAAATGCATTAAACCCGAATTCATTTTTAGATGCAACTTCTTCTCCTTTACTTGAATAGGTAAAGATTCCTTGATCTGTTGAAAGCGTTACTGTATCTTTCTCAACCGTTATATTATTTATATTCCCTTTAAAAGAAATCGTTTTAATTAAATTTAGATCTGAATCGTAGAAGTACACAGGAACCTGTGCCTCAGGGTCATCAGAATATTTATAACCTGCAATTATTCCATCAGTTCCGACAAAATAACCAAATATGTTATGTATAATCGAGACTTTTGTATCTATATTCGCGTCCTTTATAAAGCCTCCGTTCTCTATAAGATACACTTCTCCTCTTTCCCCTGCGTACAATATTCTGCCCTGAGTTGAGATATCAATAAAATTGTTTTCCCCAAGGTCATTTAAATTTTCAGTTTGTAATACTTTTCCCTTTAAATCCACTGTTAATGCTGTATAGGAAAGGTCATTGAGAGATTGGAAGACAAGTTTTATTTTTTCTCCTTCGAGGAAATCTCCCTTAAACGGAATATGATCTTTTAACCCCTTTGTAAGGATTGCATTACCATCTTTGTCAAAGATGTTAAATTCAATTCCTCCTATCAGGATGTAGTTGTTATCAGGACTTTTGTTTATATAGAATATATGGCATTGTAGGTTCTTCTGTAGCAAAATATTACCAGTGTTATCAAGAAAATAGATATTACCATCCGAAGTTGCAGTAACAATTTTGTTATTTATGCTTATTGCCGAAGCAATTGGCGTATCACAGCTCAGGACCTCTTTTGATGTTAACATGCCGCTAACAGTCTGTTTGTATCTTAATCCGAACAGTACTCCCACTACTGCAATAATTGCGATAATTGTATATAAAAAAATTATTTTTTTCTTTTTCATCTCTTCATTTTATTTATAATTAACTCTATGTCAAGAAAGGATATTTATTACTGAAAATTTAGAGTTTGAAGACTTATTGTCTGCTATTT
>CAZJKI010000007.1:0-32218 GCA_964546685.1 uncultured Caldisericum sp. | reverse complement strand
AGAAAGGACCTTTTCCACTATGTAAGGAGAGTGATATATACCGCCACTTCCAAGAGTTGCATAAGCATTTGCCATTTCTAACTGTTTCACTTCAAAACTTCCAATAGCAATAGAAGGATAGGGCATTAGAGGTGTAGTAATACCTAATTTCCTGGCGGTGTAAATAACTCTTTCAAGACCGACTGTTTGCGCAGTCATTGCAGCACAGACATTTGAAGACTCATTAAGTGCGTTTCTCACACTTAATTTTCCAAAGTATTCCTTTGTCCATTCATGTGGAGTCCAGTTATCGACAGTATATGGTTCAGAAAAAAGTATAGATGAAGGGGTAAGTGAACCGAAAGAAATGGCTGCAGTGTAATCAAAAATTTTAAAAGATGAACCTGGCTGCTTTAGAGCAAGCGACCTATTGAATTTTGTGTTGCCGTAATCTCTCCCGCCAACCATAGCAAGAATGGCTCCAGTTTTAACATCAACAGCAGTAAGGCTTGCTTCTGGTTGTATAACACCCTTGGAATCCATAATTCCAGTCGGAAAAACCTTGTCTTTTTCTGCCTGTTCAAGCACTTTATCAATGGCTTTCGTTCCTGCCATTTGAAGCTCTGGCATTATTGTGGTATAAATCTTTAAACCCCCCGAATAAAGGGCTTTTCCGCCGAATTTCTCTGCAACAATTTGCTTTACATAATCCAGGGCATAACCCATATTGTCCTTAATTGATAGAGATTCAGAAATTTTTAATTCTTCACTAAATGCATTTGTAGCCTCTTCTTCATTGATAGTCTTCTCTAAAACCATTTTATCAAGAACTTCTTTTTGGGCTCTCTTGGCAGCTTCATAATCAATAAATGGATTAATTGCTGATGGAGCCTGGATAACACCGGCAAGCATTGTGGACTCAGCAAGATTTAGATCAACAGAATGTTTCCCAAAATATACTCCTGCTGCAGATTCAACACCGTAAGCTCCTGAACCAAAATAAATTTGATTTAAATACATCTCAAGAATCTGATCTTTTGTAAACTTTTTCTCAAGCTCTATTGCTATGAGTGCTTCTTTTAATTTCCTTTCCGCCGTTTGTTCCATTGTAAGGAACATACTTCTTGCGAGTTGTTGTGTTATAGTGCTTGCACCTTCTTCAAGGCTAAAATGAGTTATATCAACCCAAATTGCTCTCATTATTCCTCTATAGTCAAGTGCTCCGTGCTCATAAAACCTTTTGTCCTCCTGTATTATTACTGCTTTTTTTAGAGCATCTGAAATCTTATCAAGAGGAACATAAACCCTATTTTCAAAAGCATAAACGTTCGTTATCAATTTCCCCTGATAATCAAAAATCTGTGAGGCTTGATCAGGGGAAAAAGTAAGAATATCAATGCTCGGAAGATCCTTAGACAGTACATTTAAATATACAACTCCACCAATCAACCCAGAAATGACAATTATAAAAAATAAAATCAAAACAGTCTTTAATAATGCGCCAAAAACTGACCTCTTTTTCTTTTTCATATTCATTCACCCATGTAATTTGTATTATACTTTAAAATTTAAAAATACATAAAAAGGCAATTATTTCCACTATATTACTTAATTTCGCTTTTATATTTAGAAATTCACAATAAAAATACTTTAAAATGTGGCACTCGATTTTTAATTGAAATCTTTTGATTCATTTCAATAAGCATAAAAAGCAAATTTTAAATCATTTTGTGTTCTTCTTATCATTGATGGTCCCTTTAAAAAACAATATAAAAAGAAGCCCTAGCAATCCTTCTATAAAAAGAAGAATTTTATAAAGCATGGGAAGTTTATAGCGGCGCAGTACAACAAGACTTATAAAGCCACCTAAGAACCACAAAGTTAAAACTATTATTAAATATTTCATTCCCCGCTCCTTTACTAATAAGAACTTAATTAACAACTAATGCTTTTAAACTATAAACTACCTTTAACATAATATTTGCCAATAGCAGTGGTTCTTAATTCTCCATTCAGATCACTAATTTCGCCTCTGGTTTCAACAATTCTATGGTATTTTTTTCCAATCCAGGCTTTTGTAGTTAATCTTTCTTTAATAAAACAACGTTTTAAGTATTTTATATTCAACTCTACAGTATAAATTGCAGTATTATTAGTGAAAATTGTATTTGCCATTGCATCATCAAGAATTGCCGCTAATATGCCACCATGAACAATATTTGGATATCCTTCGTACTCTTTTTCAAGTTCAAATTCTGCTATAACGGTATTGTCATCAATATTCTTAAATTTAAGGTGAAGGGATCTTGGATTATTCTTGCCGCATACAAAACAACAATTTACTTTTTCCAATCTCAATCAGCTCTTTCTAATGGCGCATATCTTAAATCAAGTTTCTTTATCCCAATTTTCAAAAAATCGATCACAGCATAAGGTATCTCAGATTCAGGATGTACCTCAACAACTTTGCCTATGCCCCAAATTTTATGCAAAACATGATCTCCTGGATTAATCGGGAAAGAGGAAACACTCCTTTCCGCCCTCATAAACTCAGAAATATTTATTTCTTCTAAAAATCTGGATGGTTTGGTAGGCCCAAAATAACCGAACCTACTTCTCCGTAAAGCATAGCTAAAAAACAACTTTTCTTTTGCTCGTGTTATACCCACATAGCATAGTCTTCTCTCTTCCTCGATATCTTTCTCGGATTCGAAAGAGCGGTAATGTGGTAAAAAGCCTTCTTCAAGACCAACAAGAAAAACTACAGGGAACTCAAGTCCTTTTGCAGAGTGAAGAGTCATAAGAGAAATTCTATTTCCCCCTTTTGCTTCATCTATATCGGCCACAAGAGAAATTTGAGTCAAAAGACTCGCAAGGTCTGGTTTTTCTGATTGTTTAGAAAACTCACTGACCATGTTAATAAATTCTTTTACATTCTCAACTCTTGATTCTCCTTCAATTTTATCTTTGCCCATCAAATAGTTATAAAAATTAGTTTTTGAAATAATCTCTTCTACTATATGCGTCAAACTGAGCTTTTTTGATTCCTTAATTAAGTCCTTGATAATTTCGAAAAAGCTTTTTAAGTTTTTCTTTGAAGATTCTGCAATATCTCTGTTAATTAGAATATCAAGAGATTTAAATAGTGAAATACCCTTTTCTATACTAATACCTTCAATTTTGGAAATAGTCGCTTCCCCAATCTTTCTGGGAGGAGTATTAACGATGCGCCTGAAACTTATATCATCATCTGGATTATTAATCAAAGATAAATAGGCTACTATATCCTTAATTTCAGACCTACTGTAAAAACGTACTCCACCAATAACCTGATAAGGAATTCCCTCGCTTATAAGATACTCCTCAAAGATTCTTGACTGGGCATTTGTTCTGTAAAGTATTGCGAAATTTTCATACTTTCTTCCCTCACTCCGAGTAAGTTCTTCAATTTTATTGACAGCAAATCTTGCTTCATCTATTTCATCCATAGCCTCGTAGAAGTTTACAGATTCAGATATGCTCTTTTCACAAAAAAGTTGCTTGTTGCTTCTGCTCCGATTATGCTTAATAAGCCTGTTGGCTGTGTTCAAAATTTCCTGTGGTGATCTATAATTTTGTTCGAGCTTTAAAATTTTTAAATCCGAAAAATCTTCCTGTATCTCATCAATAAACTTTACGCTTGCGCCTCGGAAAGAGTAAATACTTTGATCATCGTCTCCCACAACGGTTAATCTTTTATGAATCTTTGAAAGCAATTTGATGAGTTCATACTGCATCAAGTTTATATCCTGATACTCATCAACAAGAAGATACTTAAATTTGTTCGAATAATAATAAGAAACGTTATCGTGCTCTTTAAGCAATTTAACTGTGAGGAAAATAAGGTCATCGAAATCAAGAGAATTATTTAATTTTAGAAATATCTCGTACTCAGTATAAATAGACGAAACAACTTTTTCGATATATTCTCTGGCTTGCAACTTAAATTCCTCGGCATTGATAAAATTCGTTTTAGCATTGGAAATATAATTTTTAACAGTTGACGGCTCAAGATACTTTGTGTCGATATTGAGCCTTTTCATTACTTCTCTTATTGCACGCTCAGAATCTTCTTCATCCAGTATTGTAAAATTGCTCTTAAAACCAATTACTCCTATCTCCCTCCTTAAAATTTTCGCGCAGATTGAATGAAAAGTGCCAATCCAAAGATTTTTTATTTCACTACCAAGTAAATTCTCTGTTCTTTCTTTCATTTCTGTAGCAGCTTTGTTAGTAAAAGTCACTGCCAGGATACGAGAAGGAAGAACCTTAAGCACATCAATTAAATAAGCTATTTTATAAGTTATCACCCTTGTTTTTCCTGAACCTGCGCCTGCAAAAATTAATAATGAAGAATCATTAAGGGTTACTGCTTTTTTCTGTGCTTCGTTCAATTCCGCTAAGAAGTCCTTCAATGCTAAACTCCAGGAATTGATTGCAAAAGCGGGGAAATAATATTAAACAAAGAGACAGAATATACTATGCCTAATAAAATTACAACTATAATTGGTATGAAAAATATACCAAGCGCAGTTCCTTTGTTAACCTCAAATATTTTTCCAATAGCAATAATATAAAGAATAATTCCCCATACTATAAATAAAATAGTAAAATAATATGGCAATTCGAATCCAAATAAACTCATTGTAAAAGCGCTTACTGCCTTACTAATAAGTGATGGGACCGACGCAAAAGTAAAGCTAACAAAAAGAGCAATTCCATTTGTTCTTTTTGTAAAAAATTCACCAACAAGTGAAAAAATTCCTGCAGTCAAGAAAGTAAAAACAAAAGGCAAGATAATTAATATAATTACGATCGAGGGCGAATGAATGTAATTAGAAAAAACACTAGAAAAACTTCTTTGCAGTTCACTAATAATAGAAGGGGTTTCGGCGGCTTTTGATGATAGGAAATACTCCATTGAAATATAAAATGATAAATAAGAAACTACACCAAAAATAAAAAGATATGCAATTGTTGCGTACAAAGGCTTTCTTTCTTTAATATACTGAAAAGCCTCATCAGGTTTCGAAATAACTCTCCAGAATAACTCAAAAGTTTCAAGCATATTAATCTCCCGTAACCAAAATATATTGAATTTCAAAGGGTTTTAATCCCTTAAGAAGGTTTACATTTGAATTAAATATAGAACTGAAAATCGAAAAAATACTTTTCGGTATTTTATGCTCAATAATCACTGGCTCTCCCATAATTCCAATATCTTTTGCAAGGGAATTAATTGTTTGCTCAAGACTTCCTATTTCATCAATCAGTCCAATTGATTTTGCTTGCGATCCTATATATATTTGACCTTGAGCAATCTCTTTAAGTTTATCCAGATCAATTTTTCTACCTTTTGATACGACATTCAGAAACATTTGATACTCCTCTTCTATTATGTTTTTAAACATTACCTCTTCCTCACCTGTAAGCGATCTTGTAGGAGAACCCATATCTTTAAAAGTTCCACTTTTAATGATTTTTTCTTTAATTCCAATTTTGCTTAAAAGCTCCTGATAATCAATAAGTTGTATGATAACTCCAATGCTTCCAGTGATAGTGGACGGCATTGCAAAAATCTTATCACCTGTACAGGCAATATAATACCCCCCTGAAGCAGCTGTGCTTCCCATAGAAATATAAACCCTTTTACCTGTCTCTTCCTTAAATGTCTGGATAAGAGCGTAAATTTCCTCAGTCGGTTCGACAACTCCACCAGGACTATCTATCCTTATTACCAAACCTCTGGATAAAGATTTCTTTGCTTCTTCAAGCAAAGTCTTTACCTCTTCAGGAGTTATGAAAGATGAAGTTAAAGAACTCCTACCAATCTCGCCCTCTAATTTTATCAGAGATATAGAATTATCTGTACCAAGGTTCTCTTTCTTAATGCCAGGCATTCTGAATAAAGAAAAAATAATTATGGAAAGAATTATTACAACTACTACAAAACCTATAATTTTATTAGCTTTCATTGTTGATATGCTCCTTAATATATTTTAATAATTGTTTTATTCCATCCTCAATCGAAGATTCAAGAGTGCACCCGGCCGCTCCTGCATGACCGCCTCCTCCAAAATGTTCAGCAATCTTTCTTACATTCATTCCATTTTTCCCTCTCAGGCTGACTCTTACTTCTCCTTTTTTTGTTTCCTTAAAAAGAAGCACGATTTTTGAATCCTTAACTCTTCTCAGCACATCAATAATACGTTCAGTATCTTCTTCTATAGCATCAAATTTTTCAAGATCCTTAAGTGTGATAAAGGAGTATGCAATTCCATTCTCCACAGTGAGTCTTAAAAGAGAAGTGCCAAGGGTTTTTAAATGTCCCGGAGTTTCCCTTTCAAAAATCATGTTCGCAACAAATGATGGTTTCGCGCCATAATCAACCAACTTAGAAGCTGTATCAAAAGCAAGCTTTCCCGTATTAGCATAATGGAAAGAACCTGTATCGGTCAGTAGCCCTACAAATAAAGAATTACTTATATCCTCATCTATTGGGAATTTACATCTTTCTAGTATCTCAAAAATAAGAACAGTTGTTGATGGGGCAGCTGCATCTACAAAGTTGTAAATTGCAAAGTGGCCATTTGATACATGATGATCTATATTAATAGTTATTCTAAAAAGCTCAAGATTTTTTTCTAAATCTTCAATTCGGCTTGTCCCCGCTGCATCAAGCAAAACTCCTACTTCCATCTGATCAAGGGATCCAAGATTTTTATTTATGAGCTCATACCCTTTTAAGAAATTAAATTTTAAAGGTACGGGTTCGGGAACATTAAATAAAACTTTTTTACCAGCCAGTTTGAGAGAATTTCCAAGGCCTAAAAGAGAACCTATAGCGTCGCCGTCAGCATTAACATGGGTAAAAAGAGCAAAACTATTGTATTTCCTGAAAATATTGCAAATTTTATAAATATCATTCATCTTTTTCATTAAGTTCTTTTTGAATGTCTTCAAGAATCTTTAATACCCTGTCTCCCTTTTGAATTGAAAGATCGAAATGGAACGAAACCAGAGGCACTTTTCTCATGTCCTTTAAGCGAAAAGCAAGATCTCTCTGAATTTTCCTGGAAACTTTCGATACACTATTCATAACTTCGGTTAGTTTATTTTCTCTGTCAAAAACTGTATAAAATATTTTTGCATAGTGCAGATCATTCGAAACCTCTACATGAGTAACAAGGATCTCTCTAAGCAAAGGATTGTCCAAGGTTCTTAGATAATTTGAAACCTCCCTTTCAATTGCAGATTGAACGCGTGATTTTCTTAATTCACTCATTTTTAAAGCCCTTTCTGATTCCTGAAATAAGAAAAATTCCAATTAAAGCCAGAATCAAACTTGAAATTATTTCGAAATTCACTTTTATTCCTGCTATTAAGACTAATGATATAACAAATGTAAAAAGACTAAACAAGCCTATTAAATGTATATTTTCTAGCGAAAGAACTGAAACACTAAAGGATAAAAGAATTACACCCAAGATGTACCATGTATGAAGACCTATCCCAAAGACAAGAGCGAGGCCGAGACCAATAAGCAACAAACCTGCAAATATTTCCGCTTGCTTAAAATATTTTCTAACTGACTTGAATGCAACAAAAAATTTATTTACCGCAAAAGCCGTTAAAATAAAAGGTACTCCTAACCCCAGGGAATAAAAACTCAACAGAATAATACCTTTACTCATTGTGTCGTACGTGCTTGCCTGCGCAAGTATTGCACCAAGTATCGGACCAACGCATGGAGTCCATCCAAAACTGAACGCAACGCCAAGAAGAATTGCATTGAAAAAAGAAGGCGCTCTTTTCTTTATCTGTGTCTTTCTTTCATAATTAAGGAAATTTAACCTGATAATTCCGGTTGTATGCGCCCCAAAGAGAATTATTATTATCCCGGCAATAAGATCAAATATTTTTTTATTTCCAGCAAGCATTTTCCCGATCACAGAAGCAGAAGCTCCAAGAATAATAAATATAATTGAAAAACCTAAGACAAAAGCAATTGAATTAAAAATAACGCTTTGGGAAGTTCTCTCGTCTGCTTTCAAATCCTCAAGGGATACACCAGAAACATAAGAAACATATGCGGGTATAAGAGGTAACACGCAAGGAGAGATAAAAGATAAAAATCCTGCTATTATGGCTGTTAATATAGAAACACTGCTCATTTTTCCTCCTGCTCAAATTAAATTAGCAATACTGATAGTATACCTGTTATGAATATTCCGTCAAATGTACCTGCTCCACCAATACTTACAATAGGTGCACCAAGTCCAACTACTTTATTCAAATTCAAAATATCTGCACCTATAAGTGTTCCTAATGTTCCGGAAATATAAGCAACAGAAGCAGCATTGCCTCTAGCTAATAAAAATACAGTTAGAACGGTAATAAGTGGTGGAATGAAAAATGGAATTGCTATGCCCACTCCTTTCACAGGTCTTGCAAAGATATAACAAAATAGCGTAACTATAATTACAGCGACAATGGTGATCAAAATTTGAAAAAAGTGTCCTGAAAGAAGCATTCTCGACAATTCGTATACAGAAATTAACACCGGTAAAAGAGCACCTCCAACATTCATCGTCACTACTATATTTTCCGAGACTACAACAGGAATTCTGTAACTTACCCCAAAAAAATTAACCATCCTATTCTGAACAAATGGTATTTCAGCTTTTACTTCTTTGATGGGGATATTAATAGTACTGCCGACAAGTATCAAAATAAATAGCAAAAAACCAACTCCGGGAGAAAAACCAAGCCTCGAAAAGGCAGCAACAATACCCCCTGTATATAAAAAGATAAGGAGGGGCAAAAGCAAGAATAAAAGAAATAATAAAATCACGAATAAAGGAAAACTAATCGGCATAAAATTGAAATTTCTTCTCATCTTTTTCACCAATACATTATATTTAATTTATCAATTTTGCACTAAGTGAAAGTTATTTTAATTTTTTCTAAACTCGAGTATAATTTGTCAATGGGGTATACACCAGTTTTTGTGATTCGGTTATCTTATTTTATTGTATTTGTCCTTGGTTTAATAACTGGGAGCTTTTTGAATGTAGTTATCTACCGTATACCAAAAAACCAATCAATAATAATAAATCCTCCGTCACATTGCCCTGTTTGCAAAACAAAGCTAAAGTGGTACGATCTGATTCCAGTACTAAGCTATATTTTATTAAAGGGAAAATGTAGATACTGTAAATCTAAGATTTCTATCCAGTATCCTTTAGTTGAATTAGCTACAGGTTTAATTTTTATTTTATTTTTTCAAAAATTTGACTGGTCATTTCTATTTATTAAATGGGTAATTTTCTCAGGCCTTTTAATTGTAACTGGCGCAATAGACTTAATAGAAGGGGTAGTCCCTGACATAATCGTAATACCAGGATTAATTACCGGTATAATATTCTCTGTATTTTATGGCAAAAGTATTTTTCTTGAATCAATCTATGGTTTATTGTTTATGGCAGCATTTTTCCTAACTATCATTTTATTAACAAAAGGGGGGATGGGGTGGGGAGATTTAACCTTTGGGGCAATGATTGGTTCATTTCTGGGTTTTAAGTTTAGCTTAATAACCCTTATACTTTCATTTATTATTGGCTCAATAGCAGGATTAACTTTGATCATCGTAAGAAAGAGAAAACGAAAAGATACCATACCCTTCGGTCCATTTCTTTCAATTGCAGCATTCATTACTTCAATTTATGGTTTTGAAATTTTAAAAATGTATTTTAAATTTTTGAAATTTCCGTAAAATAAAGGAGGTTAGATATGTGTGCATGGTTAAATGGAAATAGGAAGGCACCTGTTATTGGAGTAGATCTAGGATCAGGCTTTATAAAAATGGCCCAGTTTAAAGAAGAACAAAATTCTTTAAAACTTGTAAATTTTGGCGTTCTTTCGGTCCCAGAGGGTGCTATTGTAGAAGGAAGAGTTGAAAAAACTAAAGAAATTGTAGAAATTCTAAAAGAACTGATATCATTTCATTCATTTGTAGGGAATAAAATTGTTGCAAATGTCTCTGGTCAACTTGTAGTAGTTAAAGAAATAATTATGGATGCACTCCCTGAAAATGAATTAGATGAAGCAATCAAATGGGAAATAGAAAAATTTCTTCCATTTTCTCTTGACAAAGCAGTTTTTGACTATCAAATTCTAAGTGAGGTTTTAGAAAGCGGAAGGGTAAAAAAATTAAACATCCTTATAGCAGCTGCACCACTCGAAGTTGTTGAATTAACTGCAGAATTGTTTAAAATGGCAAATCTTGACCCAGTAGCACTGGAAGTGGAACCATTTTCAATTCTAAGACTTCTTCGCTTTGATCCGAATTTTTCGTTTGAAAATGATGTTCTTTTTCCTGTTATTAATATAGGCTATAATTATACGTCGATCAATATGGTCGATAAAGGAATGGTAAGGTTTTCAAGAACAATTCCAACAGGGGGAAGAAAAATAACTGATTCTATTGCAAGCACGCTTGGTAAAAGTTTTGAGGAAGCAGAAGAATTAAAAATAAAAGAATTAGATCTCACTAAAGAAAACCCCCTGACTAAAGCTACATTAACATTACTCGATGGATTGACCCTTGAAATTAAAAGATCAATTAATTTTTACTTCAATAAGTTCAATGACGGGAAATCGATGGATACTGCTATTCTTCTTGAAGGTGGCTCTGCCAATATAAAGGGTATAGAAAAATTTATTGAAGATATGGTTGGTTTTCCTTCAGGAGTAAACAGGTTATTTACAAATATTGCTCGCTTTGATCCAAACTTATTTACAAAAGAATATTTATTCGAGATGGCACCAATGTTTTCTGTTGCAACAGGGCTCGCCCTAAGAGGACACGCGTTAAAAAACATTTCCAAAAAGAAAGTTCCACAAGAGCAAGTAAAAGGTGTTTTAACATATAAAAAGGGGTGAGAAATGTATAACATAGTAGATATAAATCTCCTTCCCGGCAAAAGAAAAAAACGAGTATCAAAGGAGAATCGTCAAATCATAACAATTGGCATTCTACTTTTTCTTATTGTTGCTCTTTTCTATGGAGGATTGAAATACCAGATATATACAAAAAATGCCCATTTAGAAGATGTAAACCTTCAGATCGCATCATTAAAAAATATTGAAGACACTTTAAACAGAAGAAACCAGCTTGGTGCAAAAGTATACTCGTATGAGAGTTCATTTGAAAAACTTATAAACTCGCAGATAACATGGAATAATATTATCAACCAGATCGGTAGTACTATACCAAAAGAAGCTTTTATAGATACAATTTCGACAGATAGAACAAAAAATTTGATTACTATATCAGGCCACACAGCCGATTTGCAAAAATTGGCATGGACTGTGAATTCTATTAAATCTAACGAAAACTTTAGCAATGTTCAAGTAGTTAATTATACTATTCCACTGGGAGTCTCAAAAACAAAACAAGGCGAACCCGAATATGCAACATTTGAAATCTCTTTTCAATGGAAGGAGATAAAAAAATGAGAGAACTTGATATAAAAATAGCAAAGCCAGTAACAAAAATAATTCTAATGGTTGTTTTATATGTAATAGTAATTTTAGCGTTTTCCTGGTATATCATAAAGCCTGATTTACAAAGACTTAATTCCCTAAATGATGAAATTTGGAAACAAGAGGAAAGATTAAATCTTTTATTAACAGCACAACAAAAAATTAAAACTATCCAAAATGATATTTCTGATTTTACAGCACGAATAACACAGCTTTCAAGTGTTTTCCCAAGCGAAAGTGATGAGTTTCTTTATGGTGAAGAAATTTTAATAATCGGGAAGAAAAACAATGTGACAATAACACAATTAAATTTCCCTAAAAAAACTCAAGGCGGACAAAATGAAAACAATATTTCTTTCAACGTCTCGTTTGAAAGTCAAAAACTTGATAATGCAAAATCATTTTTAGACTCCTTAAAATCTTTTCCACAAGTAACAGAACTCGATAATCTCAATATCAACTACACAAAAGATTCAAAAACTGGCGAGGCAAAGTACTTATTTTCAATAAAAGGTATAATTTACCTTTATCAGGGGAAGTGATAAAATGAAAGAAAAAGGAATAAAAAGAAGCTTCAAAAGGAATATTTCAAACGGTACGATTATTACAATTTTGATAATTTTTGCATTATTTGCTATCTGGAACTTTTATCTATTGCCAAAAATCTTTGAACCAAAGAAAATTCATATGCCTGCAGAAATACCGGTGGTTAAAAGAGGAAATATTGCTTTCATAAATACTGAAATTGAAAAGAGGCAGATGACTGTTCCTGCACTCATTGCACCAAAAGATGCCTTAGGAAAACCAAACCCTTTTGAGTAAAAGAAAGGATGAATAGATTAAATAAGTTCTTTGAAATTATCGACAAAAATAATATTGATGCTTTCCTTATTACGGGAATTCCCAACATTAGATACATCTCTAATTTTACAGGAGAAGAAGGGTTTTTACTTGGGTTAAACAAAGAAGTTTATCTAATAGTAGATTCAAGGTTTACAGATCAAGCAAAAACTGAAGTTGCCAAAAACATAATTGTTTTGGAATATAAAGGAAGCATTTCCGTATTCCTGCAACAAATGCTCTTAACCAAAAAGACTCATTGGCTTGGTATCGAGAAATCAAGGATAAACTATTCTTTATATTCTTCTCTTGAATCAATTCCTTTCCTGAAAGTTGTACCTACGACTGATTTAGTTGAAGGAATACGCATCGTAAAAGACAAAAAAGAAATTGCAATAATGAAAAGAGCTTTTGAATTATCAACAAAATCATTCAATGAAACCCTCCCCTTGATAAAAGAGGGGGCTTCCGAAAAAGATATTGCAACCGAGCTTGAATACAGATTCAGGAAAAATGGAGGCGAAAAACCCGCATTTGATACAATTGTGGCTTCTGGCATGAGAGGAGCTTTTCCGCATGGAGTTGCATCAGATAAAAAAATAAAAGCACACGAACCAATTGTTGTGGATTTTGGATTATTTTATGAAGGGTATGCTACTGATACAACAAGAACCATTGTTATTGGTAAACCTGAAGCTGAATTCAAAAAAATTTATGAAATTATAAAAGATGCACAAACTCTTGGAAGAAACGTCGTTAAGAGTGGGGTAAAGGCGTCGGATGTTGACAAAATTGTAAGGAATTTTATCAAAGAAAAAGGGTTCGGGGGTTATTTTACTCACGGCCTCGGGCACGGGGTTGGTCTTGAAATACACGAGAATCCCCTTGTAAATGAAAGTTCCACATTTAATCTCGAAGAAAATATGATCATAACCATTGAGCCTGGAGTTTACCTTCAAGGAAAATATGGAATAAGGATCGAAGATACAATATTAGTCACTAAGGAAGAACATATTAACTTAACCGAGATAACTCACGATTTGATAACTTTGTGAGAAAGGAAAAACTTCCCACCCGGTGCCAGGCACTAAAAGGGAAGTTTTTAAAAAATCAGGGCATTTTAATTTTTAACGAACTTAAAGAAGTAAGCATCTCATAATCAGTAAAATCTAACGTTAACGGAGTAATCGCAACGAAGCCTTCTTTTACTGCATCTACATCAGTATCATTTTGCGTGTCTGGCTTTAACTTTCCTCCTATCCAATAATATTCTTTACCAAAAGGATCTTCGCCTATTTTCACGCGATTGATGTATTCTCTCCTGCCCTGTTTAACAAATTTATAACCTTTAATATGTTCTTCCGAAAGGTTTGGAAAATTCAAATTAAAATAAATCTTTTCATTTATACCTCTATCCAAAACAGCCTTTACAAATAAAGGAGCAAATTTGCCTGCATAAGAATAAATTGGATTTTCAAATGCATCAATAGAAAAAGCAAAAGATAAGATGCCATTAATTGCTCCCTCACGAGCACCTGCAATGGTTCCAGAATAAATTATGTCATAACCTAAATTTGGTCCATTATTTATTCCGGATACCAAGACATCTATTTTTTCTTCAATAAGCTCATCTATAGCTAGAAGAACGCAATCAGCAGGAGTGCCTGAAATCCTCAGTGAAATTTTTTCTCCAACATTAATTGGATATTTCTCGACCCTTAAAGGCTTATGTAGAGTAGTTGCGTGGCTCCCAGCGCTCTGTGGGTTTTTAGGAGCAACAATAAAAACTTCACCGAGACTTAACATTGAAGATGCAAGCACCCTGATACCTTCAGACTCAATACCGTCATCATTTGTTATAAGAATTCTCATTATCTCCTCTTTAAATTAATTTAAATAATGATATAATTTTATAGGTTTTTTTCAAGGAGGTTCAATGGAATTTAACAGACCAATTTGGGTAGAGGTAGATCTAACAAAACTCAGGAATAACTTTAAAAAAATAAAAAAAATTGTTGGAAACTGTAAGATTATAGGGGTTGTTAAGGCAGATGCATATGGACATGGCGCAAAAGAAGTAACAAAAGTTTTAGAAAAAGAAGGAATTTTTGGTGTCGCGGTTGCTTCACTTGAGGAAGCTTTAAATCTAAGAGAAAGCAAAGTCAAAATTCCAATTTTAACACTTGGATATATTTATCCTAAAACACTCGAGATTGCTGCAAAAAATGATATTTCAGTGACTATGTTCGACAAAAAATTCTTAAAAAGATTAAAAGAATACAATGGGAAAAAAACATTAAACATACAAATTAACGTAGATACCGGGATGGGTAGACTTGGTTTATTTCCATCAGAAGTTGTTGACTCTGTCGAGGAAATTAAAAAACTTAAAAACATAAGAATAACAGGCATATATACTCACTTTGCGACAGCAGATTCAGACCTTAGCTATGCAAAAGAGCAATTGAACCTTTTTAGAACTATTCTGGATTTACTTAAAAAAGAAAAGTTTTTACCTGATTCTATACACGCAGCAAATAGTGCGGGGGTTCTGAATTTAAAGGAAAGCTATTTTAATACAGTTCGACCTGGTATTTTACTGTATGGACTTTCCCCGTTTAACGATAAAGAAGTAGAATTTGAGCCAGTAATGAGTTTTAAAGCAAGAACAATTTTCACAAGAACAATGCCCGAGGGTAAAGGAATAAGTTATGGAAAAACTTTTATTACAAAAAAGGAGTCTTTACTTGCTACTATCCCTGTTGGCTACGCAGACGGTTTACTAAGAGGCTTGTCGAATAAAGGAGAAGTTCTAATAAAAGGGAAAAGGGCAAAAATCATAGGAAATATAACAATGGATCTAACTATGATTGATGTAACTAATTTTCCTTACATACACCCGGGAAATGAAGTCGTAATTATCGGAAAGCAGGGAAATGAAGAAATTACTGCTTCAGAAATTGCAAAAAAAACTGGCACAATAAATTATGAAATAGTTACAAGGATAGGCAAAAGAGTAAAAAGGATATACAAAACTTAGAATTTGTGTTAAAACGCAATTTAAACTATACTAAATTAGGAGGCGATAAAAATGGAAATTAGCATTACATCAAAAGGCTTGAACGTCCTACCGGAGCATCTGGAAAAGGAAGTTACAGAAAAATTAAACAAACTTGAAAAGTATTTCAGTAATGTTCAAAAGGCGATAGTCGTTTTAAACAAGCAAAGAGGTCAATACTCTGCTGAAACAACACTATACGTAGCAGGGCGTCTGATCAGAGCAGTTGGTAAAGGTAACTTGCTTGATAAAGCACTTAATCAAAATATAAGCAAGTTAAAGACTCAAATTCAAAAATATAACGAACATTTTAAAAATCCACGATATAAAACAAAAGCTATTGCAATGAATATAGTTGAAGAAGGCCCTAAAATTGTTAAAGTAAAAACATTCCCAATAAAACCAATGAACATAGAAGAAGCAATACTACAACTTGAATTGCTTGATCATGATTTCTTTATTTTCAAGAACGAAGAAACAGATCAATACAATGTTATTTATAGAAGAAGAGACGGAAATTATGGTCTTATAAAACCACAGGGTTGAAATTTTGACATGCTTTTAGATATTTTTGACCCGGTAAAAAGAAACCTTAAAAAATACTGGGAAATAGTAAGTGTCGTAAATTCATTTGAAGATCAAATAAGCAAGCTTTCCGATAGAGAATTACAAGCAAAAACTGCCGAATTCAAAGAAAGACTCTCAAAAGGAGAGGAAGATCAATCAATCCTACCTGAAGCATTTGCAGTGGTAAGAGAAGTTGCAAAACGAACTGTCAATATGAGACCTTTTGATGTTCAAATCCTTGGTGCAATTGTTTTGTACAACGGGGACATTGCAGAAATGAAAACGGGTGAAGGAAAAACGCTTGTTGCAACTATGCCGCTCTATCTTAATGCGCTACAAGGACACGGTAGCCATCTTGTAACCGTGAATGATTACCTTGCCAAAAGAGATAGCGAATGGATGGGTCCTATATATTCATTCCTGGGTCTTACCGTAGGATTAATTCAACACGATTCAACATATGAAGATAGAAGAAAAGCTTACAATAGCGACGTTACATACGGGACAAACAATGAATATGGCTTCGACTACCTGAGAGATCATATGGCTCTTGCACCTGAACAAATAGTGCAAAGAGAACTATATTATGCGATTGTAGATGAGGTTGACAGCATATTGATAGATGAAGCAAGAACTCCTCTTATCATTTCAGGTCCCTCGGAAGAATCAACTTCTATGTACTATACAGCAAAAAAGGTTGCAGATAACCTGATAAAAGAAGTTGATTATGAGGGGGACGAAAAACTCAAAACCAATACATTAACGACTGAAGGAGTTCATAAGGTCGAAAAAATGCTGCACATAGACAATCTATACGATGAAAGATTCGTAGAGATGGTTAAGCATATTAATCAGGCATTAAGGGCAAAAGATTATTTCAATAATGAAGTTGATTATATAGTTAAAGATGGAGAAGTTATAATTGTCGATGAATTTACAGGACGGCTTATGTTTGGAAGAAGATATAGCGACGGTCTTCATCAGGCAATAGAAGCAAAAGAAGGGCTTGCCGTAAAAAGCGAGAGCCAAACCCTTGCAACGATTACCTTTCAGAATTATTTCAGGCTGTACAAAAAACTTGCGGGAATGACTGGCACGGCTTTAACTGAAAAAGATGAATTTAAAGAAATATACGATCTTAATGTATACGAAATCCCCACCAATGAGCCTGTTATAAGAGTCGATCGTCCTGATATTGTTTTCAAAACTGAAAATGCAAAATTCAGAGCAATAGTAAAAAAAATAAAAGAACTATATGATAGAGGGCAGCCAGTTCTGGTCGGGACAAGATCCGTAGAAAAATCTGAAAGAATATCTACAATGCTCAAAAAAGAAAACATACCGCACAATGTTCTCAATGCAAAGTATCATGAAAAAGAAGCAATGATTATTAAGGATGCTGGCCAACACAAAATGATCACAATTGCAACAAATATGGCAGGAAGAGGCGTTGACATAAAATTAGGAAACGGAATAACTAACCTCGGAGGGTTATTTATTCTAGGTACCGAAAGACACGAAGCAAGAAGAATTGATAACCAGCTTAGAGGAAGATCTGGCAGACAGGGAGATCCTGGAGAATCTCAGTTCCATATATCTCTGGAAGATGAATTGATGAGAATTTTTGGTGGAGATACAATAAAAAGAATATTAACAACACTAAAAATCGACGAAAACGAACCCATCGAACATCCTCTACTTTCAAGAGCAATGGAAGGAGCCCAGAAAAAGGTCGAGGCTTATAATTTTAGCATAAGAAAAAACTTACTTGATTATGACAATGTTCTTGAAAAACAAAGAGAGATTATATATAGCGAGAGAGATAAAATTTTCAAACAAGAATCTGTCAAAAATGAAGTAATAGAAATGCTTAAAGACACCATTGAAAAAATATTTTCCGCCCATTACCCCGAAAATGCAGAAATTGAAGAACCGGGACTAATTGAATTAGAAAATGCTTTAAGTCAGACATTAAACAGAAAAATCAAATTTGATATTAGCTCATTTTCAAATACATCAAAAGAGCAAATTTTGAATGATGTACTGGAAAATGCCGCAAAAATTTATGAAGAAAAAGAACAATATATCGGCCCAGAATTAATGAGAAAGGTTGAAAAATATGTATTACTACGAATGATTGACTCTAATTGGAAAGACCATCTGTATGCAATGGACGATCTCAAAGAAGGAATTGGCTTAAGAGCTTATGGTCAACAGGATCCTCTAATGGCGTACCAGATGGAAGGCCACGATTTATTTGACAATATGATGGCCAGAATAGAGGAGGATACTGTAAAGACTATTTTAAGAATAGAAATCCAGAAAGAGGAAACTAAACAAAATAACGAGAAAGAAAAACAGGAAGACAAAAGAGTACAGGAAACATCTATATCGAGGGAAGAAAGGCAAAAAAGGAGAAAACTCGAAAAGAAGTTGAAAAAGAAGAGGAAATTATGATCTCTGATGAAACAAAAAGAGAAATTGAAAAGATCATTTTAAGAATTGATGAGTCTCTTGATTATAACTGGTTAAAGGAAAAACAAAACATCCTCAAAGATATCGAAATTGATTATTCTTCAGAAAATTTCTGGAAAAGAGAAGATGCAAAAGAAAAAATAAAACTTCTTTCCTTCACCAAAAAAGAGATTGACAAATTCAATAAAATAAAAAAACTTAAAGAAGATATCGAAGCGATGAGAGAACTATACGAAGAAACCAGCGAAATAATGGACGCAGAAGCTTTAAAAATCATTAAAGATGCAGAAGAAAAAGTTAAGAACTGGGAGTTTGAAAGGTACCTATCTGACCCTTATGATGATTTAAATGCCTTTTTATCATTTTCGTCTGGAGCTGGGGGAGTAGATGCCCAGGATTGGACAGAGATGCTTCTAAAAATGTATTTAAAATGGACTGATAGAAAAAATTTTGAAACAAAATTCCTGGACAAAAACATGGGAGAAGAGGCTGGTATAAAAAGTGCAACAGTTCACGTAAAAGGAGAGTTTGCATATGGTTTTTTGAAGGGAGAAGCAGGGGTTCACAGACTGGTGAGAATTTCGCCTTTTGATGCAAATAAAAGGAGACATACTTCTTTTGCACTTGTTGAGGTTATTCCGGAACTTGCAGAAATAGAGGATATAGAAATCGATGAGAAAGATTTAAAAATTGACATTTTTAGAGCAAGTGGACACGGTGGCCAAAATGTACAAAAAGTAGAGACAGCAGTTAGAATTATTCATATTCCAACAGGAATTACCGCAGAATGCCAGGACGAACGCTCTCAGACTCAAAACAAATTAATGGCTATGAAAGTACTAAAATCAAGGCTTTTAGTTCTTGCGAAGAAAAGAAAAAATGAAACCATCAAAGAAATTAAAGGTGAATTTAAATCAGCAGAATGGGGTAACGAAATAAGGTCTTATGTTCTACAACCTTATCAACTTGTTAAAGATCACAGAACAAATTATGAAACTGGAAGAATCAATGATATTTTGGAAGGGGAAATCGATGAATTCATCTGGGCGTATCTCAAAACTCAGAAATAAGAAGCAAACAATAAAAACCATACTCATTAATTCACTTGGAATATTTATAGGTTCTCTCATCTATGCTCTCAGCGTAAATATTTTTATACAGCCCAACCAGATTGCTCCAGGTGGTTTTATAGGGATTGCGATTATCATAAATCATTTCACGCCTATCCTTAAAATCGGCACTTTGCTTATAATCATGAACATACCTTTATTCGTTATAGGCAGCAAAAGGCTCGGAATTAAATTTCTTTTTGGAGCTATTGTTGGTACCATACTCTCTTCAGTTTTAATAGACCTCACCCTTCCATTTGTCCCTCAAATAAAAACAGAACCCATTCTTGGAGCAATTTATGGTGGATTTTTAATGGGAGCAGGCATAGGAATAATTTTTAGATTCTTTGGTTCTACCGGTGGTACTGACCTTCTTGCACAAATCGTATATGATTATAGCGGTCTTCCTTTCGGGCAAAGCCTAATGTTTATTGATGTCTCAATAATAATACTTGCTGGTGTCTTTTTTAAAAGCGTAAGCATACCACTTTATTCAATAATTGCTGCATTGATAAGTAACTATGCAATAGACCTTGCTCAAGAAGGTTTTCGATTTTACAAAACGGTATTAATAGTTACAAGTGAACCGGGGAAAATTAAAGATGCAATATTAAAAGAAATGGAAAGAGGAGTTACCGAGTTAAAAGCAAAAGGAGCTTACACGGGGGAATCTAAAACAATACTTATGATTGCAATACCTCATACAGAGACATCGAGAATTAAAAAACTTACAGTTGAAATAGATCCTGAAAGTTTTATAATAATTGGAGATGCATCAGAAATAATAGGGCAGGGATTCAAATCGTCTAAGGAGAGAATATGATTGAAATAAAGGATCTTGAAAAAATTTACCCGAACGGCACTACTGCGCTTGCAAAAATAAATTTAAGAATAGAAAAAGGCGATTTTGTTTATCTCTCTGGAGAGTCGGGAGCTGGTAAAACAACACTACTAAAGATTTTGCACGGAGAAGAGACTTCTACTTATGGTTATATAAAATACAATGGAATGGATATAAAAAAGATACCCTCACACGCCCTTAAAAGAAAGATAAGTCTATCTTATCAGGATTTTATGCTAATCGAGGATAGAACTGTTCTGGAAAATATAACTCTACCTTTGCAATTCCGCGGTGAAAGCTTTAGAAGCATGTTAAACAAATCATCCACAATTCTTGAAGCAATGAAACTAAAGGATAAAATGTATATACTTGTAAGTGAGCTTTCGGGAGGAGAAAAGCAAAGAATTTCAATTGCAAGAGCAATAATAACAAATCCAGAGGTAATTCTCCTTGACGAGCCGCTTGGAAATCTCGATAAAGGAACTGCAGTAGAGATAATGTCTTATATAGAAGCATTAAATGAAAAGGGCACGACTGTTATAATGTCAACACACCACATGTTAGACGAAAATTCCACTCCTAAAAAAATTATTAAACTACATAGAGGAAGGATAATAAATAAAGATTATGTTTAGATTTTTTTACATAATAAGACAAACTTTGCTTTTATTTAAAGAAAGTAAGAAGATTATTTTTATTACTGTGATCTTCTTGACTATAGGCATAGTGACGCTTGGCTCAACATATATAATTGGTACAAAACTTTTCCAGAGCTCACTTTCTGTCACCAGTAAACTTAATATTACCGCATTCTTTAAACTTGATTCAACACCAGAAGAGATAACGAATACAACAGGTGAAATTAAATCGATTGATGGGGTAAAATCAGTCTCTTTAATAACAAGCACACAAGCAATGGAAGATTTTTTGAATGTCTTTCCACAATACAAAGACATTATGAGCTCTCTTAAAAGAAATCCCTTACCATATACAATTAAAGTGGAAATAAAGGATCTTACATCGGGTGAAAGAATTAAGGACCTGATAAAAGATTTCCCTGATATTGATTCAGTTGTTTTTTCTGCAGATACGGCAAAGAAACTTAATAATCTCGTAAAACTTCTCTGGACACTCTTCGCTTCAATTTTGATTGTGGTCATAGCAGAGTTTATATTCATCGTACAGAGTTCTACTTCTTTTCTTATTGATTTCAGAAAAAATGAAATAAGAATTTTAAATCTCATAGGTGCTGACAAAGGCTTTATTGAGCTTCCGTTTATATTGTTATTTTCTCTCTTCTCTTTTATCGCGTGGGCTATCTCTATTTTAATATTACAAAAAATCAATATCTGGAGTGATTCGATAGTCCAGGGTTTACTACCATTCTCAAGTGCATATTTTTCTATAAACATTTTATACGTTTTCCTTGCTTTGCTTGTATTTTCTTTAATTTTGAGTGTTCTTGGAAGTCTTTTACCTTTGAGGAGAGTCAGTTGAAGAGACTATTAACTTTTGTCATAATAATTTCTTTTTTGACTGTATTTTTTGTACAAAAAAAAGCTTTTTCTGGCATTGACGAAGAACAGAAAAAACTTGAACAATACCAATCAGAACTTGAAAAAATTAAAAATTCCATTAAAGAAATAACCGAATCTTCTCAAGAAATAACTAATCTCATTAATAATCTTGATAATGAAATAACTACAGTTTCGAATAATATAAATGACACAGAGGACGAAATTTCAGCCCTGGAAAAGGAAATCTCGGAAAAGGAAACACGGATAAAAGAAAGGGAAAACGAAATAAACCTTAGGGAAAGCGAACTTGAAGAACTCCTGAGTTTTTCTTATAAACTTTCTCAAATTTCCACAATGGAACTTCTTTATGAAGGAAATGACCCAGCTATTATACAACAACGCATATCATACATTTCTTATATTTCTTCATATAGTAATTCTTTGATGGAAAAAGCTCAAATGGATAGGCAGATACTCAAGAAAGAAAAAAACGAACTTCAAAAAAATAAAGACGATTTAACAACCTTTCTCAATCAAAAAATCAAAGAGCAAAGCATTCTTGAAGATGAAGTAAATATAAAGTCAAATTTATTGAAAAGTTTAAAAGAAAAAAAGACTTATTTTTTATACAAGAAAAGTGAAATAGAAAAAGAGATCAATAAAGAAAAAGCTTTGATCGCGAAATTAATTGAAGAAGCAAGAAAGTCCCAACTTGTTCTAAAAGGCGGGCTCATCTGGCCGTTAAAGGGAGAAATAACCTCAGTTTTCGGATGGAGAATAAACCCTCTATGGGGCGGAAAAGAATTCCACGAAGGTATTGATATCGCAGTTGCAACCGGCACTAAAGTGTTAGCAGCTGCTGATGGAGAAGTCACGTATCAGGGCTGGATGACAGGATACGGAAATCTTATTATAATTTCTCACGGTTCAGAAGTTTCGACATTTTATGCACATTTAAAATCCTTCGTAGTAAAAAAAGGTGATATAGTAAAACAAGGACAAGTTATAGCATACTCGGATAACACAGGATGGTCAACTGGGCCTCATCTACATTTTTCGGTATATGTAGGTGATAAAGCAGTAAACCCTTTAGATTACCTGCCTAAAAATCCTTGACTTTAAACGAAATTTATTTAAACTTATAAACTTAGAGGTGAAGATATGGAAGATAGTGAACTTTACATGGAACTTTTGAAAAGCACCGAAAAAAATAAATACAAACTTATTCAGATGATCCTTGGCGAGGGTAAAAATTTATCAAAAATAAGTCCTGAGTTCAACCCATTTTATGCGGGAGATTTTCTTATAAAGGTTAAAAAAAATCTATTAAAGGAGACTCAAGATAAAAAATAACGTTCTACTTGCCATAACTGGAAGTGTGGCAGCTTATAAAGCGATTGAGATTTTAAGAGAACTTCGTAAAGAAGGGAAAAAAGTACAGGTTATATTAACCAAAGCTGCAGAAAAATTTATTACTAAACTTTCTTTTGAATCTTTGGGGGCCGAAAAAGTTTTCACAGACGACGATCAGTTCAGTGTCGATGAGAAAGGGGTATCGATTCACCTTTCTCTTTCAAGATGGGCAGATTGTATACTTATTGCACCGGCAAGCGCGGATATTATTGCTAAAATAAAAGCAGGAATCTCAGATAACCTTCTTCTCACAACAGTTCTCGTATCAAAAAAGCCTATTTTTATTGCCCCCTGTATGAACGAGAACATGCTCCAAAACCCTATAACGGTTGATAATATTGAATATTTAAAAAAGAAAGACATAATCTTTATTAAAGCAGATGAAGGTCTTCTGGCAGATTTTAGAACAGGTAAAGGACGGCTACAAGATCCTCATAAAATTGTTGAATTAATAATAAATTACCTCAATTACAGTGATAAACTTTTAAAAGGGAAAAAACTATTAATCACAGCAGGCGCGACAAGGGAATATCTCGATCCCGTAAGATTCATTACAAACAGTTCTAGCGGGAAAATGGGCACAAGTATTGCCAAAGTTGCAAAAGCAATGGGTGCATATGTACACCTCATATCCGGGGAAATCTCTACTAATGTACCTATTATAGATAAGTACCAGAGGGTAGAAACAACAGAGGAAATGTTAAAGGCAACTAAAGAAGCTTTCAAAAAGTGTGATATTCTTATTATGGCTGCAGCCCCTGTTGATTTTAAACCAGAAAAAATTTCAATTTCAAAAATACCTAAATCAAAAGAGATGAAATTGAAACTCATTCAAACTCCCGATATTCTTTGGAGTTTGTCGAAAGAAAAAGGAAACAAGGTTGTCGTGGGCTTTGCTCTGCAAACTGAACATCTTGAAGAAAATGCGCTAAAGAAGATGGATGAAAAAAATATGGACATAGTAATAGCAAACCGTGAAATAAATATCGGGAAAGATATAGGAAGTGTAATAATGTTTGACAAATTTGGAAGGAAAAAAAATATAGAAAACGAGAAAAAAGAAGTTATCGCTCACGAGATATTAATATTTTTAAAAGAATTTCTCGCAGGAGGTAAAAATGGTAAGAAATGAGAGAAAAAGATATGTTACAACAGAATCTGTCACAGAAGGACATCCAGATAAGCTCGCAGATCAAATATCAGATAAAGTACTCGATGAGATTTTAAAAAATGATATCTTCGGAAGAGTTGCTTGCGAAACTTATGTAACTCATGGGCTGGTAATTGTGGGAGGAGAAATTACCACCAAAGCATGGGTTGATATAACCGATATCACACGAAATGCCATAAAAGAAGTAGGGTATAATTCTCCAAGATACGGCTTTGATTATAGAACGTGTGCAGTATTAAATGCAGTGGGAAGACAATCACCAGATATTGCACAAGGAGTCGACAAAGGCGGGGCTGGAGATCAAGGAGTTATGTATGGTTACGCTATAGATGAAACTCCTGAATTGATGCCGCTTCCAATAGTACTTGCACACAATTTAACATTACAGCTTGCAAAAGTAAGAAAATCAGGAACACCAGAAGATATTTCCCCTTTTCTCGGCCCAGATGGAAAGGCTCAAATTACTTTAAGATACGAAGAGAAAAAAGCTGTTGAGATAACTGATGTTGTTATTTCCACCCAGCACACAGAAGAGCTCTTAGATCCAAAGGATCTCTCCCATATGTCAGATAAGGCACGAGAAAGAATTATTGAAGTAATAATAAAACCAGTATTACCTGAATTTATCTTAACAAATAAAACTAAATTTCACATAAATCCGACAGGTAAATTTGTCATTGGGGGACCACAATCTGACACGGGAATGACAGGGAGGAAGCTCGAAGTAGATACATACGGGGGAATGGCTCCACATGGAGGCGGGGCGTTCTCAGGAAAAGACCCGAGCAAAGTAGATAGGTCCGCCACTTACATGATGAGATATCTGGCTAAAAATGTTGTTGCCTCTGGCATTGCAAAAGAATGTCTAATACAGATTGCCTATGTAATAGGTGAAGTAAAGCCAGTTTCATTTATGATTGATACTTTTGGCACAGGAAAAGTAGACGATGAACAAATTGAAAAAGCCTTATTAGAGCTTGTAGATCTCACGCCCGCGGGAATTATCAGAGAACTGGATTTATTAAGACCGATTTACCAGAAGACAGCAACTTATGGTCATTTTGGAAGGAATGAAAAAGAATTTACCTGGGAAAAAACCGATATTAAAGAAGAAATTTTAAAAAAACTTGGATAATCCAATTTTCGCAGGAATTGTAATAGATAGGGTGAGTCCCAAAACAGACCTTTTCTATTATTCAGTTCCTTCTTCGCTTTCTGAACAAGCAAAAGTTGGTGCAAGGGTTATTGTACCATTCGGAGAGAAGAATGAACTTCATGCCGGACTCATTTTACGGCTTACGAAAACTCCTCCCGAATTTAAAGTAAAAAAAGTTATTGAAATCATTGAAGAGCCACTTTTCAGCAAAAAAATATATGAGCTTTTCTTTTTTACCTCAAATAATTTCATAATTCCATTACATTCCCTTGTCAATAAACTAATAAGAACCACCGCATCTACAAGGATTGAGAAACTCATAGAATCAATTAATATTGCAAGACTTGAAGAAATATATAATTCTTCAAAGGGGATTAAAAAAGAACTTGTAAAAATTCTTCTAGAGAAAAAATTTATGTCGGCCTACTCTTTAAAGAAAAAATTTAAAAGCAATTTAAGTAGATATCTTACAGAATTTCAAAAAAATGGTATTATCGCCTTCAGGAACATAAAACTTGTTACAAAATCAAGAATTCTGACGCTTAACACGGATGACCGTGAAAATATATTCAAAACAATTAACCAAATCGAGAACAACTACAAGAAAAGGGCAATCATAGTATGCGAAAGGTTATTAAACTCTTATAACAAAATTCTTGATGAACCAACATTAATAAAGAGAGTAAAGGATGGCAAAAATGTAATAGACCTTCTTATCGAGAAAAATATAATCTCAGAGCAGTATTTCAAAAAAGATAACAAAACTAATTTTTATAAATTAGAAACAATCTGTGGAGAAAGTCTTGAAAAGAGAAGTTTAAAAATTATTGAAAGAATTAAAAAAAATTTAGATCCAGAAGAAAGAGCTTTAGTCATTTTCCCTGAAATTGTTTTAATCAATAGGGTTAAAGACATTTACGAAAACGCGTTTGGTAGTGATTTAGCGGTATGGGAAGGAAAAGGTAAATTACAATTAATCGAACAAATAAAAGTAGGCAAAAAAGTTATTCTCACAACACCTTTCTCTTTATTTCTTGATATCCAAAATCTAAAAACTATAATTATTGAAGAAGCAAACTCAAAATATCTGAAACCAGGGAAGTTTATCAATTTTGATGTAACAATCGTAGCAATAAAAAGAGCTTATAACGAAAAAATCCACCTGATCCTCTCATCTGCTATTCCAGATGAAAATATAGTTTATATGTTTCAAAAAGGTTTAATTAATAACTGTTCTTATCCAGGAACTACTAATTCAATAAAAGTTATCGATATGAGAAGAGAATTCAAAAGAAAAAATAGAAGTATGCTTTCATATTATCTTGAAAAAAGAATAAAGGATATACTGAATCAAAATGGTAACATTGCAATGCTTATAAACAGAAAACCATATTCAACATTTATTATGTGTAGAGAATGTGGATACATTTTAAGATGCCCGGTATGCAAAAGCTCTCTTTATTTAAATATAGAAACTAAAAAACTCTTCTGCCCTCTTTGTGGCCATGAAGAAAACATTCCCGAAAGGTGCCCTCGGTGTGGAAGTATAAATATTCATTATTTTGGAGGAGGAATCCAAAAACTGTCTAAAGAAATTAAAACAATCCTACCTGATACAAATCTAATAGAGCTAATGAGCGACAAAAAAAGCAAAAAACCAACTGACTCAAAGAATTTTAAAAAAACAATCTTTATTGGAACCGAATTTTTGATATCCAATCTAACTCTCTCAAACATAAACTTATTTGGTTTCGTAAGCATTGATACATTTTTACAACATTTCATGTTTGACTCCGCGGGAAATACAATGAGAATTTTTTCTGAAGTGCTAACCGAGATGAATGGAAAAGAAATTATTGTGCAAACGTACCTGCCAGAAAATTATACTGTAAAAACTTTTAAAAAGCTTGATTTTGAAAGATTTTATAAAGGAGAATTATACTTAAGAAAGGAATTAGGATACCCACCATACAAAAACTTAATTCTCATAAATGCTATTGGAAAAGAAGGTTCACTTGAAACCTTAAAAAATTTTCTCGACAAGATTAAAAATCAATTTAAAGACCGGGTCGAAATACTTGGCCCTGCAGTATCTTCCGAAGAATTCAAGAAAGGCTACTCCACTTACGAAGCTACTATTAAAACTTTTTTGAATCCCGGAGAATTAAAGGAAACATACCTTAACTTTCTGAATTCAACAAATATTGAATTAGAATTAAGAGTTTTTCCTATTCCTGATATTTCTTTACAAGAAAATTAACTTTGGGCACCCAAAACTACCTGTAAATTAATTTTATCTATATTACCCTGTCTAACAATTTCAAGTGAAATCTTATCTCCTACATTATGCGCTCGAATAGCCGAAACAAGTTCATCAGCAGTAGTTACCTTCTTCTCATCCATTGAGACGATTATATCTCCCTTTTTTATACCTGCCTTAGAAGCAGGACCGCCCGATATAACGTTAATTACAATCGCGCCTTCTGTAAACTCTACTTGCTCGCTATCTGCAATATCCTGTGTCATTGTTGTAACCTGTACTCCAAGATAAGGCCATTTCATTGCTCCTTTTCCCAGAATATTATCAACAACTTTTTTACAAGTATCTGAAGAAACAGCAAAACCAAGACCCTGGGCACCACTATAAATCATGGTATTTATTCCAATAACATTTCCGTTCAAATCCACAAGTGGTCCACCACTATTTCCAGGGTTAATGGCAGCATCTGTTTGTATTACTCCATACATTGTCTTGCCGCTAACATCCACGTTACGCTCAAGCGCACTTATAACGCCTGTGGTAACGGTATGGTCAAGACCATATGGGTTACCAATTGCTACCACAAATTGCCCTACTTTAAGAGCGGAAGAATCACCGAGGCTTACATAAGGTAAATTATTTACATTAATTTTTACTAATGCGACATCGCTAATCGGATCTGCTCCTACAACATCTCCTCTATAAGTCTTTCCGTTGGTCAGGGTAACTTCAATTTTATTTGCATCTTCAATAACATGATTATTTGTTAAAATAAGTCCATCTGGTTGTACTATCACGCCCGAACCGAGCCCTTGCTGTGGCACAACTTGAAGAAAGAAAGGATTTAAAACCTCTTGAGTGGAAACAATTCTCACTACAGCCGGAGATACTAACTGTACCACGTTTTCTACTGCACTTTGGAAAAAAGCTCCTTCTTCCCCAACATTTAATGACCCGCTATTAATAGGGTTAACTTGGTTTGTGGGGCTAACTTTCGACCATGGAAAAACAGAAGGATTATTAAAAACAATATAAGTCCCGAGTATGCCCCCGATAATACTCCCAATTATAATACCGACAATTAAAAAAAGAACCCAACTTTTCCTTTCTGGTTTTTTAACTTTTTGGACCTCTTGGTTTAAATCATCCATTTTGACCTCCTAATTTAGTCCTATTTCATTTAAATTCTTTAATATTTTTACTTTATTTGGAAAATATTTTAAAAATCCCTGTGAGTTCTCAGTATGGACAGGTAAAACAAATTTTGGATTAATGTCATTTATAATTCTTATTATATCTTCTTTTTTAGCATGCCCAGAAGCATGTAAATGAACTTTAGGATAAAGATTAAAAGCTTTAAGCCAGTTATCCATTCTCTTTTCATCGATATTTTGTTCTTCTGTGTGAGCTTCAGAAGAGGAGTGAATATAAATACTGCCTACCTTAGGATGTAAATCGATTAGCTCCTGCAGATCAAAAAACCTTATTACAAAAACAAAATCACCCTGGTTATTACGTATATCTTTTGCCTTTAAAAGTTTATTTCTATCAATCTTTGAAAGAATATCTTTAATCCATTTTTCCGGATAATCTTTATCGTCATAAGTGCCGGTTCTTCTTCTCTCAAAATAAAAATACAGATTCGGATCATTTAAATCAGGAACATTGAAACCCATACTTCTCATAGAATTTATTAAATAAGCGTCTCTTAATGTGATGATAAATTTCCTATTATTTATAACGGAAAGCTCAAAAAATGTCATAAACCTATCTATGTCCTTTATTGAAAAATCCGCAAAGATAAGTTCTTCTGCTTTTCTAATAACCTTTCCTGCTTCGTCAAACACCCTTTGCTCTGTCCAAAACTCGTCTGTTTCCATCTCTCTAAAATTTGTCCCTTCGATAATCAGATAATCTGGATAAGAATTTCTTGCACTCTGGATAAAACTCTCAGTCTCTGATGCCCTCTTCCCATGTAATCTTAAATCACCAGAGTAAACAATAGTAGCAGAGCTTTTTATAACAAAACCGTAGGCTCCCGGGATAGAATGATCTACGGGATATGGCTCTATATATACATTTTTTAAATTTAGGGACTTATCAATGATTCTTATATCATGTGTTCCATACCTTTCTTTTTTGGAATTATAATCAGAGTTTCTTTTTATGTATTTAAAAATAGAGGTTTCGAAGTTACTCACTCCGCTTTCTTCCATGGCTTTCATCAGGTTAATCGTAGTTTCAGACATAAATACGGGTATATCATCCCTCAAAAATGATACGTAACCAGAATGGTCAAAATGAGCATGGGTTATAAAAACTGCATCTATATAGTTAGGAGTATCTACGTTTCCGAGTTCTTTGATCCCTTCTTCATTAAGTCTTTCCAAAAGATCTCTTCTGTATATCCCCTGTATTCTAGGAATTAAATTCAAATGAAAGAAGTCTCCAATACCATTTGAAACACGAGGGTTTAGAAACTCTTCGAAAAATAAACCCCTTCTTTTATAATTTAACCCAAAATCAAGAAAAAATCGAACGTTACCTAACTCTACTAAAATCTTTGTACCGCCAATTTCTTCCGCACCGTCAAAAAAAATTATTCTTTCCACAATTAAAATTATAACAACAATTGTGAAAAAACTTTGAAGATTATTCCTCCCCGATCATTTTTTCCATAAGTTGCCTTACCGCTTTATCAATTCTTATTCTAAGATATCCAAGGTTAAGGCTTTTATCAGATATAATTGCAAGAAAACCATTTCCAATAGGAGTGAAAATAATAAAATCAGAATCTGTCTCAATTATCATATTTTTAATTTTTCCGGCTTCAAGGACTTTTGCTGTTGTTGCACTATTTCTAAAACTACTCGCACACATACCACCAACCGCATCAGGATCTATAGAAGATGGAAGAAAAGAATTGACTATCAATCCCTCACTACTCACTATTGCAACACCTTTAATGCCTTCAATTTTGTTTAAATCCCTAAGGATCTCTTCCATGGTTTCCTCCTTTTTCATGAAGAATTTCAAATCCATGTGGAATTATATCTTTAATTACGGATAAAGATTCAATTGCCCCTTGAGGATTGCCTGGTAAGTTTATAATTATGCTATTTCCTCTTATTCCGCTTATACCTCTTGATAATACAGAAGTTTTAGTTTTTTTAAAAGTCTCGACCCTCATGATTTCAGAGAAACCAGGAATTTCCTTCTCTATAACAAGTCCAGTCGCCTCAGGGGTTACGTCTCTTTTAGAAAAGCCCGTACCTCCACTTATCAAAATTAAATCGACTTTTAATGCGTCAGAGTAATACAATATTTTGTTTTTTATTTCCTCAATTTCATCAGGGACTATTGATGTTTCAACAAGTTCCCATTCAGGACTATTTAGAAATTCTTTAAATAGAGGTAAAGTCTCGTCCTTTTTAATTCCTTTACTCCTTGTATCGCTTGTTATAATAATAGCAACTTTTATCACACTTTTATAATACCAAAAATTTTTTTGTTTCAAAGAATAATGATAAAATAAATCTATGAGTATGAAATTTTTTAGAACAATTATAAAAGTATGCGAAACTAAATCTACAATGGACCTTGCAAAAAAACTTTTTGAAGCCATTGAACCACCTTTTATTGTCGTTGCTGATATTCAAAAGGCAGGAAGAGGCCAGCATGGAAAAGTTTGGCACTCCCCCGAAGGAGGCCTCTGGTTTACAGAAGCAATGGAGATAACGACCCCACTTGGTTTGTCCACCTACATTTCAATTCCAATAATGAGAGTATTAAAGAAATATTTAAAATCTGTTAAATTAAAATGGCCAAATGACATACTCGTTGAAAGGAAAAAGATCGCTGGAATTCTTATTGAGATTAAAGGATCTACCGCGTTCATAGGAATAGGAATTAATGTCGAAAATAAGGTGCCTGATCAAATTAAAAATACCGCAATTTCTATAGACGAAAAAACAAAGCTAGACAAAAGTAAAATTTTTAATGAAATCATCGAAGAACAGGAAAATCTTAATAATATATTTTTAGAAAGAGGTTTTAGACATTTCAAGGAGGAATATAAAAAAAACCTAATTTTTATAAACAAAGAAGTGGTAATAAAGACCGATCAAATCATAAAAGGGATAGCAAAGGATATTACAGACAATGGAGAATTAATAGTGGAAAATAGTAAAGGTAAAACAACTATTTCTTGGGGGACAGTGATTTCTTACAAATAAGATTTATAATA